>NZ_CP114904.1:4547777-4850000 GCF_027497215.1 Micromonospora sp. WMMD812 | reverse complement strand
TTGCACGGATGCTCACCGGAGACCGCCCGACGGGGCGGCTGCACCTCGGCCACTACGTCGGCAGCATCGCCAACCGGGTGCGGCTGCACCAGCGGTACGAGAGCTTCTTCATCATCGCCGACCTGCACATGCTCACCACGAGGAACCGACGCGAGGACATCGACCAGGTGTCCCGCAACGCCCGCGACATGGTGACCGACATCCTCGCCGCGGGCGTCGACCCGGCGCGGGCGACCTTCTACCTCCAGTCGGCCATCCCCGAGGTGGGGGATCTGAACACGCTCCTCCAGAACCTGGTGACCGTGCCCCGGCTGGAGCGGGTGCCGTCGCTCAAGGACATGGCCCGGGACTCCGGCAAGGAGGAGATGCCGTACGGGCTGCTCGGCTACCCGGTCCTCCAGGCGGCGGACATCCTCTGCGTGAAGGGCCAGGTGGTCCCGGTCGGCAAGGACAACGCCGCGCACGTCGAGGTGACCCGGGAGATCGCCCGGCGGTTCAACCACCTCTACGGCGACGTGTTTCCGGTCCCGGAGCTGATCCCGGCCGACACGCCGTCCCTGATCGGCACCGACGGGCAGGCCAAGATGAGCAAGAGCCGGGGCAACAGCATCCTGCTCTCCGACGACCCGGAGACCGTGCGCCGCATCGTGCTGGGCATGTACACCGACCCGAACCGGGTCCGGGCCGACGTGCCCGGCACGGTCGACGGGAACCCGGTCTTCGCGTACCACGACGCGTTCAACCCGGACCGGGCGCAGGTCGAGGAGCTGAAGCAGCGCTACCGGGCCGGGCGGGTCGGCGACGTCGAGGTCAAGGAGAAGCTGGTGGTCGCGGTGAACCGGTTCCTCGACCCGATCCGGGAGCGCCGCGCCCGGATCGAGGCCGACCGTGGCCTGGTCGACCAGTTGATCGTGGAGGGCACCGAACGGACCCGCCGGGAGGTGCGGCAGACCATGGTCGAGGTCCGTCGGGCGATGGGTCTGACCGGGGCGTACCAGCAGGTGCGCCGCCGGGCCGAGCGCAGCCGCCGGGCCACGACCGCCGCGGGCTGACGCGGGCGTACGCGGACCCGCCGGCCCGGGAGCGTGCGGGGCCCGCCACCGTCCGGTGGCGGGACCCGCGCGCCTCCGCCCGGACCGGCGGGCGGGGCGGCCGCCGGGGACGGGCGGCACATCGGATCCCCGGGAGCGGGCGTCGACGCGTCAGCCGTTGGGTTGGCGGGCCGAGGCGAAGGCCGCCTGGATCCAATTGGGGTAGGCCGGAGGCAGCTTGCTCACCTCGTCCAGGTCGGCCAGGTCCTGCTCGGTGAGCACCAGGCCGCTCGCGCCGATATTGTCCGTGAGCTGCTCGATCTTGCGCGCGCCCACGGTGACGCTGGTGACCGCCGGCTGTGCCAGCAGCCAGGCGACCGCGGTCCGGGACACGCTCACCCCGTGCCGCGCGGCCACGGCCCGCAGCACGTCGACCACGTCGTGACCGCGCTCCCGGTCCACCGGCGGGAAGTCGATGTGGCCGTCGGTGTTCCGCCGGCCCACCTCGGTCGACGCCCCCTCCCGCTTGACCTTCCCGGTCAGGAACCCGCCGGCCAGCGGGCTCCACACCAGCAGCCCCACACCCTCGGCCTGCGCCATGGGCACCAGGTCACGTTCGGCGTCCCGGCCCACGAGCGAGTAGTAGGCCTGGACGGACACGAAGCGGTTCAGGTTGCGCGCGGCCGACACGCCCAGTGCCCGGCTGACCTGCCAGGCCGCCAGGTTCGAGCAGCCGATGTAGCGGACCTTGCCCTGGCGTACGGCGTCGTCGAGCGCCGCCAGGACCTCCTCGAACGGGGTCAGCGGGTCGAAGTTGTGCAGCTGGTAGAGATCGATGTGGTCGGTGCCGAGCCGGCGGAGACTCGCGTCCAACGCCTGCATCACGTGCAGCCGTGACCAGCCGGCGTCGTTGGGGCCGGGCCCGGTCGGCGCATGCACCTTGGTGGCGAGCACCACGTCGTCCCGGCGCCGGCGCAGCGCGTGGCCGAGCAGTTCCTCACTCTCGCCGTCGCTGTAGACGTCGGCGGTGTCGATGAGGTTGACGCCCGCGTCGAGCGCCGCCGCCACCATGCGGTCGGCGTCCTCGCGCCCCAGGGCACCCAGGCTCCCGTAGACGGGGTGGTTCTCGCCGCCGAAGGTCATCGCGCCGAGTGAGATCTCGGAAACCCAGACGCCGGTGTTCCCGAGAAGTCGGTACTTCACGTGAGCTCCTCCTGTACGCGCCCGACCTCGCCGTCCGCCCTCGGACAGGCTGTCGTACAAACTGTCGGACAGTGTGTCCGATCAGCGTAGCCGGGGCCACGGCCAGCGACGACGGGGTTGCCTAGGATCCGCGTATGCCATCCATCACTCGGCGCCCGTCCGGCGGAGCCGACCGCCGCCTGCCGGTGGAGGCCCGGATCCTCGCCACCACCCAGCGCCTCCTCGCCGAGGGGGTGACCTTCACCGAGCTGGGGGTGCAGCGCATCGCCCGGGAGGCGGAGGTGGCCCGGTCGACCTTCTACACCCACTTCGCGGACAAGACGCAGCTGCTCATGCGGCTCGCCGAGTCGATGAGCAAGACGTCATTCGACGTGACGGCGACCTGGCGGCCGGAGCCCGGCGCCGAGGCCCTGCCCTCGCTGACCGAGATCTTCCGCCAGGTCATCGGGATCTACCGGGAGCACGCCGCGGTGCTGTCGGCGATCACCGAGGTCTCCGCGTACGACCCGACGGTCCGCCAGTTCTGGAACGGGCGGCTGGAGCAGTTCGTCCGGAACACCGAGCGGTTCATCCGGGTGGAGCAGGAGAGCGACCGGGCGCCCCGGGACCTGGACCCGGTGCAGGCCAGCCGCTTGATCGTCATCGGCGGGGACCGGTTCCTGGCCCAGCACATCGTCACCGACGACGGCAGCGGCGACGACGCGGCGGCCCGCGAGCTCGCCGCGACCTGGTGGTACGGCATCTACCGCCGGCCCGCGGAGCAGCCGGGCTGACGCCCCCGCGCCCGGTGTCCGGACGGCCCCACGGCCATCGGCCGAGCCGCCTCCTCTAGCGTCCTGACCTGCGGAAATGCGACCCGAATCGGAGTGGACGTCGACTCTCGCCGGGTGGTACGACTTGAGCATCGGCCCGCCAACGGCGCCGCGTCGCACACTCGATGCCCTCCGTCCCGAGCGGCACCTCGGCGCGTCCCCGACGCGGCTCCACCACACAGGGGTGGCGAGGCCACCACACGTCACACGTCCTGCGCCGCGCCGGCGCACCCTTCGGAACGGAACGGCAGACCCGCTGAGGAGTCCCCGTGTCGCCGATCCGCATCCGCCCCCGGCGCCAGCCGTTCGAGATCGCCATCCTCGTGGCCGCCGCCGTCTGCGGCCTCCTCCTGATCCTGCTCGACGTCGGTCCGCCGTCCGTCGAGATGGCCATGCCGCCGGCGATCCAGACCGGCTGGCGGATCGGCCTGGTCGTGGTCGGGCTGATCGGGCTGTCCGGCGTCCTCTGGCCCGGTCGCACCTCGACCGGCCTGGGCATCGAGCTGGCCGCGCTCCTCATGCTCGGCACGTTCGCCGGAATGTACGCACTGACCCTCGCCGTGATCTCCGGCCGACAGTCGATCGCCGCGACCTCGTTCGTCACCGCGGTCGCGACCGGATCGTTCTGGCGCTCCACCCAGATCATCCTCGACCTTCGGCGCCTCGCCCGCGCCAGCCAACCCGAACCCTCCGAGCTGATCGGCGATGTGCAATGAGCGCGCCACCGTCCCCCGCCGCCCCGCAGTGGGTGCAGGCCCTACTCTCCGGGCTCGCCGCGCTCGGTGGCGCCAGCGGCCTCGCCGCGATCGCCGCCGTCGTCATCCAGCGGGGCAAGTTCAAGGCCGACGCCGCCGACACCCTCACGGACGCCGCCCTCACCCTGGTGCAGCCGTTGCGGACGAGGGTGACCGAACTCGAACACGAGGCGCTGGCGGCCCGGGAGGAGCTGGCCACGATGCGCCGTCAGGTGCAGCAGTTGCAGGCCGCCGTACGGACGCTGCGGCGGACGCTGGACCGGTGGCGTACGGCGGTGATGGCACCCGACGCGACCCTCCGCCGGATACGGGCCACCGTGGCGGAGTCGAACGACCACCTGAGCGATCTCTAGCCGGCGGGCAGCGCCGCTTCAACCGTGCGGTCGCCTGGTAGGCCGCCCAGGCAGTCAACGGCTGACCGGGGACCATCCGCCGGATCGCACCGGGTAGCGGTTCCGCTCTCGGCCTGGCCTGCCGGCCGGCCGAGACCGGGGCGTCGCCCGCAGCGCCGAGCGGCGGGCTGCGCCTACCGTGTGTGCCATGCGTCGCATGGGAGGCCGCGAGTCCAGGCCGACTCGCCCGCGTCCTGGCCGGTCCGGTGGGTCGGCGACGCCGGACGCGCTCGCGCCCCCTGACAACCTTTCGCGGGGCCGTTACGTGTGAGGGGCGTGACCGACCAAACAGAACCACTGTCGACGGCGGACGCGTCGTACGTGGCGTTCGTCGAGGTGGCCTGGCAGCGACATATCCGCCTGGCCATGCTGCTGACCGGCGACCGGTGGCGGGCCGAGGAGCTGCTCCAGGACAGCCTCGTCAAGGTCTACGAGCGGTGGCGACGGTTGTCCCGGCTCGACGACGTGCACGCCTACCTGCGCCGCGCGCTGGTCAACAACCACACGTCCAGTTGGCGGCGTCGGAGGCGGGAGAGCCTCGTCGCGGACGTCCCCGACCGGGCCACCCCCGGGGGCGACATCGGTCCAGACGCCGTCGTCCTGCGCCGGGCGCTGATGTCGCTGCCGGCGAAACAGCGCGCGGTCGTGGTGCTCCGCCACTACGAGGACCTGACCGAGCGCGAGGTCGCTCAGGTGCTCGGCTGCTCGGTGGGCACGGTCAAGAGCCAGAACGCACGCGCGCTGGACAAGCTGCGCCACCTCCTCGACGAACCCTCCTACGCGACAAGCAGGTGACATGTCATGAACAACCTTGATGAGCAACTCGCACACCGGCTGCACGACATCGTCGACGGCGAGCCGGACTCCGTACCCCCGGTGGGGGCCCTGCTCGGTCGTGGCCGGCGGGCACGGCGGCGCCGGACCACCGCGATGGTCAGCGCGACGTGCGCGCTGCTGGCGCTGGGCGCCGCCACTGCGGCGACCGTCGTGACGACTCCCACGTCCGGCCGTCCGGGCGTCACCGCCGGAGGATCACCGCAGGAGCGGCCGGCGTCGCCGGAGATGAAGCTGGTCTCGGCCGCCACCGCCAGCGAGAACCTCAGCTACCGGATGCGGCTGACCAACTCCGGGCCGGGCGGGCTGACGTACGAGGGGGCCTTCGACCCGAGGACCGCGACCGGCTACGTCCGAGTTGCCCTGGACGACTCGGTGATGACCGAGCTGCTGATCAACGGCACCCGCTACGAGGGTGGGGAACGACCGCAGGGCCCGCTGCCGGCCGACAAGGGTCCGGGAGAGACGTACGGCCGCTACGGGCAGTACCCCGGCAGGTACGACCGGCTGTCCCTGTACGCCGACGGCAGCGGCGTCCTCGGTGCCGCGGCGCCCGACCCGGCGGCCCTGTTCGTGGCGCTGAAGAACGCCAACGCCACCATCACCGAGAACCCGGACGGGACGTTGCACTTCGAGTACGCGACCTCGGAGGACAAGGGCTCGACCACCACGCGGGGTGACGTCACGCTCGACGGCGACGGTCGGATCGCGAAGGTGGCCCTCACCGGCACGTGGCAGTCGACGGCGAAGGGCCGGCTCGACAAGGGCACCTTCGCCTCGACGCTCGAACTGTTCGACTACGGCGTCGCGGTGCGGGTGGAGCGCCCGGCCGACGTCGTTCCGGTCACGCGGTGATCCATTCCTGACCCCCCGGCGACCAGCTGCCGGCGACCTGACGGTCGCCGGCAGCGTCGCCGTCCGGCGTCCCGGGGCCGGTCCGGCGGGTGCCGGGTTCAGCCGAAACGGGCGACCGTGAGCAGCGCGAATCCGACTGCTGCCAGCGGTACGGCCAGCAGCAGCGCCGCCAGGCGCCGGCGCCACGTCGGGGGCGCTCGGCGCCGGGGCGGCCGGGCTCCGCGAGCCGCACGACTTCCAGGGCGGCCGGCTGCGCGTCTGCTGGGTCGCGGACCCGGTCGGCAACCCGCTGGAGCTGGTGCAGCGGAAGGGCTGAGGCGGGCGGCGCTATCGTCGCTGGATGCCCGAGCTGATCGCGCCCACCGTCCGGCTGCACGCCGCCTGGCGGGAGGCGCGCGACGACTGGGGTCCCGGCGTCCACGAGGACGGGTTCGGGCTGCGGCCGTCGGACGAGGTGGACTCGCCGGCCGGGTTCGCAACCTGGGTGCGCCGGCTCACCGAGGCGTCCGATCCGGCGAGGCCGCTCGACGCCGGATCGGTGCACTGCACGTACCGATGGATCGTCGAGGACGACCAGGTGCTCGGCGCGATCGCGCTACGGCACGGGGAGAACGACTTCGTGCGGCGGGTCGGCCACATCGGCTACGGCGTACGGCCCTCGGCGCGCCGGCGTGGGCTGGCCGCCTGGGCGCTGGGCCGGATGCTCGCCGAGGCGCGTGAGCTCGGCCTGGACCGGGTGTTGATCGTCTGCGCGGCGGACAACCTCGCGTCGGCGAAGACGATCGAGCGCCACGGCGGCGTCCTCGAGGGAATCCAGGACACCGAGATCGGTGCCGTCCGCCGGTACTGGGTCGACGTCCAGCGAGTCACCAGGACCGGATCTCCGAATGCTGGCTGACGAGCCGGCCGTGGCGTCAGCAGCCGGGATGTTCCGCGATGGGGCCCGTCGAATAGTGGATCGTCTGCACGACCAGCAGCCCGTCGCGGACGACGTAGGAGTCCACCCCGTCGTGGAGAGCGATGTCGGTGGCCGAACACCGGCCCGACCAGATCAGCATGCCCACGTCCCCGTCGGCCAGCACCTGCCGGTACCGGTACTCGCCGTCCGTCACGTAGCTGCGCAGGATGCCCGCGAGATACCGTACGCCGTCATGGCCCTGGTGGACGCCCTCGGCGGAGAGCAGGCGAATGTCAGGGTGGTAGTTCTCGCGAAGGTCGCCCTCCAGGTCGCCGTGCAGGCGGCGGCGGAGGTGGTCATCCAGTACCTCGCGAGTGGTACGACTCATGGTGCTCCTGTCCCGTTCGGCGCCAACTCACCTTTCGCGGCTACCCGGATCCACCGATCGACACACCCGACCTGACGGTTCCGCTGGCCGTCAGGTCAGGGTGCGCAGGGATGAGTACCGCGTTCCGGCTCGCTACAGCAGCGTGCCGCCGGAGGTGTCGATCCATTGGCCGGTCACCCAACGACTGTCGTCGGACGCGAGGAAGGCCACGGTGTCGGCGACATCCTCGGGTGTGCCGATCCGGCCCATCGGTGACAGCGACGACAGCCAGGCCAAGGCGTCGCCGACGAGCCGTCCCTCGTGCATGTCGGTGTCGATGACGCCGGGCGCCACGGTGTTGACGGTGATGCCGCGTGGCCCGAGCTGTTTGGCGAGCGTCGCGGTGAGGACGTCGAGGGCGCCCTTGGACATCGCGTAGGTGATCGACCGGGACATCGCCGATCCGCGGGTCAGCATCGTGGAGATGTTGATGATCCGGCCACCGTTCCGCAGTCGTCGCAGCCCGTGCTGGGTGATGAAGAACGGCGCCCGGGTGTTGACCGCGAACACCTGGTCGTAGTGGCGACCGCTGACTTCCTGGAGCTCGGCCTGCTCACCCAGGATTCCCGCGTTGTTGACCAGGATGTCCAGGCCGTCCGCCTGCGCGTCGAACGCGGCCCACAGCGTCTCGGCGTCGCTGGCCACGCCGAGCCGGCTGTGGACGGTGAACGCCTGGCCACCGGCCGCTTCGATCGCCGCGGCGGTCTCCTTGGCGGCGGTCTCGTTGCTGCCGTAGTGCACGGCGACGCGGGCGCCGTCGCGCCCGAGGCGTTCGGCGATGGCCCGGCCGATTCCTCGACCGCCGCCGGTGACCAGCACCGTCTTCCCAGCCAGGGTCGTCATGTCTGGTGCGCCTCTCATCGGGTCGTGCTCGGGGTTCGGTAGGGGGACGTGCTCCGCGCGTCCTTGAGGGCCCATGCCCACCAGAGCAGCTGGTCGAGGAGCATGGTGGCCGCGGCGGCCGGTCGTCGCGGGTCCGTGGGGTTGCCGTTCCCGTCGAACTGCTCCCACACGTTGTGGAAGCTGACCGTGTCCCGGGTGGTGACGGCGTGCAGCTCGGCGAAGACGGCACGCAGGTGCTCGACCGCACGCAAACCGCCGGAGATTCCGCCGTACGAGACGAACGCCACCGGCTTGGCGTGGAACTGGACGTTGTGCCAGTCGATGACGTTCTTCAGTCCGGCGGGATAGCTGCGGTTGTACTCCGGGGTCACCACGACGAACGCGTCGGCGGCGTCGAGACGCGGGGTCAGCTCGCGCAGCGCCGCCAGAGCCTCCGGCGGGGGCGACATCGTCGGCGCGGCCGAGCCGATCGGCACGTCGACCAGGTCGACGAGGTCGACGAGCATGTCGTCGCGGCGCTTGGCCTCGCCGACGAACCAGTTGGCCACGGTCGGGCCGATCCGTCCATCTCGGACGCTGCCGAGGATGACGGCCACCTGTAGTCGATGGTCAGACATGGGTCTCCTCCAGAACGGGTGTGGGGGCGGGGCTTTCCCGTAGCGGTGTCTCGCGGACGAGCCAGGCGAGCCCGAACGCGACGGCGCCGAGGGCGGCACCGACGATGGCGATGGCGTGTACGCCGCTGGTGACCGCGGCGCGTACGGCGTCCCCCGCGCCGGCGGGGAAGTGCTGGACGGCGTCGGCGGTCAGCTCGCCACCGGAGAGGATCCGGCCCGCCTCGGCGGCGCCGAGGCGGTCTTGGAGCGTGCCCTCGAGCCGGCTGGTGTAGAGGGCGCCGAGCGAGGCGGCACCGAGCGAGGCGCCCATCGTGTGCCAGAGCGTGACCGAGCCGCTTGCCGCACCCAGGTCGCGCGGTGGCGCTGTTGATCGTGACGATCGTCGTGCTCTGCATCAGCAGGCCCACACCCGCGCCGCCGAACAGTGTCAGCGCCGACGCGAGTGCCACGCCGGTGCCCGGCCCGACTGCGAGGAGGACGAGCAGGCCGCCAGCCAGGAGCGCGCCGCCGAGGATCGGGTAGGCACGGTAGCGGCCGGTGCGGCTGATGAGCTGGCCGCTGCCGATCAGCACGACGACCATGCCGAGCATCGCCGGCAGGATCAACATGCCGCTGGCGGTGGCGGATGCGCCCTTGACCAGCTGCATGTACTGCGGCAGGAAGGTGGCGAACACCATCATTCCGGCACCGGCCAACAGCCGCAGGATCTGGGCGACGGTGAAGTTGCGGTCGCCGTACAGGCGCAGCGGCACGACCGGCTCGGCGGCGCGACGTTCGACCGCGACGAACGCCGCCAGGGCCACGAGGCTCACGACGGCGAGCGCGGCGATCGGCGTCGACACCCAGGCGTACCGGCTGCCGGCCCAGCTGGCCAGCAGGCTCAGCGCGACCAGAGCGGCGGTGAGCAGCAGTACGCCAGGGAAGTCGATGCGGGCCTTCATCCGTCGGGGCGAGGCCGGCACCGCGGTGGCGATGAGCACCCCGGCGGCGACACCGACCGGGATGTTCACGGAGAAGGCCCACCGCCAGCCGAGGTGGTCGGCGAACAGGCCCCCGAGCACGGGGCCGGCGATGAAGGCGACGGGCATCATCATTCCGAACAGGCCCATGACCCGACCGCTCTGGCGGGGCGGCACCAGTTCGGCGATGAGCGCGAGGGCGCCGACCATGAGGCCGCCGGCGCCGAGACCCTGCACGGCGCGGAAACCGATGAGCTGGGTCATGTCCTGGGCCGCTCCGGACAGCCCGGACCCGAGCAGGAACAGGACGATCGCCGACAGGTATGCCCGCTTGCGCCCGTAGAGGTCGCCGAGCTTGCCCCAGACCGGCGTCGAGGTGGCCATGGCGACGAGGTAGGCCGTCACGACCCACGAGAAGTGCTCCAGGCCGCCGAGATCGTTCACGATCACCGGCAGCGCGGGCCCGAGCATCATCCCGTCGAGCGGCGCCGTGATCATGCCGAGGATCACCCCGACCACACCCACGTACAGAGATCGACTCACGGTCCACTCCAATCGCGTACACCGTACTCGAAATAGACGGTAGCTTTCGAGTACGATGTACGCAAGAAGGAGAGGTGTGATGTCCGCCGCCGAGCAACAGGTCAGTATCTGGATGCGCCCCGAGAACGTTGTCCGCTCCGGCCCGGGCCGTCGGCCGGGCTACAGCCGGGCCCAGATCACCGAGGTCGCCATCTCGATCGCGGACGCGGAGGGCATCGACGCCGCGACCATGCGTCGCATCGCCCAGGAGTTGGGCACCGGGGCGATGTCGTTGTACCGGTACGTCCCCAAGCGGGACGACCTGATCGACCTCATGCTCGACGCGGTGCTCGGCGAGATCGTGCTGCCCGAGCCGTCCGGCGGTGACTGGCGTACGGATCTCTCGTTGGTGGCCCACGAGACCCGCGCGGTCGGTCTGCGCCACCCCTGGCAGGCCACGCTGGCCCGACGCCCCGCCCTCGGCCCCAACTCGCTACGGGTCTACGACTTCATGCTCACGACCCTCGACGGGTTCGGCCTGGAGATCGACGAGATGACCAGCCTCTGCGGCATGGTGAGCGACTACGTCGCCAGCGCCGTGCGGGACGAGATCGGCTGGCTCGAGCACGCCCGGCACACCGGCATGGACCGCAGACAGTGGATGGCGCAGTACGTCGGACCGTACGTCAAGCACGTGATCGAGTCCGGCAAGTACCCGATGTTCAACCGCACCATCCGCGAGGGGCGGCTGTCGCACCTGTCACCCGACACGCGCTTCCAGTACGGACTGGACCACGTGCTCAACGGCATCGCCGCCGCCCTTCCCGACGCGACGCGGTAAGAGGCCAGCCAGGAACGTCGGCAAACGTCTGGTCGAGGCTCCGCTCGTTCGCTGCCGCGTCGGACCGTCCCGGGCCACGGCGTGGAGGATGGCTCCGGCGGGTGTTTATCGAACCCTTAACTCCTTTTGAGAGCGTATGCCGGAAGACGAGGGACCACGGGAAGCGGAAGCGGTCGGGTGTGCCGGCGCCTCCCCGGGTTCGCCGCCCGCGCCCGCGTGCTGCTGCTCAGCGCGGCCCCCGATATCCGGGACCGGGTGGAGGCCGCGGGCTCGACGCCGACGGCTACCCGACCAAGCGGGCCAACCCCCACCCGGGACCCGAGGATGCAGCAACGACCGGCAGTGAGCGAGGACAGACATGACGCGGGTGGACACGGCGGAGAGCGGGCAGGGCGGCGGCGCCGGCCGCCGGGGTACCGATGCCGGGACCTGGCGCGCGCGCATCCACCGGGCGATACGCGCCGCCTCCCGGCCGGGCCCCTGGAAACGCGGCCGGGTGCTCGCGGCGCTGGCGCTGCTGCTCGGGCCGCTCATGCTGCTGCACGCGACGATCCCGAACCGGCTCGGGAACCTCGGCAGCCTGGTAGAGACCTTCCTGCCGTGGTTCGGCCTGTTCATCCCCGTGCTGCTGATCGGGGCGCTGTGGCGCCGCTCCGCCTCCGCGGTCGCCGCGCTGCTGCTGCCGGTCGTGGTGTGGCTGAACCTCTTCGGCGGGCTGCTCGACGACAAGTCCCACCCGGGCGGCGACCTCACCGTCGCCCAGCACAACGTCGGCGCCGCCAATGTCGACCCGGCCGGCACCGCCCGCGACCTGGCCGCCTCCGGGGCGGACGTGCTGGCCCTGGTGGAGCTGACCGAGCAGGCCCGGGGCACGTACGAGCAGGAGCTGGCCTCGGCGTACCCCTATCACACGGTGCACGGCACGGTCGGGCTGTGGAGCAAGCTGCCCCTGTCGGACACCGAGCCGGTCGACATCAAGATGGACTACGGGCCGCTGGCGGCCACCAAGCCGCGCGACATCACGATGACCTACACCCGGGCGCTGCGCACCACGGTGACCACGGACCACGGTCCGCTGGCGGTGTATGTGGCCCACCTGGGGTCCGCACGGGTGAATCCCAGGGCGGGCTTCTGGACGGTCCATCGAGACAGAAACGCGCAGGCGCTCGGCCAGGCCATCGCCGCCGAGCGGAACGAGCGGGTGGTGCTGCTCGGTGACCTGAACGGCACCATGGACGACCGCGCGTTCGCGGGCATCACCTCGCAGCTGCGCTCGGCCCAGGACGCGGCCGGGGATGGCTTCGGCTTCAGCTGGCCGGCAAGATTCCCGGTGGTGCGGATCGACCAGATCCTGGTCAGAGGCGTGGAGCCGGAGAGCTCGTGGGTGCTGCCGGCCACCGGCAGCGACCACCTGCCGGTGGCGGCCAAAATCAGCTGGTGAACACCGGATACGAGAGAGCCCCCGACCGCCATTTCGGCTGGTCGAGGGCTTCTCCCTGTCTTGCGCGCCCGAAGGGACTCGAACCCCTAACCTTCTGATCCGTAGTCAGATGCTCTATCCGTTGAGCTACGGGCGCTTGTGCTCGGCCAGTCTACACACCCGGCTTTCGCGCGGAGACTCCGGGATTCGAACCCGGGAGGGGCTTTAAGACCCCAACCGCATTAGCAGTGCGGCGCCATAGACCAGACTAGGCGAAGTCTCCTCGGTGGCCCGCAGACCACCGCGCCCGAGGATACAGGTCCCCACCCACGGGGAGCAAAGCGACTTCCCCAGCCCACCGACGAGGCTACCCGCCCGCCGCGATTCCACGCTGTGCACCGGCGTGATCGGGACTACGCTCCATCGATATGCAGGAGCAGCCCCCGAGCGAGCCGAGCCGCCGCGAGCCTGCTGAGGGGGCGCGACGCCGCTCCCCGAAGGCCACGTTCACCCCGCCCTCCATGCCACCCACGGCCACCGAGCCGGCCTCTCCTCCGGCCGCTGATCAGGCGAAACGGACACGACGGGCCAAGGCCGCCCCGGCCGTCCTGTTCCGGCCACCCGATCCTGACCAGCCGCTGCCCCGCCAGCCCGCACGGCACGGGGAGGCTCCACCCGCGTCGACCCCGGACACGAGCGCGGCCGCCGACGAGGCTGCTGAGCGGCCAGCACCGTCCGAGGTCGTGGTAGTCGCGCCTGAAGAGGCACCGGCCAGCCCGGCGGTGCCGGCGGCGCCGGCCGCGGCGCCGGACCCGACGGAGGCCCCGGTCGTGCCCGACCGCCCGCCCGCGCCGTCGGCTGCGGAGGCTCAGCCCGTGGAGGCGGCTGGCCGTTCGGGGACGGCTGGCGACTCGGCGACCGCGGTGGACACGACCGCGAAGCGGGCAGCACCGAGGAAGGCCACGTCGGCGAAGAAGGCGGCGCCCCGCGCGAGGCGGGCCCCCGCCCGCAAGACTGCCGGCCCGGCCAAGGTCGAGGCGATGCCAGCCGAGCCGATCGAGCCGGCGGCACCTCCGGCCCTGGCCGAGCAGGCGGCAGCGCCGACCCCGGCCAAGCCCGCCGACCAAGCCGCACAACCAACCCCGGCCAAGCCCAGCGCGCACGCCACACAAACCCCGGCCGGGCCCAGCGCGCACGCCGCACTACCAACCCCGGCCGAGCCCGGCGACCGGACGGCACAGCCAACCCCGGCCGGGCCCGTGGTCGAGGCGACCGAGGCGACCTCGACCGAGGCGACCTCGGCCGAGGCGACCGCGGCGACCGCGGCCGGGCGGGCAATGCCCGGGACTGGGCCGGCTCCGGTCACGCCCGAGGCATCGGGGACGGACGTCGATCGGCCGGCTACGACCGTGGTGGAGCCGGCACGTCGACCAGCGGTCACGCGGGCGAAGAAGGCGACTCCCGCCAGCAGGGCGGCCCGGCCGGCGGAGAGCGCGCTCACCGAAGAACCGGCGGTCGGCCGGAAGGCACCCGCACCGGGGAGAAGCGCACCGACCACTCCCACCTCGCCGAGCCCGCAGCTCCACGCGGTCGAGGGGAGGGTGCTCGAGCAGCCCGCCACGCAGCTCCGCGCGGTCGCCGGGCGGGTGCTCGAGCATCCCGGTTTCGCACCGGAGCTACTGGCCCTGGCTGCGGTGGAGGCGCTCGGGCCGGGCGCCCGGGAGTGGGCCGAACGGCGCCGCAGTGCGTACCCCGAGGCGTCGCCGGACGGCCTGGCCCGACTCGCCACCCGCCGGTTCGTCCGGATGGCCGGCGCGGGTGGGGCAGCCGCCGCGCTCGCCGGTGTGCTCGCGCCGGTCGCCGAGTTGGCCTCGGTGCTTTGGACCCAGGCCAACCTGGTGCTACATCTCGCGGCGGCGTACGGCCGGGACCCGGCCCACCCGGACCGGGCCGTCGAGCTGCTGGTGCTGAGCCAGGTGCACCCCGACGCGGCGAGCGCGCGTACCGCGCTGGACGCCGCACGGACGGCCGACGAACCGGCCGACGCGCCCTGGTCCCGGGCGGCAGAGGCCGCCTGGCGGCTCGCGGCGCCACTCGCCGCGCAGGCCAGCGGCTGGCTGGCGCTGCGGTTGGCGTCCCGGCTGCTGCCGGGGGCGGCGGCGCTCGCCGCCGCGGCCGGCGACGCGGCGGCAGCCGAACGGCTCGCCGCTCGCGCGGTCACCGCCTACCGACCGCCCCGGACCGGCTGACGGATCGCCCGGCCGGTACCGGAGCGCCGGACCGGTCGGGCACCCATCTGCCGCCGGCCGATCACGCCGGAACCTGGCCTTCAGTTGACGGCGGGCCAGCTCAAGCGAGGTGCGCCGCTACTGACCCGGGTAGCCGACGGCCACCAGCCTCACCCGGTGGCCTTTTCATGGCCCGCGCCGGCCTGTGCCGCCCCTTGCCAGCAGCCGGGCGGACGCCCTTGGTGATCACCATCGTGTTGGCGGTGCTGGTACGTGTACCGGACCGGACTGTGCTCGGCCGGGCCGGGACTGTGCTCGACCGGACTGCGCTCGACCTGGCTGGGTCTGGCCCGCGCCTCCCTGCTGGCCGGGCTGAATCGTTTGCGTCATCAGCTCTAAAGGGCGCGGAGGACTGGTCCCGACGGAACAAGAGCCGGAATGGTCGACTCCATGTCGCCGACATGGCGGTGTCCCGATGACCCGGATGCCGCCATATCGGCGATACGGAGTGGATCAAGGCTGGCGAGTCGGTGCACCAGCGCTGGGCCGGTCAGGGCCGGGGCGGGCCCGCCTGCCGGTCAGCGTGGGCCGGGCAGCGCGGGACCGATCAACGAGCCGCGGGGCCGGCCACGGACCGGCCACGGACCGATCGGGAAAGCCGCCCGCGCAGCGCCGGGCTACAGCCAGTCGAACCAGGACTCGGGTAGCAGCGCGTAGCCCACGAAGGCGACCACGTCGAGCAGGGTGTGCGCGACGACCAGCGGCATCACCCGTCGGGTACGCAGGTAGAAGAGGCTGAACACGACGCCCATCACGGCGTTGCCGACGAACGCGCCGAAGCCCTGGTAGAGGTGGTAGGAGCCGCGCAGCAGCGCGCTCGCCGCGATGATCGCGCCGACCCGCCACTGGAGCTGGCGCAGCCGGGTGACCAGGTAGCCGACCACGATCACCTCCTCCAGCACCGCGTTCTGCACGGCGGCGAGGATCAGCACCGGCACCGCCCACCAGACGTCGGGCAGCGCGGCCGGCACCAGCGTGGCGTTGAGGCCGAGCTGGGCCGCCACCCAGACCAGCGCCAACCCGGGCAGGCCGATCAGTGCCGCCAGGCCGGCGCCCCGGGCCAGGTCGGACCCGGGCCGCCGCGTGTCCAGGCCGAGCGTCCGCGCCGGGTCGCCGGGGTCGCGGCTCAGCAGGTGTACGGCGAGCAGCACCGGCAGCAGCGCGAAGACGATGCCGAGCAACTGGTACGTCAGGTCCAGCCACTGCCGGGTCGAGGCTGAGGTGTTCAGCGCGGCGGTCTGCCGGGAGAGCCCACCTTCGGCGGTCAGTTTCGCGATGATCGACACGACCGCGTAGACGGCCGACTGGCCGAGCGAGAGGCCGAGGACCAGCAGCGTCTCGGTGCCCAGCAGCCGACGGGACACCGGGCGGGTGAGCTCAAGGGTCACCGCACCACTCTGCCCGACGGAGGCGCCCGTCGGCACCGCCGAACACCCCTTGCGAGCCGATCGCACATTCTGTGCGACCGGTCGACACGCTCCGTGGAGATTCTGTGGGCGCCCATTCGCCGTCAGGAGAAGGAGCGCGTCCGTGGACAACTTCGCACGGCTGCTGAAGGAGAGCTGGACCCTGGTCGAGGAGCACCGGGAGCGGCTGAGCGGCCACTTCTACGCCCGGCTCTTCCTGCTCGACCCCGACCTGCGGCAGCTCTTCCCGGTGCAGATGTCCGGTCAGGGCGACCGGCTGCTGGAAGCGATCATCACCGCGATCCACACCGTCGGCGACCCGGAGAGCTTCGACGAGTTCCTCCGCGCGCTCGGCCGGGACCACCGCAAGTACCACGTCGACGCCGAGCACTACGCGACGATGGGCGTCGCCCTGCTCGACGCGCTGCGCAGCACCGCCGGCGACGGCTGGAACCTGGAGTACGACCAGGCGTGGCGGGACGCGTACAAGGCGATCACGGAGAAGATGCTGGACGGCGCGGCGGCCGACGAGAACCCGCCGTTCTGGCACGCCGAGGTGCTCACCCACGAGCGGCACGGCGTCGACACGGCCGTGCTGACCGTGCGGGCCCTCCAACACCCGCTGCCGTGGAAGGCCGGCCAGTACGTGAGCCTGGAGGTGCCGCGCCACCACCCACGGGTGTGGCGGACGTACTCGGTGGCGAACGCGCCCAACGACGACAACGTGCTGGAATTCCACGTCCGGGCCGAGGGGGCGGGCTGGGTCTCCGGGGCGCTGGTCCGCCGGGTGAAGCCGGGTGACCTGCTCCGGCTGGCCGCGCCGATGGGCTCGATGACCCTGGACCGCGCCTCGGAGCGGGACATCCTCTGCGTGGCCGGCGGGGTGGGGCTGGCCCCGATCAAGGCGCTGGTGGAGGAGTTGGCCAGCTACAACCGGACCCGCTGGGTGCACGTCTTCTACGGCGCGCGCCAGTCGGCGGACCTCTACGCGCTGGCCGGGCTGCGGGAGATGGTCGCCGCGCACCCGTGGCTATCGGTCACCCCGGCGTGCAGCGAGGACCCGGAGTTCGACGGGGAGCAGGGCGACATCTCGGACGTGGTCGGCCGTTTCGGCCCGTGGACGGCGCACGACTGCTACGTGTCCGGCTCGGCGCGGATGGTCCGGGCCACCCTGCGGGTGCTCGCCGCGGACGACGTCCCGCCGCCGCACATCCGGTACGACACGTTCGGCGAGCTCTAGAGGCTTTTCTCCCCCCAGCCGGGGCGCGTGCCCCTGCCCCCTGGGGCACGCGCCCCGGCCCCGGCCCGGCCCGGCCCGACGTCACGCGTCCGGCCAGGCCGCCAGCGTCACGGCAGCCGCTCAGTATCGCCACGGGTGACCGGTCTCGCGGTACTCCTCCACCGGCACCAGCGGTACGCCCGGCGCCATCCGGTCGACGTAGAGCCGCCCCTCCAGATGGTCGATCTCGTGCGCCACCAGCCGGGCCATGCCGTACTCGAACGAGGTGATGATCCGGCTGCCGTCCCACTGGGCGTGCTCGACGTCGACCCGCAGCGGCCGGGGCACCAACCCTCGGTGGTCGAAGAAGGAGAGGCAGCCCTCGTACTGCTCGTCGGTGTCCGGGGCGACGTCGACCACCCGGGGGTTGAGCAGCACGACCGGCTCGGCGGCCCGGTCCGGTGGCCGGACCACGGCCGCCGCGCGGCCGACGCCGAGCTGCGGGGCCGCGATCCCGACTCCCTTGCTGAACGGGTGCAACTCGTCGAGGCGGACCAGCGCGGCGGAGAGCCGGTCGACCATGTCCCGCGCGACCGCCTCCTCGCCGGGCAGGTCGAACGGCAGCGCCGGCTGGCGCAGCAGGTCGGCACCGCGCTGCACCACGCCGGCGGCCCGCATCCGGTCGCTCGGGCGGATCCGGCCGTTCGGCTCGGCGTCGTGCTCCGGCTCGGGCCGGGCCCGGAACCGCCACTGCATCCGGTAGCGCGCGTTCAGCGGTGGATCGTCGGTCTGCCAGTCGAAGACGGCCCGGTCACCCTCGTCGTGCCGCTGCACGGGGGTGCGCAGCGGGCCCTCCTCGGCCGAGAGCGAGGTCTCCGCGCCCCACACCTGCGGATCGAGGGCCGCCGGCAGGTCCAGGCGTACGGCGAGGTGCCGGGTGGGCAGCCGGACCGCACGCTGGAACCAGGGCCCCCACTTCTCCGCGCCGACCTGGTAGGCGTACTCGATGATGGCCCGGTCGCCCGGATAGAGCGGGAACCGCCGGTCGCCGTTCTCGAAGAGCAGCCAGATCTCCTTGAACGCGTCCCGGTCGTGCTTGGCCCGCCAGTGCATCGGCTCGCGCTCGCCGCCGCCCTCGTCCCGGTACGCGCGCAGCTGCAGCTCGGCGAAGGTGAGCGGATGCTCCCGGTGGTGCCGATTGGACCGGCCCGGGTCGTTCGGGTAACGGTCGACCGCCACCCGCACCAGGTAGCGGGTGACCGGTTCGGTGCCCGCGTTGTAGAGCTCGCGGCGGATGACACACCGGTAGCCCTCGTCGGTGTGGATGAGGCTGGCGACCTCCCGCTCGACCACCAGGCCGGTGCCGGGCGGCAGCCACTGCCCGGGGAGGGGCAGTTCGCGGTGTGGTTGGCCGTTGCGGGCCTGCCGCAGGTCGTCGTACTCCCGGAAGCGCTGCCAGATCGCGCCGCTGGCCTCCAGGACGGCCTCCGCGCGGCGGGCGAAGTCCTCGGTCGGGCGGTGCCGCCGCCCTTCGACGTGGCTGACGTAGGAGGGGTCGAAGCCCATGAGCACCGCGAGCTGTTTCTTGGACAGCCCCCGCGCGGTCCGCTGGTGGGCGAGTTCAGCGGCGAAGGAGTCGGCGGCACGATCGAGGGGTGAGGTCGTCATCGGCTTCCTCGTGGCCGGGAATCTCAGTTTCACGTTCCGTGGCGAGGCGCACACGGAAGTGGCACCTTGCCGACAGTCTGCTTGACAATCCACCGATGACCGTCGATCCTGCGGCGGCCCCACCAGCCGCTCCGGCGTTTTTCCGGCCCCGCTCCGGGTAGTACGAGCGGGCGCCGGGACGCCCGCCGGTCGGGCTTCCGGGTGACCCAGGCCTCCCGATCTGCCGGAACCCGACCTTCCTGCCACCGGGAAGCTGTGGTTAGGCTAGCCTTAGCTCAACTGACCATGCTGGGGACAGGGGATGATCGAGTGACTGCGGTGATGCCGGGGCGGGATCGCACCGCCACGCCGCTCGCACCGGTCACGGCCGCCCTGCGCGCCATGTTCGGCACGGACGACGTGCCCGGGCTCGCGCCCGGCCTGCTGGTCACCGACGAGCTCGGCTGGGCCCCGGCCACCACGCTGGTCGACGGCGCCCGACTGCCCGAGTTCCTGCACGCGGCGACGCTGCGCTGGGGCGGCACCCCACACGCCTGCGCGGCGCTGGCCTGGAAGTCGTACAGCTACTGGATGGCCCTGCCGGTGGTGCTCGGCTGGGCCTCCGCCCGTCGGGTGCCGCTGGTCGACCCGAGCGACGTGCTTCTCCACTTCGAGGACCACCGGCCGCTGGTCACCCTCGGGCTGCGCCGCTCGACCACCGTCGCGGTGCTGCCCAGTGATCCGCTGGCCCTCTCCGGCAGCCCCGAGGTGCGGATCGTCACCGGCGAGGCCGAGTTGCTCGCCGCGCTCCGGGCCTCCCTGCTCGACGCCCACCTCGCCCCGATGGTCGCGTCGATCCAGGCGGAGGTGCGGGTCGGCACCCGTACGCTGCTCGGCTCGGTCGCCTCCGGCATCGCGCACGGCATCCTGCGGGCCGCGGACGGGCTGCCCGGTTCCTCGGCCGAGACGATCGACACCCTGCTCGGCGCCCTCGACCTGCGCGACCTGGTGGACCTGGTGCCCGGCCCGGCCGGGGAGCCGACGGTGCAGCGGCGGACCTGCTGCCTCGCGTTCACGCTGCCCCGGCCGAAGGTCTGCCAGGGCTGCTGCGTCCGCCAGGGCTGACTCCGACAATCCCGCGCTCAGTCGGTCAGCGGGCGGACGTCCCAGACCCAGACACCGCCGGTGAAGATCGGCTGGATGCCGGTCAACTCGGTCATCCCCCGGCGCAGCGCGTCGGCGTTCCGGTGCGGGCCGAGGATCACCACGCCGGCTCGCCAGTACCGCAGGTCGTCGACCGCGTTCACCCGGCTCTGCGGGGTGATCGGCGGCACCGCCCCGGTACGCCGGATCACGCTGAAGAAGCTGCTGGTCGGGCGGGGTGGGGCGGAGAAGAGCGCGACCCCGCCCTCCTCCGACCCGTGCCGGGTGTCCGGCCCCAGGAAGTAGCCCCGGGCCAGCGGCATGTCCAGCCGGGTGGCGGCCGACCAGCGCAACGGCTCCGCGTAGTTGGTGTCCGGCAGCGGCAGGGTCACCACGCTGCGCCCGCCGGTCACGTACGGCCGCCACTCGCCGGACGTGACGAACTGGGGGATCGGGTCGAGATGCGTCGCCGGCAGCGGGGTGGGCGCGATGGGCAGCAGCGCCATGGTCAGTATCGTCACCGTCGCGAACCGGATCTGTGGTCGGGCCACCGGGTGGCGGGCGGCCAGGCTTCGCGACCGCTCGGCGCCGTACGCGAGTAGCACCCCGATGATCGGCGTGATGGCCAGCGCCCACCGGGTCGGCACCACCGAGTGCAGGATCGGCAGGTCCTCCAGCAGGGCCCAGAGACTCGGTACGCCGGTCTCCCGCCCGTCGAAGATCACCTCGCGACCGAGCGACAGGATCGCGAAGAGCAGCCCGAGCACGGCCAGGCCGAGCACCACCACGTTGCGCCGCAGCCACCAGGCCAGGGCGAGCACCAGCACCACCAGCGCCCAGCCGAAGAAGCTGTTCTCCTCGGTCGGGTTCTTCGCCAGGTGCTCGGCGGTCCTCGGGTTGCCGGCGAGCGACTCCCGCGAGTACGCCACGAACGACGCCAGGTCGCTGGAATAGCCCCGGATCAGCCGGGACAGCCCCTGATACGCCCCCGGCCCGAAGAACTGCACGTAGAGCGGGTAAGCCAGCAGCAGCAGCGCGACGGCGGCGGCGACGCCCAGGCCGGCGAGAAAGGGGCGGGCGCGTAGCCGCAGGTCCCGCCGCCCGATGGCGAGCGCGGCCACTACCACGCCCAGCCCGATCGCGGTCATCAACAGGATCTCGAGGTTGAGGAACGCCTGCCAGACGATCACGAGCGCGAGCAGGACGCCGTTGCGCAGCCAGCGGTCGGGCTCCGCGAGCCGCAGGGTCCGCCAGATGATGAGGGGGACGACGAACTGCGACACGATGTTCGGATGCGCATTGGCGTGCGACACCATCGCCGGCGCGAACGCGCAGAATGCCGCCCCCAGCCAGGCCGGCCCTCGAGTGCCGACCAGCACCCGGGAGAGCAGGAAATACCAGGCCACCGCGGTGGCGATCATCCCGAAGGTGAGAAAGAGCAGAAAGGAGGTACGCGGCCCGAACAACAGCGTGATCGGCGTCATTGGCAGCGAAACGGATAGTACGGATGTGTTCGCCATGAGATTGACGCTGTCCGGCACATTCATCCGGTCCGAGGTGAAGGGATAGGCGAAATGCGTGACCACTCGCGCACCGTGCGCCATCATCCATTCGAACTGCGCCTGATCGGAGCGGTTGTCCCGGACCCCGTTGCGGGGGTCGATCCAGAGCCGTGCGGTGACCCAGAAACCGAGTGCCACGAAGCTCAGCACGGCGAGCGCGTCGATCCGTCGCCCACGCCGCACACCCTCGCCCCGGTCGGGCCCGCCCTCCGGCGTCCCAGCCCGGGCAGCACCGGCCGGGGGGTCCGATTCAGGAGTAGTCATAACAATTCGCAGCGTAGTCAGCGTATGGCACCGACGTGACATGTTTCGGGGTACTGCCGTACTATGTGCCGGGTTCGCTGACCGCCGATCACGCGCCACCCCCCGACCGCAATTCGGCAACAACGTCGCCCCGATTCTTCTGCCGTCCGCGCGGATGATTCACTCTGTCGGTCCAGGCGCGGGTCGAGTTCATACCGTGAGGAATCGACGCATGGCAGAAATCACTGGGGATCAGCGCGTCCAGTCCGAGGTGCTGGAAGGCCTCGCGACGGCCGTCAACCACCGCCGGTGGTTCGTCGAACTGGCCGTGCCGTACCTCGGCGACAACCCCATCGAGATCGGCAGCGGGCTCGGCGACTACGCGTTGGAGTGGGCCGAGCGCCTGCCCCGGTTCACCGCGACCGAGGCGGATCCGGACCGGCTGCTCCAGCTCAAGGAGCGGCTGGCCGACCAGCCGAGCATCGACGTCCGCGAGATGCTTCTGCCGCACTCGGAGCGGGGCGACTACAGCGCCGTGGTCTCGTACAACGTCCTGGAGCACATCGAGGACCATGTGGGCGCGCTGCGCAGCATGCGCGAATTGGTCCGGCCCGGCGGCGCGGTGGTCATCATCGTGCCGGCCTTCCAGTTCGCGATGAGCCCGGCGGACATCGCCACCGGGCACGTGCGCCGCTACACGAAGAAGACGCTGTCGGCGGCGATGACCGGGGCCGGGCTCACCGTGGAGAAGATCCACTACGCGAACGCGCTCGGCCTGCTGGGCTACTTCATGGCGACCAAGGTCTTCCGGCTGATGCCGAAGGAGGGCCCGATGGTCAAGGTCTACGACACCCTCGTGCTGCCGGCCACGAAGGCCGCCGAACAGGTGGTCCGCCCGCCCTTCGGCCAGTCCGTCTTCGCCGTAGCCCGCGTCCCCGCCTGACCCGCCCCCGCACCGCCGGCCCCCGCCGCTCTCCCGCGATCTTGCAGTTTCGGCCCCTGTTTCGCGGCATTCGCCCCGTTCGTCGGGGCGCAAAGTGCAAGATCGCGGGAGAGGCGGGCGGGGGACTACTCCTTGATCTGGTACGTGGGGCGGATCACCGCTCGGGCCAGGGTGTGGAAGGTCAGGTTGAAGCCGACGTAGGCGGGGCTGGCGTCCGGAGTCAGGTCGAGCCGGTCCACGTCCAGGGCGTGCACGGCGAAGACGTACCGGTGCGGCCGGTCGCCGGCGGGCGGGGCGGCGCCGCCGTAGCCCTGCTCGCCGTAGTCGCTGCGGACGGCGAAGGCCCCGCCCAGGTCGGCGCCCGCGGCGCCGCCCGCGCCCGTCGGCAGCTGGGTGACGGTGGCCGGCACGTTGACCAGCACCCAGTGCCAGAATCCACTGCCGGTGGGGGCGTCGGGGTCGAAGCAGGTCACCGTGAAGCTCCGGGTCTCCGCGGGGAAGTCCGACCAGGTGAGCTGCGGGGAGAGGTTCTCGCCGCCGACGCTGCCGTGCGCGTGCCGCACATCCATCGGCTCGCCGTTCTGCACGTCGTCACTGGTCAGCGTGAACGACGGCACGGTCGGCAGCAGCTCGTACGGGTCCGGGGCGATGGGTCGTTCCAGGGTCATCGAAACGCGTCCTTCCGGGTTGCGCGCAGACTTCTGCCCCTTCTTACCCTGCGACGCCCCGGTAATCGACCGGAAGCGCCAGGTGTCACCGAGCCGTTCGTCTCAGCCCCTTCACCCGTCACCTCACTACCGTTGAGGAAGCAACCGTCGCGGGAGAAAATTCTTGACCAGAATCTGGCGCGACTTCCTCGCCGCCCTGGTGGACGCCATCCGGCGACGTCCGGACGGTCGGGCGATCGCCGAAGAGCGCCGGCGCGCGGTGCGGCGGCTGGCCGAGGAGAAGATCCGCCAGGAGCGACGGCCGGCGGACCCGCCTGACTAAGGCCTGCGGATTGGCGGAGGGTGTGGGATTCGAACCCACGAAGACATCGCTGCCTTACCGGTTTTCAAGACCAGCGCCATCGGCCACTAGGCGAACCCTCCCGGGCCGCGCCCCGGAGGTGCGCGGCCGTGCCTAGTCTGCCATGCCGCGGGGTCGGGCGAGCGGTGGCGTTACTCCGGCCGGACGCGGCACCGGTGTGAGGCGGGGCCAGGCGGGCCCGCTGACCACCGGGATCGCGCCGCGCCGCGGTCCACAGTGGCCGCATCGTCGAGCATCCGGCCGGATGCGCCGATGGCGGCGTTCCGGCTCGGCCCGGCCGAGCCCGGACACCGGGTCGGGCGCGGACCGTACGGTGCGGCAAACACCTCGCCGAGGGCTGGCAGCCGGGGGTGTGGGCCCCCCACGTGCCCGGGCGGGGGAATCGGGTAAGACTGGGCCATGCGAGCGATCACCGTTCCCGAGCCCGGTGGACCCGACGCGCTGGTCTGGACGGAGGTGCCCGACCCCGAGCCGGGCCCCGGTGAGGTGCTGGTGGACGTGCGGGCCAGCGCGGTCAACCGGGCGGACCTGCTGCAACGGCAGGGGCACTACCCGCCCCCGCCGGGCGCCCCGGCGTACCCCGGGCTGGAGTGCTCGGGGGTGATCAGCGCGACCGGGCCGGGCGTGGCCGGCTGGGAGGTCGGCCAGGAGGTCTGCGCGCTGCTCGCCGGCGGCGGATACGCCGAGCGGGTGGCGGTGCCGGCCGGGCAGCTGCTGCCGGTGCCGGCCGGCGTCGACCTGGTCGACGCGGCGGCCCTGCCCGAGGTGGCCTGCACCGTCTGGTCGAACGTGGTGCGGCAGGCCGGGCTGCGCGCCGGCGAGACGCTGCTGGTGCACGGCGGCGGCAGCGGGATCGGCACGTTCGCGATCCAGCTCGGGGTGGCGCTCGGCGCCACGGTGCTGGTGACCGCCCGCGCGACCAAGCACGACCGGCTCCGCGAGCTGGGCGCCGCGTACGCGATCGACTATCGGGAGCAGGACTTCGTGGCGGAGGTGGAGCGGATCACCGACGGCCGGGGCGCGGACGTCGTCCTCGACATCATGGGCGCGTCCTACCTGGGTCGGAACGTGGCGGCGCTGGCCACCGGCGGCCGGCTGGTGGTGATCGGCATGCAGGGCGGCCGCAAGGCCGAGCTGGACCTCGGCGCCTTGATGACCAAGCGGGGCACGGTGGCCGCGACCACGCTGCGGTCCCGGCCGCCGGAGGAGAAGGCCGAGATCGTCCGGGGCGTCCGGGACGAGGTGTGGCCGCTGGTCGAGGCGGGACGGGTGCGGCCCGTGGTGGACCACCGGCTGCCGATGGCGGCGGCCGCGGACGCGCACCGGCTGATCGAGGGCGACCACGTCGGCAAGGTGCTGCTCACGACGGGATGACGGCGGCTTCCGCGTCGTCGGCCGGGCGGGGCAGCATCAGTCGTGCGCCCGGCCCCTCGCCGGCCAGGGTGTCGCCCGGGTTGTAGAGGGTGCAGCGCTGCAACGACAGGCAGCCGCAACCGATGCAGCCGTCCAGGTCGTCGCGGAGCTTGGTCATCAGCCGGATCCGCTCGTCCAGCCGCTGCCGCCAGGTCGCGGAGAGCCGCGCCCAGTCGGACGCGGTCGGCGTACGCGAGGCGGGCAGCGAGTCGAGCGCGGCCCGGATCTCCTCCAGCGAGACGCCGACCTGCTGGGAGATCCGGATGAAGGCCACCCGGCGCAGCTCGGTGCGCGGGTACCGGCGCTGGTTGCCGCCGGTGCGCTCGGCGCGGATCAGACCCAGCCGCTCGTAGTAGCGCAGCGCGGACGGGGCCACCCCGCTGCGGGCGGAGAGCTGACCGATGGTGATCGACTCGTGCATCCTGTCGCCTTGAGTTGAAGTGGGCTTCAACTTGCAGGCTATCCGCATGACCACGACAACCGCCAACGCCGCCCCGACCACGGCCAACCCGGCCGCCGTGCACCGGACGGTGCCGGCGCCACCGGTGCCGGAGCCGGTCGCGGCCGCGCTGCACCGGGTACGCGCCGGCCGCGAGTTCGGCGCCAACGTGTACTCGACCGTCGACGTGCTCTGGGTGCTCTACGACCGGATCCTCCGGATCACCCCGGACAGCGTCGACGACCCCGAGCGGGACCGGTTCCTGCTCTCCAAGGGCCACGCCGTCGCCGGCTACTACGCGGTGCTCGCCGCGAAGGGCTTCATCCCCGACGACTGGCTGGACGACCAGGGCGGGCCCGGCAGCCGGCTCGGCGACCACCCGGACCGGACGCTGGTGCCCGGGGTGGAGATCGGCTCCGGGTCGCTCGGCCACGGTCTCGGCCTGGGCATCGGCACCGCGCTCGGGCTGCGGGCGCAGGGCCTGCTCACCCCCCGGGTGTACGTGCTGATCGGCGACGCGGAACTGGACGAGGGCTCCAACCACGAGGCGATCGCGTACGCCG
Source organism: Micromonospora sp. WMMD812 (assembly GCF_027497215.1). Taxonomy (NCBI): domain Bacteria; kingdom Bacillati; phylum Actinomycetota; class Actinomycetes; order Micromonosporales; family Micromonosporaceae; genus Micromonospora; species Micromonospora sp. WMMD812. The sequence continues at coordinate 4,823,696 of NZ_CP114904.1, read as the reverse complement.
GCGCCACCGGCCTGGCCAACCTGACGGTGGTGGTGGTCGACAACCGCTCGGCCACCCACGGCTGGAACGGTGGCGCGGCCGCCTGCTTCGCGGTGAACGGCTGGACCGCCGCCACCGTCGACGGGCGCGACCACGACGCGCTGCACGCCGCCCTCACCGGGCACGACAACCACCGGCCGCACGTCGTCGTCGCGGTCGTCGACGGGGAGGAGTGACGATGCGGGAGACCTTCGTCCACACCGCGACGGACCTGCTGGCCGAGGACCCACGCACCGCGCTGGTGCTCGCCGACATCTCCGCCGCCGCCTTCGCGCCGGCCGCCGAACGGCACCCGGACCGGGTGCTGAACGTGGGCATCCGGGAGCAGCTGATGGTCGGGGTGGCCGGCGGGCTCGCCCTCGCCGGGCTGCGACCGATCGTGCACAGCTACGCGCCGTTCCTGGTCGAGCGGGCGTACGAGCAGCTCAAGCTGGACCTGGACCACCAGGGCGCGAACGCGGTGCTGGTCAGCGTCGGCGCCTCGTACGACCGGGCGGCGGCCGGGCGGACCCACCTCTCACCGGCCGACGTCGCACTGATCGACACCCTGAACGGCTGGGCCGTGCACGTGCCCGGGCACCCCGGCGAGGTGGCCGCGCTGCTGCGCGACGTGGTGGCCGGCGACGGGTCGGCGTACGTACGGCTCTCGACGCTGCGGAACGACCGGCCGCTCGGCGGCGACGGCGCGCTCGCGGTGGTGCGGGACGCGGGCCCGGGCGCGCCGCTGCTGGTGGCGGTCGGACCGGCGCTGGACGCGGCGGTGGCCGCGGTGGCCGACCTGCCGGTGACGGTGGCGTACACCAACCGGCCGCGGCCGTTCGACACGGCGGGGCTGCGGTCGCTGGCCGGTACCGAGGTGATCCTGGTGGAGCCGTACCTGGCCGGCACGTCGAGCCGGGTGGTGTCGGCGGCGCTGGCCGACCGGCCGCACCGGCTGCTGGCCCTGGGGGTGGGGCGGGAGGATCTGCGCCGCTACGGCGCGCCGGAGGACCACACCCGGTGGCACGGCCTGGACGCCGCCGGCCTGCGCCGGTCGGTCGCCGGCTTCCTGGATTCGGCGCTGGTGCCCGTCGGCCACTGAGCGGCGGGCGGGTCGCCGCCGGCGCCGGGCCTCTGCGACCAGCTGCGAGCGCCGGGCTTGTGCGATTGACTGCGGGCGCGGGCCTCAGCGGGCCGGCGCGGTGGGACGGCGGCGGGTGCGCTCCCGGCCGAGGATCCAGAGCGCCTCGACGCCGTCCTTCCACGTGATCTTCTTGCCCTCTTCGCGATTCCGGGCGCGGTAGCTGATCGGCACCTCGTAGGGGCGGATCCGGCGGCGCAGCAGCTTGCCGGTGACCTCGGCCTCCATGCCGAAGCCGCGAGACCGGACGTCGAGCGAGCGGTAGAGCGCGACCGGCATCAGCTTGAAGCAGGTCTCCAGGTCGCCGATGTAGGAGTTGAACAGCACGTTGGCCGCCATCGTGACGCCCTTGTTGCCCATCACGTACCAGAAGCTGTAGGCACTGTGGCTGCCGAAGGTGCGATTGCCGTAGACCACCGTGGCGCGCCCGTCGAGCACCGGGTCGAGCAGCTTGGGAATGTCCTGCGGGTCGTACTCCAGGTCGGCGTCGAGGATGACCATGTATTCACCCTCGGCGCTGTCCACCGCCGTCTTGATGGCCGCGCCCTTGCCCGCGTTTCGCTGGTGGGTGATGACCCGCAACCGCTGGTCGTCGGCGCGACCGAGAATTTCCCCGGTGCCGTCACGGCTGCCGTCGTCGACCACGACCAATTCGATCTCGCACGGGTAATCGACCGCCAATGCCTGCTTCAGGGCATCCGCGATGCGTTCTTCCTCGTTGTAGACCGGCATGAGGATCGAGAGCTTCACGGGATTCTCCACGGTGGCGGACAATATATCTGGCCTAGCCTAGCCTGGCAGGTCAGCGGGGCGGTGGCCGCCACCGTAGGGCAACCGGCGTGGCGAATCCAGTCCGATGGTGTTTACTTCCCGCCATGTCGGCAGCCGGCTCCCTTCTCGCGGTGGCGCCGGCCGCCGCGATGCTCCTTCTCGTCGTCGCGAGCCGGCCCGCCGGCGACGGTGTGACGGCGCCGTTACGGCTGGCCGTGGTCCGGGCCGCGCTGATCACCGGAAGCTTCGCGGTGCTCACCGTCGAGGCGCTCGGTGCGGTGGGCGCGCTGACCCGGCCCGCGTTCCTGAGCGCCTGGTTGGTCTTCCTGGCGGCCGCGGCCGGGGCGGCCGGTTGGCGTCGCCGGCGGGACGCCGCGCGGTCTGGGCAGACGGTCACGGCCGCACCCCGGCAGGCACTGGTCGGCGCGGCCGCCGGGCCGGTCACCGACACCTCCGCCGCCACGACGGACGACGCGCGCGCGGTCGCGACCGCGCCGACTCCCGACGCTCGGCCGGTCGGCGCCGGGTGGCGGGCGCGGTTGGCCGAGCGGTGGCGTACGGCGGGGCGCGGCGAGCGGCTGCTGGCCGGCACGGTGGGCGGGCTGGTCCTCGTCGAACTGCTGATCGCGCTGCTCGCCGAGCCGAACAACTTCGACTCGCAGACGTACCACCTGCCCAAGGTGGAGCACTGGGTGGCCCAGGGCGACCTGGACTTCTGGCCGACCGCCATCCACCGGCAGGTGACCATCCCGCCCGGCGCCGAGTATCTGCTGCTGCACCTGCGCCTGCTGACCGGCGGCGACGGGCTGCACAACCTGGTGCAGTGGGCGGCCGGGGTGGGTTGCCTGTTGCTGGCCGCGCGGATCACGGCGCAGCTCGGCGGGGGTCGGCGGGCCCAGCTGGTCGCCGCGTTCGTGCTGGCCACCACGCCGATGGTGGCGCTCCAGGCGACCAGCACGCAGACCGACCTGGTGGTCGCGGCCTGGGTCGGCTGCGTCGCGACCCTGGCGCTGGACGGGCTGCGCCGGCGTACCGGCCTGGGCACCCTGCTCGGTCTCGGTGCGGCCACCGGGCTGACCGCGGTGACCAAGACCAGCGGCCTGATCGCGGTCGGCCCGCTGCTGGTGCTCTGGGGCCTCGCCCAGCTCCGGCTGGCCCGGGTCGCCGGGCAGGGCGCCCGCGCGGCGGGCTCCGCAGCACGGCCGGTCGCGGCGCCTCGCGCGGGCGGCGTCGCCCGTACGGTCGTCGGGTCAGTCCTGATCATGCTCGTCGCGGTGGCGGTGGTCGGCCCGTTCCTGGCCCGGGTGACCGCCGAGTTCGGCCACCCGCTCGGGCCGCCCCGGCTGCGCGAGTCGATCCCGATGGAGCGGCACGACCCGGCCTCGATCCTGGTCAACGCGCTGCGGATCGGGCACACCGCGTTCGACACGCCGCTGGCGCCGCTGCGTCGGGCCGGCGCCGAGGCCATCATCGACGGCGCCGGCGCGATCGGCGTCGACGCGCAGGACCGGGCGATCACGTTCGGCCGGGAGGTCTTCCCGGTGCCGGCCTGGTACCCGGACGAGGATCGGGTGGCGTTCCCGCTGGCCGGCTCGCTGGCCCTGCTCGGCGCGGTCTTCGCGCTGACCCGGCCGGCCCGGATCAGCCCGGCGCGCGCGGGGTCCCTGCGGGCGTACGCGACGGTGGTCGTCGCCGCGCTGGCGCTGCACACCGCGATGATCAAGTGGCAGCCGTGGGGTAACCGGCTGCTGCTGTACGGCCTGCTGCTGGCCGTACCGTTGGCCGGGCTCTGGTTGGACGCCCTGTTCCGCCGCCGCACCGGGGCGGTCGCTCCGGCCGACGGCCCGAGCGCCACCGGCGCCGGCTCGGCCATCCGCGGTCGGCGGTCGTTGGCCGCCCTGGCGGCGGTGACCGTGCTGGCCACCTCCGCGCTCGCCGGGGTGCTCGCGGTGTCGTACGGGTTCCCGCGCCGGCTGGTCGGTGCGGGTTCGGTCTTCGCCACCTCCGAGTGGGACACCCGGTTCCTGCGCCGCCCGCAGTGGGCGGACGAGTTCCGCTGGGCCGCCGACGCGGTACGCGACAGCGGCGCCCGCCGGATCGGCCTGGTCGAGCAGAACGACAACTGGGAGTACCCGTGGTGGCTGCTGCTGCGGGACGCTGCCGGCCGGCCGCCGGAGCTGGTGGCGCTCCAGTCGGTGCTGCCGGAGCGGCCACCGGCCGATCCGTCCTCGGTGGACGCGATCGTCTGCACCGGCAGCCGGCCGGCGTGCACGAAGCTGGTGCCGGCCGGGTGGCGGGTCGAGTACCGCGGCTACGTCGGCTACGCCCTGCCGCCCGGCCGCTGAGAGCGCCGCGATCGCACGCCCGGATCGTCCGAAGGGTGCGGTTCGGCACACCGCGCAAGGATTGCGAGACGCATTCACATACCTGACTCCGCAGGTTACCTTCTGGTAACTCAATCGACGTCCCGCGATTGAGCGGAAAGGAGTGCGTCGATGCCTGTCTCCTCCGCCAGGCGCGAACGGGCCATTCGACGGCGGGCGCTCGCCGTCGCCGTCGCCGCCGCTCTCGTCCTGCCCATGCTGGTCGGAACGGCCGCCCCCGCCGCCGCGGCCGACCGACCGGCCGTCCAGCCCCTCCCCGCCAACCTCGAGGCGATCCGCGCCGCCGAGGCGACCGCCCTCTACGGCTCGCCGGGCATCCGCCCGATCGAGCAGCGCCGCACCGCGCTGATCACCATGGGTGACAGCGAGATCTCCGGCGAGGGGGTGGGCAACTACGTGCCCGGCACCCACGAGCCCGGCAACTGGTGCGACCGCTCGTACGACCAAGCGGTGTTCCGCACCGGCATCGCGGCCGACGAGCGGTACAACATCGCCTGCTCCGGGGCGACGCCCTGGAACCTGATCGCCGGTGGGCCGACCCAGCACAACGAGCTGAACCAGGGCGACCACCTGGCGATCAAGGCGCGCAACACACACATCCGGCTGCTCTGGGTCGTGGTCGGCGCGAACGGCGACGGCACGATCCAGTTCGGCCCGGTCGCCACCGACTGCACGATCCGCCGGGTCTTCTTCCAGGGCCCCTGCTACCCGACCTACACCGACCAGTGGACCGTTCGCACCAACGGCAGCCGCCAGGCCGTCGAGGATGCGCTCAACGACATCCGCAACACGATGACCAAGGCCGGCTACCTGCGTACGGACTACGAGCTGGTGCTCATGTCGTACCCCAGCCCGGGCAGCCCGGACGTCGAGGACAACCCGAACTTCCCCGGCTGGTACACGGGCGGCTGCCTGCTCTACCTGCACGACGCGGCGTTCGCCCGGAACAAGGCGGTGCCGCTCTTCGAGTCCGCGCTGCGGGCCGCCGCGACCAACACCGGCACCCGCTACCTGGACGCCAGCCGCCTCTTCCACGGCCACGAGGTGTGCACGGACAACACCTCGGTCCGCGGGCTCTACATCGAGGTCGGCATCTGGGACGAGAACGCGGCCCGGCAGTCGTTCCACCCCAACTTCCGGGGGCACGGCATGTTCGCCCAGTGCATCACCCAGTTCTGGAACTCCGGGCAGCAGCGGGCCACCTGCGTCGACCCGGCCAGCACCGGCAACGGCGTGCTCTACAATGGGCTGTTCGAGTTCAAGCAGCTGCGCAACGCGGCCACCGGCACCTGCGTGGACGGCAAGGGGTACGACTCACGCAACGGCACGCAGCAACAGTCGTACGCCTGTCACGGCGGCCGTAACCAGGGCTTCTGGTACGACGCCACCCGCCAGTCGCTGCACTCGGAGCTGTCCCACGACCGGTGCCTCGACGTCGCCAACGGGTCGTTGACCTCCGGCACGGCGGTGAACATCCACGACTGCCACGGCGGCGCCAACCAGAAGTTCGTCTTCGCCGGCAACCAGATCAGGCCGGCCGGCAACAGCAGCCTCTGCCTGGCCTTCGACAGCCCGTGGCTGGGCACGCCGCGGCTGCGGCTGGCCGGCTGCTCCACGAGCACCCGCCAGCAGTGGTCCTTCGAGTCCCGCAACGTCGCCAACCCCGTCGGCTACGGCCACGACGACTTCATCGGCTCCCGCGTCTACTGATCACGCTCGTCCCGAACAGAGGGGCCACACCGGTGCGGTGTGGCCCCTCTGCCCGCGGGTCGGCGCGCGTCACCTGTCCGCGCGCGCCGCGAGCGGTGGTTACTTCTTCCGCGGGACGACGATCAGGCGGGCGACTCCGGCGTCGCCGTCCTTCGCGCCGGCCACCCCGAGGGTGGTGCCGACCTTGACGTCGCTCGGCTGGACCGACGTCCGCCGCTCGACCACCCGGAGATCGTCGCCGAACCGCCAGGTCATGTTGAAGCCGTCGGTGGACTTCACGGTCATCGAGTCGCCGTCGATCGCGGTCACCTCGCCGCGCTGCACGGCCACCGTCTTCGTACCGCCGTCCTTGGTCTGCACCACCGCCTCGCCGTGCAGGGTGTTCTTCCGCAGCAGCACCCGGGCCTGGCGGCGCTTACGCAGCTCCTCGGCCCGCTCGCGGCGCGGCTTGTCACCGGTCGCGGTCGGCGTGGGCGCGGCCGAGGGCGACGCCTGCGCGGCGACGTCCACCACGTCCAGCTCGTCGGCGTCGAAGCCCATCGCGGCGAGCGCCTGACCCTCGGCACCCATCGCCGCGGCGACCTCGACGGCCGCCTCCCGCGCCGGCTGGCCGGCCCGCTCGGCGACGCCGCAGCCGCTCACGCCGAGCGTGACCGCCGCGAGCAGCGCGGTGCCGGCAACGAAACCCCAACGTGCCATGACTCTCCCTCTCGTCCGTCGAGGTGCCCAGCCTCCCGCGCCGCGGCGAGCGTGACGTCAGGCCGATGTTCGGGTGACGTAAGGATCCGCCGGCAGCCGGACGGTGAACGCCGCCCCGCCCTCCGGGGCGTGCCCCGCCACGATCTCGCCGCCGAGGCGGCGGACCAGACCGGCGGCGAGCGCCAGGCCGAGCCCGCTACCCACCTTGCGCACTCCCCGGTAGCGCTGGTGCAGCGCGCCGCGCTCGAACGCCACCGCCAGGTCGTCGTCGGTGAAGCCCGGTCCGCCGTCGCGGACCTCGACGATCCCGCCGGCCGCCGGGTCCGGCGCCGCCGGCCGGACCGCGAGCACCACCGGCGCCCCCGGCGGTACGACCCGCAGCGCGTTCTCCAGCAGCCCGTCGACCACCTGCCGGATCCGACCCGGATCGGTGTACGCCGGCACCGGACCGCCCGGACTCTCGATCCGGAACGGAACACCGACCGCCGCACACCGCCCCGCCCAGGTCGGCTCCGCGTCGGCGGCCAGCCGGGCCAGGTCGACCGGCACCGGCTCCAGCGGGAAGTCCGCGGCCTCCAGCCGGGCGAGCGCCAACAGGTCGCTGACCAGCCGATCCAGGTGCTCGGCCTCGGCCAGCACCGTGCGGCCCGTACCGGCCGCGTCGTCCGGTTCGATCACCCCGTCGGCCAGCGCCTCGGCGTAGCCCCGGATCGCGGTCAACGGGGTGCGCAGCTCGTGCGAGACGGAGAGGAGGAACTCCCGCTGCCGCCCCTCGCTGGTGGCCAGCGCGGCGGCCAGCCCGTTCAGGGCGGTGGCCAGGTCGGCGACCTCGTCCGGCGGTTCGACCGGCACCCGGACCGCCCGGTCGCCGGCACGCAGCCGGGCGGCGGCGCTCGCGGCGATGCGGATCGGCCGAGCGAGCCGGCGGGCCAGCAGCAGTCCGGCGACCACGCCGGCCGCGAGACCGGCGAGCAGGGGCGCCCAGAGGCTGAGCAGCACCTGTCGCCAGAGCCCGGTGGTGACGGGCCGGGCGAGCACCACCCCGTTGCCGGCCGGCAGCGTGCGTCCCTCGATCAGCGCGCGCCGCCCGTCCACCGGCCGCCGCGTGGAGACGTTGCGCCCCTCGGCGACCCGCTGCACCACCCGCGGCGGCAGGCCGGGACGGTCCACCGCGCCGCCCCGGATCAGGTACGCGTCGATGCCCTGGGCGCGCAACTGGCGGATCAGCCGCTCCTCGTCGGCGGTGCGACCGCGGTCGACCCGGGTACGCAGCACCTCGGCGGCGAGACGGGCCTGCGCGGCCAGCGCCTCCTGGTCACGCCGTTCCGCGCCGCGCAGCCCGATGGGCACCGCGACGATCGCGGTGACCAGGACGGAGACCAGGGCCACCGCGCAGGTGACCAGCACCGCCCGGGCGGTCAGCGTCCGGCCGAGCCGGGACCTGGGCGGCGCGGGCGGCGCGGCACCGAGCACCGGAAGCGCCACGGTCGGGTGCTCAGGCATCCGCCGCGTACCCCACGCCGCGGTGGGTCCGGATCACGCTGGCCGCGCCGAGCTTCGCGCGGACCTGCGCCACGTGCACGTCGACGGTCCGGGTGCCGGCGTGCGCCGCGTACCCCCAGACGCCGGCCAGCAACTCCTCCCGCGTGAAGACCCGGCCGGGGCGGGCCATCAGGTGGGCGAGCAGGTCGAACTCGGTCGAGGTGAGCTGCACCGGGTCGCCGGCGGCGGTCACCGTCCGGCGGGCCGGATCGAGGGTCACCGCGCCGACGACCCGCGGCCGGTCCACCCCCTCCGGTGGCCCGGCGGTGCGCCGCAGCACCGCCCGCACCCGCGCGACCAGCTCGCGCGGGCTGAACGGCTTGGTGACGTAGTCGTCGGCGCCCAGCTCCAGGCCGACGATCCGGTCCACCTCGTCGTCCCGAGCGGTCAGGAAGATGACCGGCGTCCAGTCGCCGGCCTCGCGCAGCCGGCGGCAGATCTCGGTGCCGGCCAGGCCGGGCAGCGCGATGTCCAGCACGCACGCCACCGGACGCAGCCGGCGGGCGGCGGCCAGGCCGGCGGTGCCGTCCCGCTCCAGGTGTACGCCGAACCCGTCCCGGCTCAGATAGAGCCGGACCAGGTCGGCGATGGCCGGCTCGTCCTCGACCACGAGGACGAGCCCGCGGTTCGGCGGCTCGACGGTCACCGGCCCATGATTGCGGACCGGGTGCCCCCGGTGCCGGTCCGGGTATGTTCGGGTTCGGTAAAGGCCGGCCCGCCGGTCAGCGGACGGCGGCCGGGCGGAACGTGACGGGCCGGGTGCCGGCCGGCGCCTCGCCGATCGTGGCGACGATCCGCTCCCGGGCGGCGCGGAGGCGGGTGCGGAAGGCGTGGTTGAGCAGCGCGTCCAGCTGCCACACCTGCTTCGGGTGGGTGGTCCGGATCAGGAAGCGCTCGCGGATGCCGTCGATCGCGGTGGCGGCCAGCTCGACCGAGTGCAGCCGCGGGTCGGGACTCCACGTGACGTTGCTCAGCTCACGCAGCTCGGTGTTGAGGTGCAGCCGGAGCCGGTGCAGCACCCGGGTCTGCTGGGTGACCACGAGCCGCCGGTGGGTGAGCAGGAGCAGGTACTCGCCGGCGACCGGACGGTCGGGTCGGCTGCACCGGGTGACCAGGATGGTGGCGTCGCCCGAGCCGACGCAGCGGCGGAAGACGGGCATGTGCCTGCTCACGGTCTGCACAGCGATGCCGGCCTCGGCGGCGGCCGGAAGGAACGTTCGGGAGAAGACGTCCATGCCCTGCCCAACGACCTCCGGGCAGGGGTGACGTGGGTCACGTCGAGATTTTGCAACTTCCACGTACGGCGGTCGCACCGGGTGTGCGACACCGGACTCAGAGCAGCTCGACGACCGTCGCGTTGGCCATGCCGCCGCCCTCACACATGGTCTGCAGCCCGTAGCGGATGCCGTTGTCCCGCATGTGCTGGAGCATCGTGGTCATGATCCGGGCCCCGGACGCCCCGAGCGGGTGCCCGAGGGCGATCGCGCCGCCCCGCGGGTTGAGCCGCTCCGGGTCCGCCTCGGTCTCGGCCAGCCAGGCCAGTGGCACCGGGGCGAACGCCTCGTTCACCTCGTACACCCCGATCTCCTCGATGCCCAGCCCCGCGCGGCGCAGCGCCTTCGCGGTGGCCGGGATGGGGGCGGTGAGCATGGTGACCGGGTCGTCGGCCGCGACCACCGCGGTGTGGATCCGGGCCAGCGGACGCAGTCCGTGCCGGCTGGCCCACTCGGAGGTGGTGACGGCGAGGGCGGCGGCGCCGTCGGAGATCTGCGACGCCGACCCGGCGGTGACCACACCGTCGGCGCGGAACGGGGTGGCCAGCTCGCCGAGCTTCTCCAGCGAGGTCTCCCGGCGGATGCCCTCGTCGACGGCGAACTTGCCGCCGTCGGCGAGCGCCACCGGCGCGAGCTCCGGATCGAACGCGCCCGCGTCCTGCGCGGCCGCCGCCTTCTCGTGGCTGGCCAGCGCGAACTCGTCGAGCTGCGTGCGGGAGAAGCGCCACCGCTCGGCGATCAACTCGGCGCCGACGCCCTGGTTGAACGGCAGCGGGGAGTCCTCGGCGAAGCCCTCGACGCCGCGGTAGCGGTCCCGCAGCTGGTCGCTGAACGGCATCCCACCGGCGACGCTGGAGCCCATCGGCACCCGGGTCATCGACTCGACCCCGCCGGCCACCACCAGGTCGGCCTGTCCGGAGAGGACGGTCGCGGCGGCGAAGTGCAGGGCCTGCTGACTGGAGCCGCACTGGCGGTCCAGCGTGGTGCCGGGCACCGACTCCGGCCAGCCGGCGGCGAGCACACCGTTGCGGGCGATGTTCCACGACTGTTCGCCCACCTGCGACACGCAGCCCCAGAACACGTCGTCGACCTGCGTCGGATCGATGCCGGTGCGCTCGGCCAACGCGCGCAGCACGTGGGCCGACAGGTCGACCGGGTGTACGCCGGCCAGGCTGCCCTTGCGCCGCCCCACCGGGGTGCGTACGGCGCCGACGATAACCGCGTCACTCATCTCTACTCCCCGGTAACTTGCGTTGCCCCCGATCCTACGTCGTCCGGGGACCGGCCGTCCGCCCCCGGGCGGGCGAGGTACCGATGCCGGCGCCTTCGGGGCGCGGCCAGGGGATGCGGTTGGGCTCGGGCTGGCGCTGGCATGCTGGGCGGATGGATGACGCCTCCCCCGACCGGCAGCGGATGGATGACGCCTCCCTGACCCGGGAGTGGCGGGTGCCGGGGAGCCTGCCGGCGGCGAAGCTGGTCGGCGGGGCTCTGCTGGTCGCCCTGGGCCTGCTGTTCGCCGACGGCGACCCGATCCGGCTGGCGCTGGCCGCCCTGGTCGCGGCCGGGCTGGCCGGCTGGGCGGTACGCGACCTGGTCGCGCCGGTCCGCCTCGCGGTGGACGACGCCGGCGTCACCGTCGTCCACGGCTTCGCCCGGCGGCGTCGCCTGCCCTGGTCGGCGATCGAGGTGATCAGCGTGGACCGCCGGCCGCGGCTCGGGCTCACCACCGAGACACTGGAGATCGACGCGGGCTCGTCGCTGCACCTGTTCGGCCGGTACGACCTGGGCACCACACCGGAGGAGGTGGCCGGGACGCTGCGCGCCGCCCGCCGCGCGGCGGGCGCCTGACCGCGACCCCCCGTGCGGACGCCGCGCCGACGGTCGGCGGTCCGTGGAGCCCGGTCGGCCGTCGGCTCTCGGCGCCGGACCTGGTGCGACGAGCGTTATGACGCAGAGGCATATTTATGCCTCTGCGTCATAACGCTCCACAGGGTCGGTGCACCGCAGGCCGCGCCGCCCGCGCCGCCCGCCCGTCCGTCAGCCGGCGAGGAGTTGGGCGGTCCGGATCAGCGCCAGGCCGATCAGGGCCACCACGATGATCGCGCCGCCGGCGGACTGCACCAGCGCGCGTCGGGACCGGGGGGCGTACGCCAGCACCAGGGCCATCAGCCCGCCCGCCACCAGGCCGCCCAGGTGCCCGGCGATGGAGATGCCCGGCACGGTGAACGTGAAGACCAGGTTGATGACGAGGATCGGCAGGATCGCCGAGGTGTCCCGGCCGAGCCGTCGCATGATCACGAAGATCGCGGCGAAGAGCCCGAAGATCGCGGTGGACGCGCCCGCGGACGCGGTGTTCTGCGCGCTGAAAAGGTAGGCCGCGACGTTCCCGCCGAAGCCACCGATGAGGTAGAGCGCCAGGAAACGCAGCGGGCCGAGGTTGGCCTCCAGCGACCGGCCCAGCACCCAGAGCGCCCACATGTTCAGCAACAGGTGGACCACGCCGTAGTGCAGGAACATCGCCGTGACGAGCCGGTACCACTCGCCGTCGGCGACGCCGCCCACCGTCCCGTCGGGGAAGACGGCCAGCCCGATCACCGACCCCCAGTCGGTGAGTGGGGTGTTGCCGCCCAGCAGGCCGCCGAAGCCGGAGCCGCCGACCGCCGCGTCCCCGCCCCGGTCGGAGGCGATGGAGAGCAGCATGAGCAGCGCGTTCAGCGCGATCAGGGCCTTGGTCACGTAGCCGTGCCGGCCGGCGGCACCGCCACCGAAGGCGGTGCGCGCCGGCCGGACGCTACGGCGTCCCTCGCTGACGCACTCCGGGCACTGGTGCCCCACCGACGCGGCCCGCATGCAGTCCGGGCAGATCGGCCGGTCGCAGCGGGTGCAACGGATGTACGTCTCCCGGCCCGGGTGTCGGTAGCAGACCGGGGTGGTCGGCGGCGACTCGCTCACCGTCCCCGCCCTCCGGAGCGCTCAGTCATGCGAGCAAAGGTACCTCGCGGACGCCTCAGTCAGCGTTGCCCTCGATCTCGACCCGCTCGATGACCACGTCCTGGAGCGGACGGTCGCTCGGACCGGTCGGGGTGTTGGCGATCGAGTCCACGACCTTCGCCGACTGCTCGTCCGCGACCTGCCCGAAGATGGTGTGCCGGTTGGTCAGGTGCGGCGTCGGGGCGACGGTGATGAAGAACTGCGAGCCGTTGGTGCCCGGCCCGGCGTTCGCCATGGCGAGCAGGTACGGCCGGTCGAAGCGCAGTTCCGGGTGGAACTCGTCCGCGAACTTGTAGCCCGGCCCACCGCGACCGGTGCCCGTCGGGTCACCCATCTGGATCATGAAGCCGGCGATGACGCGGTGCGAGATGGTGCCGTCGTAATACGGCCCGTTGCCCGGCTGGCCGGTGCGCGGGTCGGTGTACTCGCGCTTCCCCTCGGCCAGTTCGACGAAGTTGCGGACGGTCTTCGGCGCGTGGTTGGGGAAGAGCTCCAGCCGGATCGGGCCAGCGTTGGTGTGCAAGGTGGCGTAGACAGCCTCGGCCACGGGTACTCCTCACTCGTTGGTCAGTTCCATGCGGATCCTCCCATGTGCCCGATCTGGCATCGCGGAGGCATCCGAAGGTGGAGGATGACGAAGGAACAACTCCCAGGAGGTGGGACCGTGTTTGGAATGGGACGACGCAAGTCCCAGGGGCAGCTGGCCCGGGCCGAGCTGAACCAGAGCATCAGCCACCTGATGCAGGCGGCCACGTACGCCGCGAGGGGCGCCGGTGCGACCGTCGGCCCGCGGGTCCAGGCGGCCCGGGACTACGTCGGACCGACGGCGGCGAGGATGCGTGACGGCGCCGCGACCGGCTGGGGGACGACGCGCACCTCGCTCGCACCGCTCGCCGCGGCCGCCCGCGAGGGCGCCGTGCAGGCAGGTTCGATGACCAGGAAGGCGAAGTCGAGGAACATGCGGATCAGCGGGAAGAAGAAGCAGCCGCGGCGTCGCGGTTCGATGATGACGGGCCTGCTGGCCGCCGGCGCGATCGCCGGTCTGGCTGGCGCGATGGCCATGCGGCGCCGCCGCGAGCAGCAGGAGTGGGCCGAGTACGACCCGACCCGCAACCTGGAGCCGATGCGGGACGAGGTGGACACCATCGAGGTGCAGACCCGCCCGACGGCGGCCGGAGCGAAGATGGCCGACGCGAGCGCGTCCGGAATGGGCGGTGGCCCGACCGGGGCCGGCAGCTCGGCCGTGGCCGGTGGCAGCAGTGCCTCCACCACCCCGGCGACCACCAAGTCGAAGGTCCAGCCGACGGACAAGGTCCCGTCGGTGGCCGAGGGCGCCAAGGACGTCTCCGGCCGCCCGGCGGACGACCTCACCAAGGCGCTGGGCAAGGACACCGCCCGCACCAACGGGCGTCGCTGACCGCGGCGACAACGGAAGGCGCCGGCGAGCGGGGTGACCCGCCACGCCGGCGCTTTCGTGTTCGGGCCGTGGTTCACCGCGCACCGCCGGGCCGGCCCGATCCCGGGCCGCCGTCGTCGGCCGACGCCGGTGCGGTCAGCGCCAGTCGGTGCGGTCAGAGCCAGCCGTTGCGGCGGAACCAGCGGTAGAGGTAGAGGGAGACGGCGAGCATCAGGGCCAGCACGGTCGGGTAGCCGTACCTCATCTTCAGCTCGGGCATGTTGTCGAAGTTCATGCCGTAGATGCCGGCGACACCGGTCCAGAACGCGGCGATGGCGGCCCAGGCGGCGATCTTGCGCATGTCGTTGTTCTGGTCGACGGTGACCTGGGCGAGCCGGGCCTGGAGGATCGAGTTCAGCAGGTCGTCGTAGGAGTTCACCTGCTCGACGGTGCGGCTGAGATGGTCCTGCACGTCCCGGAAGTAGCGCCGGATCTCCTTCGGCACCTCGCGGTTGACCTGGGAGGTCAGCGTCAGCAGCGGGCGCTGTAGCGGCACCACGGCCCGCTTGAACTCCACCAGCTCGCGCTTCATCTGGTATATCCGCTGGATCCGTCCGCTGCCGTTGCGGTCGAAGACCTCGGCCTCCAGCACGTCCAGGTCGTCCTCGATCTGGTCGGCCACCTCCAGGTAGAGGTCGACCACGCGGTCGGTGATCGCGTACGCGACCGCCCAGGGCCCCTGGAGCAGCAGGTCCTGCTTGGTCTCCAGGTCGGCGCGGACCGGGGAGAGCCGGCAGGCGTCCCCGTGCCGGACGCTGATCAGGAAGTTCGGGCCGATGAAGAGCATCACCTGCCCGGTCTCGACCACCTCCGAGTTCTCGGTCAGCTCCGCGTGCTCGCAGTACCGTGCGGTCCGCAGGACCAGGAAGCTGACGTCGCCGAACTGCTCCAGCTTGGGCCGCTGCTCTGCCTTGACCGCGTCCTCGACGGCGAGCTCGTGCAGGCCGTACGTCTCCGCGATGGCGGTCATCTCCTCGAGCTCCGGCTGGTGCAGCCCGAGCCAGACGAAGCCGTTCTCCTCGCGGCGGGCGGCGGCCAGCGCGTCGGCGTAGGTCCAGTCACCGGGCTGCCGCCGGCCGTCGACGTAGAGCGCGCAGTCGACCACCGCGTTGTGCCCCACCCCGGCCGGGGCGGGCGTGGGGTGGGAGCCGTCGGCGCTGAGGATGCGGCTCATCGCCCGGACCGGGGCCGCCCAGGCCCGCGGCCGGTGCGCCCGTTCGCCCTGTTCCGGGGGCGTCCGCCCCTGCTGCGCCCGATAGGTCATCGCGCCCCCTCTCCACATTCCGCTGCGGATTGCAGGTTACGCCGCACGCAACGGTCACCGCCCGTGACGGCACGGGCCGTGGTGGCACCGGGCGGGCCGGGTCGCATCGGGGGGTAGAAGGGGACGACCCGGCCCACCCGGCGCCCTGTGGGGGCGGGGGTTGTGCTGGTCACGCCACTCATCGTGATGATCGCGCGAGCCGGCCCGGCGACCTGCCGGCGCGATGGCCGCAGGCTCGGGCGGTGACGTCGGCTACACGTGGTGAGTGACGCTCGCAGCATTGTGGGCCGTCGGCCGCCCGGAGGGGAGTCCCGGAACGGCCGGTACCGTCATTCTGTCGGAAACCCGACAGAATTTCAGGAGCGGACCGCTTCCACGGCCTCGGCGAGCCGGCGGACCCCTTCGTCGATCTTGTCGGCGGTGACCGCGGAGAAGGCCAGCCGCAGCGCGTGCCGCCCGCCGTCGACCACGAAGTCGCTGCCCTTGACCACCGCCACGCCACGCTCGGCGGCGGCCGGGGCGAGCCGGTCGGCCAGGACGTCCTCCGGGAACTCCACCCACAGGAAGTAGCCCCCGTCGGGCTCCACGAACCGGGCCTGCGGGAGGTGCCGGCGCAGCGACTCGGCGAGCACCCGGGCCCGCTCGCCCAGGGCGGCCCGGACGGTCTCGATCGAGCGGTCGATCTCGCCGGAGACGCAGAACTGGTGCACGATCGCCTGGGCGACCATGCCGGGCGAGATGTAGAGACTGGTCGCGTTCTTCGCGATGTCCGCGATCAGGTCCGCCGGGCCGACCAGGTAGCCGACCCGGACGCCGGGGCAGACCGTCTTGGTGAAGCTGGAGGCGTGCACCACCACGTGGCGGGTGTCCAGCGAGAGCATCGACGGCAGCGCCTCGCCCCGGAACCGGATGTCCGCGTACGGGTCGTCCTCGAAGATCGTGAACTCGTACTCCGCGGCGAGGTCGAGCAGCTCGCGTCGCTTCTCCAAAGAGAGCGTCACACCGGCCGGGTTCTGGTAGTTCGGAATGATGTGTGCGAGCCGGGGACGGACGCCGGACTCCAGCAGCTTGCGCAGCTCGGCGGTGTCGAGGCCGTCCGGCTGGATCGAGACGCCGTGCAGCTCGCTCCCCATCCGCTGGAGGTTCTGCAGCGTCCGGTCGTACGTCGGGCGCTCGACGACCACCGCGTCGCCGGGGCGGACCAGGTGGTCGAAGAGGAAGGCGTCGGCCTGGAGCGAGCCGTTGGTGACCAGCACCTGCTCCGGTGCCACCCCGTGCTTCTCCGCGATCCACTTCCGCAGGGGCGGGTAGCCGACGGAGGTGCCGTACGCCGTGATCCCCGAGGGGTCGGCGTCGAAGGCGCGGACGGCGGCGGCCTTGAGCCCCTCGACATCGACGATGTCCAGCGACGGAGCCCCACGGGCGAAGGAGATCAGCTGCTCGGCGGTCATGGCTGTTGAGCGTACGGCCGGCCACCGGGGGCGCGCCGACGGCACGGCGATGTCCGCATCCTGAGCCACCGGGTCGGGTGACCTGGGTGGACCCGCTGGTCGGCAAGTCAGACCGGAAGGGCGAGCGGGTCGTGCTGCGGCTCGCGCGAAAGCCCCTCCAGGTGCAGGCCGAGCGCCGCGAGGAGCTGCGCCCAGTCGAAGTAGGACCGCCAGGCGGCGATGCGCCCCCGGCGCACCCGGACCACGTCCACCACGTCCCAGCTGACCGTCCGCCCGGTCGGCGCGACCGTGCCGAACGGCGAGTGCAGCACCCCGGTGTGGGTGCCGGTGAGGCGCTGCTCCACGGCCGCCCCGCCGGTGGTCTGCACCCGGCCGACGGGGTCCACCCGCAGGTCGGGGAAGGCGCCGGTCCAGGTCCGGAGCAGGGCGGGCAGCTCGATCGGGCGCACCGTGACGCCGGGCATCGCATAGAAGGCGTCCCGGGCGTAGAGGTCGGGCAGCCGGGCGACGTCGCGCCGCAGGAGCATCGCGTACTGCTGCTCGACCAACCGCTCCGCGCTGCGCATGACGGCCTCCCCCACGGGCCGCGGCCTCTCCGGGCCCGTGAGGGATCCTTACCCGTCTATCCGCCCGCCACACCTGCCACGACGTCGCCCGCACGGCGGGTCGACCCCGTGGCCGGCGAGGTCGGACACCGGTCAGCCGGCGTTGACCATCCGGGTCTCGGCCCAGACCCGCATGATGTCCCGGACCGAGATCACCCCGGCCACCTCACGGCCGTCGAGCACCACCAGGTGCCGGAAGCCGCCGCGGGCCATCGCCGCGGCCGCCTCCTCGATGGTCCAGTCCGGCCCGGCGTAGACGGCGTCCCAGGTCAGGTGGGCGCCGGTGCGCTCGACGTCACAGTCCAACCCGGCTCCGATGGCGTTGAGCACATCGCGTTCGGTCATGATCCCGATCCCCTCGGAGTCCGGGTCGATCACGACGGCCGAACCGATCCCGCGGGCCGACATCATCGTCGCCGCCTGTCGGAGCGTGTGCTCCGGACCGACCACGAGAACCTGGCTCGACATCGCTTCCCGTACCTGCATCACGCATCACCCCTTTGGGACGGTGGCATCCGGTAGGGACATGGTGGGCCGTCGATGTTACGGGGACAAGACCGGACATCCTCGCCACGCCGGGACTTCGCCCGCCGAACCGGGCTGTCGCGCGGACGGCGACACCAGGGATACTCCGGATGAGCATCGGGTGAACCCCGGTTGACCGGAGGCCGGCCGGCAGGCGGCGCTATCCTCGCCCGGTGACCGGGAGTCGTACGAGGGGGGAAGCCGGGATGATCGGGATGGTGCTCGCAGCCGGGGCGGGGCGCCGGCTGCGCCCGTACACCGACACACTGCCCAAGGCGCTCGTCCCGGTAGACGGCGACGTCACCATCCTGGACATCGCCCTCGGCAACCTGGCCGAGGTGGGGCTCACCGAGATCGTGATCGTGGTCGGCTACGCGGCCGACGCCGTCCGGGATCGGCAGGCCGACCTGGAGAAGCGGTACGGCGTCACCCTCACCCTGGTGCACAACGACAAGGCCGAGGAGTGGAACAACGCGTACTCGCTCTGGCTGGCCCGCGAGCACTTCGCGCGGGGTGTGCTGCTGGTCAACGGCGACACCGTGCACCCGGTCAGCGTGGAGAAGACGCTGCTCGCCGAGCGCGGGCCGGGCATCCTGCTCGCCGTCGACACCCTGAAGCCGCTGGCCGAGGAGGAGATGAAGACCACCTTCGACGCCGCCGGCCAGCTCACCCGGATCACCAAGGTGATGGACCCGGGCGAGGCGTACGGGGAGTACATCGGCGCGACGCTGATCGAGCCGCAGGTGGCCGATGCGCTCGCCGACGCGCTGGAGGCCACCTGGCGGCGGGACCCGAACCTCTACTACGAGGACGGCTACCAGGAGTTCGCCGACCGGGGCGGTGAGGTGCGGGCGGCGCCCATCGGCGACGTCCCCTGGGTCGAGGTCGACAACCACGCCGACCTGGCCCGGGCGCGGGAGATCGCGTGCCGCTACTAGCCCGTACCGTCAACACCCCCCTGTTGATCGAGGTCCGGCGGGGCGCGGTGGCGGACCTCGGCCCGCTGCTCGCCGACCGCCGCATCTCGGCCGGCGGCGACGTCGCCGTGGTGGTCGGCCCGGGGCAGGGCGAGAAGATCGTGGAGCTGTGCCGGCCCAGTCTGGGTTCGGCCGACGTCTTCACCGTGGCCGGCGGCACCATCGACGCGGCGAACGAGCTCGGCGACCGGCTCCGGTCCCGCTCGTACGACGCCGTGGTCGGCATCGGCGGTGGGAAGACCATCGACACGGCCAAGTACGCCGCCACCCGGTACGGCATCCCGATGGTGAGCGTGGCGACCTCGCTCGCCAACGACGGCATCGCCTCACCGACCGCCTCCCTGGACCACGAGGGCGGCAAGGGCTCCTACGGGGTGCACATCCCGATCGCGGTGATCGTCGACCTGGACTTCGTGGAGAACGGCCCGGACCGGCAGACCCAGGCGGGCATCGGGGACGCGGTGAGCAACCTGAGCGCCTGCGCCGACTGGGAGCTGGCCCACGAGGTCCGGGGCGAGCCGATCGACGGCCTCGCCGTGACCCTGGCCCGGTCCGGCGCCGAGGCCCTGGTCAACCACCCCGGCAAGATCACCGACGACGGTTTCCTCACCACGCTCGCCGAGGCGCTCATCCTCGGCGGGCTCGCGAGTTCGGTGTGCGGGTCGACCCGGCCGGCCAGCGGCGGCGACCACGAGATCTCGCACGCCATCGACCACCTCTTCCCCGGCACCGCCTCGCACGGGGAGCAGGCCGGGCTCGGCGCGTTGTTCTGCACGTTCCTGCGCGGCGAGCCGGAGCGGTTCGGCCAGCTGGCCCGGTGCCTGCACCGGCACGGCCTGGCCACCACCCCCGCGGAGCTGGGGCTGACCGACGACCAGTTCGTCGAGGCGGTCCACTACGCGCCCAGCACCCGGCCGGACCGCTACACCATCCTCGAACACCTCTCGCTGTCCGCCGGCGACCTGCGGACCCGGCTTGGAGACTACGTTGACGCCCTTCGTGACCACCTTGGCTGAGCCCGTCCAGCCGACCGCGGCCGACTTCCACCGGACCAACCGGGGCGGCGGCCTGTTCAGCGAGTCGATCAGCCAGTGGTTGGGGGCCGCCTTCGCGGTCGCCGGGCACCGTCTGGGGCTCCGCCCGACCGCACTGACGATCACGAACCTGGTGATCGGGCTGGCCACCTCGGTGAGCGTCGTCGCGCTCGCCGGCCCGGTCGCCGCGGGCGAGGTGCCGGCCTGGGTGGTCGGGTTGCTCGCGCTGGTCGGCTGGCAGGTGGCGTACGCCCTGGACTGCGCGGACGGCCAGCTCGCCCGGGTGACCGGCCAGCGCAGCCCGGCGGGCGCGCGGGTCGACGTGCTCTGCGACGTGGCCGCCCAGATCGCCCTGGTCGCGGCCCTCGGGGCGACCGCGGTGGCGCAGCACCCGTCCACCCCGACGTGGCTGGTCGCCGCGTTCGCCGGCACCTGGATGGTGAACCTGGTCACGTCTGTCATGCAGGCGGGCCCGAACGCGGCGAGCATCGTCACCTCGACCTCGCTGCCGGTGCGGCTGGTGAAGCTGGTCCGCGACTACGGCGCGGTGATCTTCGTGGCCGCGCTGGTGCTGCTCTTCGCCCCGGCCCTGGTGCTCTGGGTGATGGTCGCGTTCACCGTGGTCAACGGCGTCTTCCTGCTGGCCAGCATCCTCTTCAGCGCCCGCGCCAGCCTCCGCTGACCGCCGCCGGGCCCACCGCTACTTCCTTGATCCTGCTCGATCCTGGAAAGAGTGGTGTCGGAGCGCCGCCGAAGCCCCTCCTTGCGGGATCCGGCGCGATCGTGCGGGCACAGCCCGCTCCCCGGGGAGCGGGCCGGCGGCTCAGGCGCGGCTCGGGGTGCGGGACAGGCCGGCGTAGATGTCGATGAGCTGCCTGGTGACCACGTCGGGGTGGAAGGTCCGCTCGTAGCGGGTCCGGGCGGCCGGGGCGAGCGCGGCGGCCCCCGCCCGGGCGATCGGCAGGGCGGCGGCCAGCGCGGCCGGCTCCGGGGCCACCACCCAGCCGGCCTCGCCCGCCTCGATGCCGGCCGGCATCGGCGACCCGCCGTCCCCGGCGACGGCCGAGGCGACCTCGGCCGGCCCGGTGCCGGCCGGCTCGCGCGGAGCGTCCGCGCCCACCAGGTACGGAATGCCGCCCAGCGCGGTGCCGAGCACCGGCCGGCCGCTGGCCAGCGCCTCGATGATCACGGTCGGCAGCACGTCGTGCCACATGGAGGCGGCGATCACCACCGCGCTCGCCTCGACCGCCGCGCGCACCCCGGCCCGGTCGAGTTGGCCCAGGTAGACGACGTCGGGGCGCTCGGCGGCGGCGGCCTCCACCAGCGGGCGCAGCTCGCCGTCGCCGGCCACGCGCAACGTGCCCAGCGCGCCCACCGGATGCCGACGCCAGGCGTCCAGCAACAGGTCGACGCCCTTCTCCGGGGAGAGCCGGGCCATGTAGAGGAACCCGTCGCCGAGCGGCGCGGGGCGGCCCGGGTCCGGCACGGCGTTCGGCTTGACCACGATGCGCTCGTCCGGAATGCCGTAGTCGCGCAGGTGGTCGGCGATGGCCGAGGTGAGCGCGATGTACCGGTCCACCGACCGCCAGGTGCCGCGGTGCACGGCCAGGGTGGTCGCCATCAGCGCGCTCTGCGCCGCCGAGTCCCGGTAGCAGCGGTGCTTGATCGCCGGCACGCCCAGCGCCCGGCCCTTGCAGTCCTGGCAGATCACGCCGTCCCGGAAGTAGATCCCGGAGGAGCAGACCTGCCGGTAGTTGTGCACCGTCTGGACCACCGGCACCCCGTGCCGGTGCGCGGTCCGCACCACCCAGGGGGAGAGCAGCGGGTACGGGTTGTGCAGGTGCAGCACGTCCGGCCGGTGCTCGGTGAGCAGCCGGCTCAGGTCGTGCTGGGCGCGCGGGGCCCAGATCGGCGAGATCGGCAGCAGCGCCTTCGCCGCCGTCGACATCGACGGGATCTCGTCCGAGCTGCGGATGAACGGCAGCACCTCGACCCCGGCCGCGGTGAGCTGGTTGATCTCCGCGTCGACGATGGTGTTCTCGCCGGACGGCTGAGCCTCCCGGTACCGGTTGTGCGCCACCACGATTCTCACGGGAAAGAAGGCTACCGTTGGCTGGTGCCCGAACTACCGGAGGTTGAAGCGCTCGCGGGTTACCTGCGCCAGCGCGCGGTGGGGCGGCGCGTCGACCGGCTCGAGGTCGCCGCGATCAGCGCCCTCAAGACGTACGACCCGGCGCCGACCGCGGCCACCGGCCGGACGGTGGTGGACGCGCGCCGGCACGGCAAGTTCCTCGACGTCGTCCTCGACGGCGACCTGCACCTGGTGGTGCACCTGGCCCGGGCGGGCTGGTTGCACTACCGGGAGGCGTTCCCCTCGGCCGCCCCGCTGCGCCCCGGCAAGGGTCCGATCGCCCTTCGGGTCCGCCTGGACGACGGCTCCGGCTTCGACCTGACCGAGGCCGGCACCCAGAAGAAGCTCGCCGCGTACCTGGTGACCGACCCGGGAGCCGTCCCGGGGGTCGCCAAGCTCGGCCCGGACGCGCTCGCCGCCGACCTGCCCACCTTCGCCGAGCGGCTGCGCAGCCGGCGGGGGCAGGTGAAGGGCGTGCTGACCGACCAGTCGGTCCTCTCCGGGGTCGGCAACGCGTACTCCGACGAGATCCTGCACGCGGCCAAGCTCTCCCCGTTCGCGATCACCGACCGGCTGACCGACGACCAGCTGGCCGCCCTGCACGTGGCGACCCGCCAGGTGCTCGGCGACGCGGTCGACCGGTCGCTCGGCCAGCGCGCGGCCGAGCTGAAGGGCGAGAAGCGCTCCGGGCTGAAGGTGCACGCGCGCACCGGACTGCCCTGCCCGGTCTGTGGCGACACCGTCCGGGAGGTCTCCTTCTCCGACTCGAGCCTCCAGTACTGCGCGACCTGTCAGACGGGCGGCAAGCCACTCGCTGACCGACGGTTGTCCCGTCTCGTACGGTGAGTAACGCCACCCGCCGGTTACGGAGCGAAATCGACCGGAGATCGGCGAAGGTCCCGGTCGGCAGTTCTTCCGACCCCGCCATCCATCGGTATAGTGACTCGGTCCCCGGCTTCTGATATGGCGTGGAGCCGGCCAGAACCCCGCCGGCACCATCGGGCGCAAACTCCTTCGGGTCGGCGCCCGGCCGGGGTCCGCGTGGGAGACTGGGACGGTGGGCGACTCGGGCCCTCACGGCGAGTGAGCGGCACGTGTCATGCGGGAGGACATGGGTGAGGTGACGACAAGCCTCCAGCGCCCGGTATCCAACGAAGGCCGGAGCAAACTCGTGCGGCACGTCGACAGCTTCGAGATCCAGCCGCCGGCGCCGCCGTCGCACAACGGCGTACCCCGGTCGGCATGGGCCCGGGCCCGGCGCCGCGTCTCCCGGTGGCACCGTCCCTACACCGCCATCCTCCTGCTGCTCGACATCGCGGCGGCGGCGTTCGCGAGCTTCACCGCGATCCACACCTTCGACCAGGCCCGGTCGGGCTTCTACAACGCCCAGGAGGACCCGACCTGGTTCTTCACGGTGGCGTTCGTGCTGCTGCCGCTGGGCTGGGTGATCATCCTCTGGGGCAACCGGGCGTACGACCGGCGCTACCTCGGGCTGGGGCCGGACGAGTTCAAGCGGGTGATCCGGGCCGGCGTCGCCGTCGCGGCCACGGTCTCCTTCCTCGCCTTCGCCACCAAGACCGACCTGTCCCGTTACACGGTCGGCACCGCGCTGCTCGGCGCCCTGCTGCTGATCCTGCTGGGCCGCATTCTCGCCCGGTTCGTCCTGCACGTGGTCCGGCGCAACATCGGTCAGGGCGGCCACCGGATGGTGTTGGTCGGCACGCTGCCGGAGTGCCTGGAGGTCTACACCGCGGTCACCCGCAACCCCGCCGCCGGCCTCGTCCCGGTGGCCATCCACATCACCGACGGCTACGCGGCGGCCCGGGGCATGCAGACCCCGGTCCCGGTGTACGCCGGGCGGGACGTGCTCGCCCTGGTGCGGGAGGTGGGCGGCGACACCATCGCGGTGTGCGGCTCGGCCAGCGCCGAGCCGGGTGAGCTGCGCCGGCTCGCCTGGCAGCTGGAGGGCTCCGGCGTCGACCTGGTCGTCGCCCCGCAGCTCACCGACATCGCCGGCCCCCGGGTGCACATCCGGCCGATCGAGGGCCTGCCGCTGCTGCACGTCGAGGAGCCGACCCTGTCGGGCCCGGCGCTGCTCGCCAAGAACCTGATGGACCGGGTCGCCGCCGGGCTCGGGCTGCTGGCGCTGGTCCCGGTGTTCGTGGCCATCGCGCTGGCGATCAAGATCTCCGACCCCGGGCCGGTCTTCTTCCGGCAGCCCCGGGTGGGGCACGAGGGGCGCACGTTCCGGGTGTGGAAGTTCCGGACCATGTACGTCGACGCCGAGGAGCGGTTGGCCAGCCTGGTCGACCAGAACGAGACCGACGGCATGCTCTTCAAGATGAAGCAGGACCCCCGGGTCTTCCCGGTGGGCCGCTTCCTGCGCGGCTCCTCGCTCGACGAGCTGCCGCAGCTGATCAACGTGCTCTGGGGTGAGATGTCGCTGGTCGGGCCGCGTCCGCTGCCGGCCGACGACGGTGACTTCCTCGGCGACGTACGCCGGCGGCTGCTGGTCCGGCCGGGCATGACCGGCCTCTGGCAGGTCTCCGGCCGCTCCGACCTCTCCTGGGACGAGGCGGTCCGGCTGGACCTCTACTACGTCGACAACTGGTCACTCGCGTACGACCTGAGCATCCTGTGGCGCACGGTCGGCGTGGTGCTGGCCCGCAAGGGCGCGTACTGACGGGGCTGGCGTAAGCCACCCCCGAACCACCAGGATCTGGGCGTGGGTGGCAACCTCTCGGCCGTCTTCGCCGTACTCTCGCTGGTCACCGCGCTGGTCGCGGCCCTCTTCGCGGTCGGGCGGCTGCGCGCCCGGCGCGGCATCGCCACCGCCACCCAGCGCGCCACCTACGAGGTGCTGCACACCGCGGGGCTGGCCGCCGAGCCGCTGCGCGCGGGGTTGAGCCCGGCCGGTGCGGCCAAGTCCGTACGCCATCTGCGGGCCCTGGTCGGCGCGGTCGGCCTGGCGCTGACCGACCGGACGGAGCTGCTCGCCCTCGACGGGCGCGGCGCACACCACGGCGAGCAGCTGCTGGGCGCGGCCCGCCGGGCCGTGGCCGCCGAGCGCTCGACGGTGCTCGGCGACGCGGAGCTGCACTGCGACCGGGTCGACTGCCCGGTACGCGGCGCGGTGGTCGCCCCGCTGACCGGCGCGGACGGTCGGGTGGTCGGCGCGCTGGTCGCGGTCGCCGACGGGCCGCCCGCCCCGGGGCTGGTGCAGGCGACCCTGGAGACCGCGCACTGGGCCGGCAACCAGCTCGCTCTGGCCGAGCTGGACTCGTCCCGGGAGCGGCTGGCCCGGGCCGAGGTCCGGGCGCTGCGCGCCCAGATCAGCCCGCACTTCATCTACAACGCGCTGACCGCGATCGGCTCGTTCGTCCGCACCGACCCGGAGCGGGCCCGCGAGCTGATCCTGGAGTTCGCCGAGTTCACCCGGTACTCGTTCCGGGCCCACGGGGAGTTCACCACGCTGGCCGAGGAGCTGCGCTCGATCGACCGCTACCTGACCATCGAGCGGGCCCGGTTCGGCGACCGGCTCCAGGTGCGCCTGCAGATCGCTCCCGAGGTGCTGCCGGTGACCCTGCCGTTCCTCTGCCTCCAGCCGCTCGTGGAGAACGCCGTCCGGCACGGGTTGTCCCGCAAGCCCGGCACGGGCATGGTGAGCATCGAGGCCCGGGACGCCGGTGCCGAGTGTCACATCACGGTGGAGGACGACGGAGTGGGGATGGATCCGACCACGCTGACCGCCGGCATCGCCGAGCTGGCCCACAGCAACGGCGATCCGGGGGACGACTCCGGCCAGCACGTCGGGCTCTCCAACGTCGACGAGCGGCTCCGGTCGGTCTTCGGGAACGAGTTCGGCCTGGTCGTGGAGACCGGGCTCGGCTCGGGCACGAAGGTGAGCATGCGGGTCCCGAAGTTCCACCCCGGCGTACGGGCGGGTTCGTGAGCGCGAGGAGTGAGCCGGGGTTGCGAGCCCCGCAGCCGCGAACAAAGGTGGCGCCGTGAGCGCGAGGAGTGAGCCGGGGTTGCGAGCCCCGCAGTCGCGAACAAGGGTGGCGCCGTGAGCGAGCGCGAGCGGGCCGACCGGGTCGGTGCGGTGAACGCGTCCGGTTTCCTCCGGGTGCTGGCGGTCGACGACGAGCCGCCCGCGCTCGACGAGCTGGCGTACCACCTGCGGGCCGACCCGCGGGTGGCCCGGCTGCACACGGCCGGGGACGCGACCGAGGCGCTGCGACTGCTCCGCGACGGCGACGTGGACGTGGTCTTCCTGGACATCCGGATGCCCGGCCTGGACGGGATGGAGCTGGCCCGGGTGCTGCGCCGGTTCGCCCGCCCGCCGGCGATCGTCTTCGTCACCGCGTACGACGACGGCGCGGTCGACGCGTTCGACCTCGGGGCCACCGACTACGTGCGCAAACCGGTACGCGCGGAGCGGCTGGCCGAGTCGCTGCGCCGGGTGATCGGCTCTCGGGTGGTGCCGTCGCACCCGGCGGCGCTGGCCCGGGCGGAGGAGGACCCGACCATCCCGATCGAGCTGGCCGGCACGACCCGGATGCTGCCCCGTTCGGCGGTGCGCTGGGTCGAGGCGCAGGGCGACTACGCCCGGCTGCACACCGGGGACGGCTCGCACCTGGTCCGGGTCTCGCTGGCCACGCTCGCCGAGCGCTGGGCCGACGCCGGTTTCGTCCGGATCCACCGGTCGTACCTGGTGCAGCTGAAGCTCATCGCCGAGCTGCGGCTGGTCAACTCCGGCTACGTGGTGGTGATCGACGGCACCGAGCTGCCGGTGAGCCGGCGGCACACCCGGGAGTTGAAGGACAAGCTGGTCCGCGCGGCGAAGCAGGACTGGAACCGCTGACCCGGCCCAGCCCTGCTCGCTCCGCCGTCAGCTCTTGATCTGGTCCGCGATCTGCACGGCGATCTCCCGCACCTGCTCCCGGGAGAGCGGCGCCTCCGGTTGTGCCGGCACCGCCGACTCGTCGACCCCGACCATGTTCTGCACGCTCAGCTCCAACGTCCGGTTGTCCGGCAGCTGGACCACGACGAGGTGCTGGACGGTCGGTTGCCGCTTGCCGGTGTAGGTCTGGATCTTCATCCGGGCGCCGCCGGGGCTGGTCGCCTCCTCGCACACCCGGTGGTAGCGGTTGTCCTCCCGGACGTCCGGCGGCATCCGGCACGCCCAGTAGTAACTGACGGGTCCGGACGACGCGTCGCTGTGGACCTCGGGGCTGATCGACAGTCTCAGCGCCCCCCGGCGACCCTGGTACGACAACCCGGAGGAGCCGTTGATGAGGTCCGCGCGGCCCCGGTGCGAGAACGTCGGCGCCTGCCCGTCCGGCCGCCGGGGCTCGCCGGGCTGGTCGGGCATCCAGAACCACACCGCACCGGGCGCCACCTTTCGCATCGCCCGGTCCAACTCCTGGCCGAGCCGCCGCGCGGTGGCGTCGGCCGTCTCGTCCGTGTCGAAGACCAACCGGAACCGGGTGTCCGCCGTGGGCGAGGAGGCGCTGGCCCGGGGCGTGACCTCGGCAGCGCCGGGCCGGTCGCGTACGCCGACGGCCAGCGCCAGGGCCAGCACGGCGGCCAGTGCGCCGCCGAGTCGCCGGGCGCTCCGGCTCCGTCGTTCCCTGCGGACGATGCCGTCGACGTCGACCCGCGACGGCGGTGGCGTGCCGATCAACTCGTCGAACACCTGGTGAGTCACGATTCCCCCGTCTACTCAGGACTGGCCGTCGAGGACGACACGCAGGTTCGCCAGCCCGCGCGCGGACTGGCTCTTGACCGTGCCGGCGGACACACCGAGCACCTCGGCCGTCTCCTCGACCGAGTAGTCGAGGTAGTAGCGGAGCACGAGCACCGCGCGCTGTCGTGGTCCGAGCGACCGCAGCAGGGCGGCGAGCCCGTCCCGGTCGGTCACGTCCTGCGCCACGCCGACGGTGTCCGGCACCTGGGCCCACGACTGCTCCCGGTTGTTCCAGGGCCGACGCCGCTCGTCGAGCCAGCAGCGGGTCAGCACCCGCTGCGCGTACGCGTCGCGGTTGTCCGCCCGGCTCACCGTGCCCCAGCTCCGGTAGAGCCGCGCGACCGCGACGGACACGACGTCGTCGGCGGTGTGCCAGTCCTGACAGAGCAGGAACGCGCTGCGCCGCCAGCGATCCATCCGGTCGGCGACGTAGGCCCGGAAGTCGTCCTCGTCGGCGCGCCTCACCGCGGTCCCACCTCTCTGTCGACCATCACGGCCGTACGACGGACCACCCGCAGCACGGGGTTGCATCGCCGTGTCGGGAATAATCCTCTTGGTCGTACGCTGTACGGTAGGCCGTACGACTTCGAGGAGGCCACCGTGACCGATGTCCCGTTCGACGCCGCGACCGAGTTCGACCGTCAGCTCGACCGCCTGGTGGAACTGGGCTACCCCGCGCTTGCCCGGATGACCGTGGAGGACTTCCGGAGCCTGGTCGCCCCGCTGCGTGCGGCGGCCGTCGCCGGCGCGGCCGGCCTGGCGGCCCCCACCGAGGGGCGGGTGCCCTTCCTGCTGGTGATCACCCGCGAGCTGATCCCGGTGGAGGAGCGGCTCGCGCTGACCACGCTGGCCGGCAAGCGCAAGCCCGGCTTCCTGGACCGCCACTTCGCCGACGGCGACCTGGCCCGCTTCGACCCGATTAAGGAGCTGGAGGCGCCGGCCGGCCCCGCGTACCTGCTCTTCGACGTGGACCGGGGTGAGGAGACGCTGAACCTCGCCCCCTCCGGGGCGATGGAGGTCATCACCGGTCAGGACCGGCTGCCCATCACCATCGACGAGGGGCTCGCCTTCGTCAGCCTGTATCCGGCCGCGCTGGCCAAGAACAAGTGCTTCTCGCTGGTCGGCTCGCGCTGCGGCGACAAGCGGGTGCCCGCGATCTGGATCAGCCAGGGCGCGCCGAAGCTCGGCTGGTGCTGGTACGGCAACCCGCACACCTGGCTCGGCTCCGCCTCCGCCCACCCGGTACGCGTCGGGCTCGGGTGAGGCGGGCGCGGCCGCGCGTCGACCGGTGACCGGTGACCGGCGGTTCTCCACAGATCGTTCACAACGTGAGCCACCGATCTCCACGGCACGTCCCTACAGTCAGGGCCCATGAGGGAACGCCGGGTACTGGTGGTGGAGGACGAACCGACCATCGCCGAATCGGTCGCCGCGCGGCTGCGCGCCGAGGGCTTCACGGTCGACATCGCGGGTGACGGCCCGAGCGCCGTCGAGCGGTTCCGGGTCGGGCAGCCCGACCTGGTCGTGCTCGACGTCATGCTGCCCGGGTTCGACGGGCTGGAGGTGTGCCGGCGGATCCAGGCGGACCGCCCGGTGCCGGTGCTGATGCTGACCGCGCGGGACGACGAGACGGACCTGCTGGTCGGTCTGGCGGTGGGGGCCGACGACTACCTCACCAAGCCGTTCTCCATGCGCGAGCTGGCCGCCCGGGTGCACGTCCTGCTGCGCCGGGTCGACCGGGCGTCGGCCACGCCAGCGCCCGCCCTGCGCCTCGGCGACATCGAGATCAACCAGGCCGAGCGCCGGGTCCGCAAGGCCGGTGCGGATGTGCACCTCACGCCGACCGAGTTCGACCTGCTGGTGCACCTCGCCGGCCGGCCCCGGACGGTGCTGCCCCGGGAGGCCCTGCTCGCCGATGTCTGGGGCTGGGCCGACAGCTCCGGCACCCGCACCGTCGACAGCCACGTCAAGGCGTTGCGGCGCAAGCTCGGTCCGGACCTGATCCGTACCGTGCACGGCATCGGCTACGCGCTCGAGGTCCCGGCGTGAGCCCCGCGCTGGTCGCCCGGGTGGACCGGATCCTCGAACTGCTCCCCCGACCCCTCGACCCGCTGCGGTCGATCAAGCTGAAGCTGGGGATCCTGCTGGTCAGCTCCGGCGCCGCCGGTCTCTCCTACTTCTGGTACGCGATCGGCTGGCTCCCGACCCGCACCGCGGCCACCGCCATCCTCGTCGCGCTGCTCACCTCGCAGGTGCTGGCCCACGGGATGACCTCGCCGCTGCGCGAGATGACCGCCGCGGCCGGGGCGATGGCCCGAGGCGACTACACCCGCCGGGTACGCGCGACCTCGCGGGACGAGGTGGGGGAGCTGGCCCGGGCCTTCAACAAGATGGCCGAGGACCTGCACGCCGCCGACCAGCGGCGGCGCGAGCTGATCGCGAACGTGTCGCACGAGCTGCGCACGCCGATCAGCGCGCTGCAGGGAGTGCTGGAGAACATGGTGGACGGCGTGGCCGCCCCCGAGCCGGCCAGTCTGCGGGCCGCGCTCGCACAGACCGAGCGACTCGGCCATCTCGTCGCCGACCTGCTGGACATCTCCCGGCTCGACGCCGGCGTGGCGCCCCTGCGCCGGGTCCGGATCGACGTCGCCGACTTCCTGGACGAGGCGGTCGAGCACGCCACCGCGAGCGCCGTCGGTGCCGGGCTCGACGTCCGGTTCCAGCTGCGGGACCTGCCCGCGCCGCTGACCGTGCACGCCGACCCGTGGCGGCTGCACCAGGTCTTCGCCAACCTGCTGGACAACGCCGCCCGACACAGCCCGGCCGGCGGAACGGTCCGGGTCATCGCCGAGCAACACGCCGGCGAACTGCACGTCGAGGTGACCGACGAGGGCCCCGGCATCCCGGCGGCGGAGCGCTCGCGGGTGTTCGAGCGGTTCACCCGGGGCGACCGGGCCGCCGACGGCGGGACGGGCCTGGGGCTCGCGATCGCCCGGTGGGTCGTGGAACTCCACGGCGGAAGCATCCAGGTGCTCGACCCCGACCATCCCAGCCGCGGCACCGGCCCCGGCTGCCGCATCCGGGTCGCCATCCCCGGCGCCGGACCGACCCGAGAGGACGCGGCATGACCGACTCCGCACCGACGCCCCCGTCCGCCGAGCCGACTCCCTCCGCACCACCCACGGTTCCGGCCGCCGCCGGTCCGGACACCGGCCGCACCGTGCCGCCGCAGGCCGCCGGTCCGGGATCAGCCCACCCGAGCGCGCCGCCGCCGGCCGCCGGTCACGGACCGGGCCACCCGGCCGCACCGCCGGCCGGCCCCGGCCCCGGGCAGTGGGCCGCGCCCGCACCGTCGACCGTCGGGCCCGGTGCCGGACGTCCGGCGCCGGCGCCGGCGGGCGAGCCGGGCACCGGCGCCTGGGCCGGGCAGTGGACGGTCCCGCCGACCGCTGTCGGGCAGCCCCGGCCACAGTTGCCCGCCACGCCGCCGGCACCGTCGGCGCTCCGGCGCCGCTGGCCCGGACCGGCGGGCGGCGCCCAGCCGGTGGTCCTCGGGGCGGTGACCGTGGCGGCGGCCGTGGCCGCGTCCGTCGTGCCGTTCGACCGCCCCGGCGCCGGATGGCTGCTGGCCTCGCTGGCCGGCGCCGGAGCGCTGGGCACGGCTGCCGCCGTCCGCCCTCGCGTCACCCCGTCCGGACCGCCCGCCGCGCCGGATGCGCCGGCCGCCGAGTCGAACGGACCGAAGCCGCCGACCGGCGCGCCGAAGGCACCGGATCGGCCGAACGCCGAGCCGTCCACACAGCAGGCGTCGACCGGCGAGCCGACCGCATCGGACACGCCGGTATCGGGGCCGATTCCGGCGGGCGCGCCAACGACCGGCGGAGACGCGCGGACGCGCAGCGCGCCGGCGGCGGCCGGCGGGGGGCCGGCCGATGCGGACACCCGTCCCGGTGCCACGGGGGCACCGGGACGGGTGGTCCGGGTCGCCTGGGCCGCCGCGACGATCGCGCTGGTCGCGGTCGGCTCGGTACGCGCCGCCGGGTGGCTCTTCGTGCTCTGCGTGCTCGCCGCGGCGGTGAC
The DNA here is from genome assembly GCF_027497215.1 of Micromonospora sp. WMMD812. Taxonomy (NCBI): domain Bacteria; kingdom Bacillati; phylum Actinomycetota; class Actinomycetes; order Micromonosporales; family Micromonosporaceae; genus Micromonospora; species Micromonospora sp. WMMD812. The sequence continues at coordinate 4,791,894 of NZ_CP114904.1, read as the reverse complement.
CGCGAGCCTCGCGCTGACCGGCGGCCGTACGCCGCTGGGAATCCTGGTGTCGGCGGTGCTGCCGCCGGCGGCGGCGGCGCGCGCTCTGCCCTGGGGGGCCCGCGGCCTGTCCGCCAGCCGGCCGAACGCCCCCGGGTTCGGGCGGACCCTCGCGAGTGTGGCGGTCTCGATCGGGCTGCTGGCCCTGTTCGGGATCCTCTTCTCCTCCGCCGACGCGATCTTCGCCGACCTGGTGACCGATCTGCTGCCGGACATCTCGGCGCCCGGGGTGACCAGCTGGACACTGCGCTGGCTGCTCATCGGCGCCGGCCTGCTCGGCGGGGCGTACCTGCTGACCCGGCCACCGGACCTGGACGGCCTGCGCGGGGCACCGGCCCGCACGGTCCGCCGGCTGGACTGGGCGCTGCCACTCGCCACGCTCGATGCGCTCTTCGCCGCCTTCGTGCTCGTGCAACTCACCGTGCTGTTCGGTGGCTCGGGCCACGTGCTGCGCACCGCCGGTCTGAGCTACGCCCAGTACGCCCGCAGCGGCTTCTGGCAACTGCTCGCGGTGTCCGCGCTCACCCTGCTGGTGATCGGCGGCGCGGTCCGCTGGGCGCCACACGGCAGCCGTGCGGACCGGGTGCTGATCCGCGCGCTGCTCGGCACGCTCACCCTGCTCAGCCTGGTCGTCGTGGCGTCGGCGCTGTACCGGATGCAGGTCTACACCGAGGCGTACGGGGCGACCCGGCTCCGGCTCTTCGTGGCGACCGTCGAACTGTGGCTCGGGGTGCTGTTCGTCCTGGTCGGGGTGACCGTCCTCCGGCTGCGCGGCGCGTGGCTGCCACGGCTCGTGGTCGCCACGGCGGTGATCGCCCTGCTCGGTCTCGCGGCGGTCAACCCGGACCGGACGATCGCGGAACGCAACGTCGACCGGTACCGGGCGACCGGCCGGCTGGACGTCGGCTATCTCGCCGGTCTCTCGGCGGACGCCGTACCGGCCCTGGACCGGCTCCCCGAGCCGCTGCGGTCCTGCGCGCTGCGGAGCATCGCCGCCGATCTGCCCGAGGACGGGCTCCGCGCCGCGAACCTGGGGCGCGCGCGGGCCCGGGCGCTGCTCGGCACGGATCCGGTGGACCCGGGCGCGACCTGCCCGTACCCGGCCCGCTGGTGAGCCGTCGGGACGGTTGTCCACAGGGGTGATCCGTTCTCCACAGGTTGTCCACAGGCGTCGACCGGCTCCCTTGACAATCGGGCCGATCGGGTGAGACTGCCCAGGTGACTCCTGCCGACGATCCCGTACCGGCGCCCCGGGCGCCGGAACCGCCCGCGCGGACGCGGATCGTGCTGGCCGAGGTGGCCCGGCGGGACGACCGGGTGATGCGCACCCGCGCCGAGCTGACCCAGCAGACCCAGGTCGGCGAAGCCCTCGTCCGGGGGTTGGTGCGGGCGCAGCTCGCCCTGGCGTTGCGGCTCTCCCTGGTGGTGGCGATCGGGCTCGGCGGGCTGCCCTGGCTCTTCGCCATCGCGCCCTCGGTCGGCCGGGTCACCGTTTTCGGGGTGAACCTGCCCTGGCTGTTGCTCGGGGTGGCCAGCTTCCCGTTCCTGATCGGGGTGGGCTGGGCCTACGTGCGGTTGGCCGAACGCAACGAGCAGGACTTCACCGACCTGGTCCAGCGGCCGGAGCGCTGAGATGGGCAACGGGCTCGTCGTCCCGGCGATCGTCGCGGTCACCCTGATCACCGTCGGCATCGGCTTCTACGGGCTGCGGTTCGCCCGGACCACCTCCGACTTCCTGGTCGCCTCCCGGGCGATCAGCCCGACCTGGAACGCCGCAGCCATCGGCGGGGAGTACCTGTCGGCGGCGTCCTTCCTCGGGGTCGCCGGCCTGATCCTGAAGTACGGCGTGGACGTGCTCTGGTATCCGGTCGGGTTCGCCGCCGGCTACCTGGCCCTGCTGCTCTTCGTGGCCGCCCCGCTGCGCCGCTCCGGCGCGTTCACCCTGCCGGACTTCTGCGAGCTGCGGCTCGGCTCCCGCCGGCTGCGCATCCTCGCCACGGCCTTCGTCATCTTCATCGGCTGGCTCTACCTGGTGCCGCAGCTCCAGGGCGCCGGGCTCACGCTGGCCACGGTGGCCGGCTCCGCGTACCCGGTGGGCGCCGTGCTGGTGGCCGTGGTGGTCACCGCCAACGTGGCGCTGGGCGGGATGCGGGCGATCACCTTCGTCCAGGCGTTCCAGTACTGGCTGAAGCTGACCGCGCTCGCCGTACCCGCGATCTTCCTGGCCCTCCAGTGGCAGGCCGACGCCCGCCCGGCGGTGACCCCGCCCGACGGGCCGACCTTCCGGACCGCCACCACCGTCGTGGTCGAGCACCGCGCCACCCTCACCCTCCCCGACGGCGCGACCCGGGAGGTACGCCCCGGCGACGAGCTCTCCTTCGCCGCCGGCGACCCGGTGCCCGAGGTGTCCGGGGTGGCCACCGGGGCCGCCGACTGGCTGCTGCCCAGCGCGGCCGGGGACGACGACCGGGGCCTCTTCGCCACGTACTCGCTGATCCTGGCGACCTTCCTCGGCACGATGGGGCTGCCGCACGTGCTGGTGCGCTTCTACACCAATCCGGACGGCGCGGCGGCCCGGCGCACGACCCTGGTCGTGCTGGCGCTGGTCGGCGCGTTCTACCTGTTGCCAACGCTGTACGGGGTGCTCGGCAGGATCTACACGCCGCAACTGCTGGTCACCGGGCAGACCGACGCGGTGGTGGTGCTGCTTCCCGGCGCCGCTCTCGGCGACGGGCTGACCGGTCGGCTGCTCGCCGCGCTCGTCGCGGCCGGCGCGTTCGCGGCCTTCCTCTCCACCTCCTCCGGCCTGCTCACCAGCGTCGCCGGGGTGATCTCGACGGATGTGCTCGGCCGCGGCTCGGTGCGCGGCTTCCGGCTGGCCACGGTGATCGCCGGGACGGTGCCCGCGGTGCTCGCGCTGAACGTCTCGGGGCTGGACGTCTCGCAGGTGGTCGGGCTGGCGTTCGCGGTCGCCGCGTCCAGCTTCTGCCCGCTGCTGGTGCTCGGCATCTGGTGGCGCGGGCTGACCGACCTCGGCGCGGCCGCCGGCATCCTGGTCGGCGGCGGCGCCGCGATCGCCGCGGTGCTGGTAACCGTGCTCGGGCCGGCACTGGACGGCTGGCCGGCCACGCTCATCGCGCAGCCGGCCGCCTGGACGGTCCCCCTCGCCTTCACCGTCATGGTGGTGGTGTCGATCGCCTCCCGTCGCCGCGCCCCGGCCGATGTGGGGGCCACGATGCTCCGCCTGCACGCCCCCGAGGCGCTCCGGCCATAAGGGCCGCACAGGGCCGCCGGGCGCCGCGAGTCAGCAGGCGTCGGTGCCGGCGCAGAGCCGGTCGGCCACCTTCCGGGCATACCCGCGGGCCTCCGCCGGTGTGGTGGCCTCGTCCATCCGGAGCTGCGCCACGAGATCACCCCGCCGGACGAAGAGCCACCGGCTCGGCTCCCCCTCGATGAGCGAGCCGACGAGCAGGGACTCGTCCCCACCGAGGCCGTCCGCCAGAATCGACAGCGAGTCGCCGGGCCGGTAGGGAACACAGTCACCGACCAGGTCGCGTACCCGGTCCATGGAACTCGCGGCGCCATCGCCGGAGTGCCGGGTGACGCGCTGGATCACCGAGTCGGTGGGCGAGTCGAAGACCCGGTCCCGGTCGGCGACCTGGCGCACGGCCAGCGACGGCGACTGGTTGCGGCAGTAAACGGTGGTCGACGCGAGGGTCCAGTCGCCGTCCGGAGCCTCGTCCGCCGCGGTGAAGCCCGACGGCAGGTCGGCCAGTTGCAGCATCGCCGCAGGGGGGATGTCCACGTTCGACGTGGCCGGTCCGCCGTCGGCCGTCGCCGGATTCGACGGCGTCCGACCGGTGGGGCTGCCGCTGTTGCTCGGCGTCGGATCGGCGGCGCGGCTCGGCCCGGTGGACGGAGTGGGCGTCGGCGAGTCGGTGGCGGGCGGAAAGGGCGGGGCCGCGTCCGGGCCACCGGCCAGTGCCACGGCACCGGTGGCGATCACGGCCACCGCGACGACGCCGGCGAGGCCGGCGGCCACCCGGGCACGCCGGGTGCGTTGCCGGCCGCGCCGGCGCACCTGGTCGGTGGGCGCCCAGGTCAGGTTCTCCGTGTGCCGGTAGAGATCGGTGAAGAGCTGGTCAGGCATGGGTGACCTCCTCCGGGAGGACGGTGTCGAGCATGGTGGCCAGGGATTTCCGGCCGCGGGCGAGGCGGGCCTTGACGGTTCCGGTCGGGGCGCTGGTCTGGGCCGCGATCTCGGCGACCGACAGATCGGCCAGGTGGTGCAGCACGATGGCCTCGCGTTGTTCGGCGGGCAACCGGCGAAGCGCCGCCACCAGGGCGACGGTGTTCTCCGAAGGTGGCGGCACGGCGGGGTCCGTGCCGTGCCGGCGGTAGGCGACGAGCCCGTTCCGGATCTTGCGCCACCGGTTGATCAGCAACCGGTGACCGACCGTCCGCACCCACGCCTCCGCATCGCCGTAGGCGCTGATCCGCTCCCACCGCTGCCAGGCCCGCACGTACGCTTCCTGCGCGGCGTCCTGCGCCTCGGCCAGGTCGCCGCCGAGTGCGTAGAGCACCGTGACGACCCGATGTCTGGTGGTTCGATAGAACTCCTCGAACCCGTCGTCGTTTCCCAATGTCCCTCCCTCTCGCGTCCCTGCCTTCGTCACCCGCCAGCGGGCGAACCGGTTGCAGCTGACCCGGGTCAATCGCAGGGATGACCGGAGGTCATCCCTGCGGCGGCCGCAGTTCTGGTGCGGGACGGATACGGTCGGACGCATGACTGGTGAGCACCCGGCGCTGGCGCTGCGCGGCCTGGCGAAGCGGTTCGACAGCAAGGTCGCGGTGGCCGGCGTCGACCTGGACGTCCCGGCCGGCTCCTTCTACGGCCTGCTCGGCCCGAACGGCGCCGGCAAGACCACCACCCTGTCGATGGCGGTCGGGCTCCTCCGGCCGGACCACGGCCAGGCCTGGGTGCTCGGGCACGACGTCTGGGCCGACCCGGTCCGCGCGAAGCAGCTGCTCGGCGTCATGCCCGACGGCGTACGCCTCTTCGACCGGCTCAGCGGGGCGGAGCTGCTCGCGTACCACGGCCTGCTGCGCGGGATGGACCCGGCGGTGGTCGACCAGCGGGCGGCCGAGTTGCTCGACGTGCTGGCGCTGTCCGACGCCGGCCGCACCCTGGTGGTCGACTACTCGGCCGGCATGAAGAAGAAGATCGGCCTGGCCTGCGCGCTGCTGCACGGGCCCCGCCTGCTGGTGCTCGACGAGCCGTTCGAGGCGGTCGACCCGGTATCGGCGGCGCTGATCCGGGACATCCTCCAGCGGTACGTCGGCGGCGGCGGGACGGTCGTCTTCTCCAGCCACGTCATGGAGGTGGTCGAGCGGCTCTGCTCGCACGTGGCGATCCTGGCCGAGGGCACCATCAAGCGCGTCGGCACCATCGGCCAGGTGCGCGGCGACCGCTCGCTGGAGGACGTCTTCGTCGAGGTGGTCGGCGGGCGCGTGGCGACCGGCGAGGAGCTGGCGTGGCTGTCCAACTGAGCGCAGCGCCCGGGCCGGTGCGGCCCGTCTCCGCCCGGCACTTCGTCCGGCTCAAGCTGCGGGTGATGGGCAACAACTTCCGCGGCCAGGGCTGGCGGATCGCGCTGTTCGTGATCGGCTCGCTGGTCGGGCTGTGGTTCGCGGCCAGCGGGTTCTTCGTGTTCGCCGCCCCGGGCCTGGCCGACGGCGGCCGGTACGCGCTCATGGTGGCCGCCTTCGGCGGCGGCCTGCTGGTGCTCGGCTGGCTGCTGCTCCCCCTGGTCTTCTTCGGGGTGGACGAGACGCTCGACCCGGCCCGGTTCGCCCTGCTGCCGCTGCCGCGCCGCACCCTGGTCGCCGGCCTGTTCGCGGCCGCGCTGGTCAGCGTGCCGGTCGTCGCCGTGCTGATCGCCCTCGCCGGGCTCGTGCTCAGCGCGTGGCTGCTCGGCGGCTGGTCGGCCGGCCTGGTCGGCGCCGTCGGCGTGCTCGCCGGCCTGCTGCTCTGCGTGGCCGCGGCCCGGGCGGTGACGAGCGCGTTCGCGACGATGCTCCGGTCCCGGCGGGTCCGTGACCTGGCCGCCGTGCTGCTGGCCGTCGCCGCCGCGCTGCTCGGGCCGCTGCAGATCTTCGGGCTCGCCGCGGTTCGCGAGGCCGACTGGGAACGGCTGACGGGCGTGGCCGAGGTGGTCGGGTGGACCCCGTTCGGCGCGCCGTGGACCGTCGGCATCGACGTGGCGCAGGGCCGGGTGTGGGCCGCACCCGTCAAACTGCTGATCACCGCCGCCGCCCTCGGCGCGCTGCTGCTCTGGTGGTCGCGCTCGTTGGAGTCGGCGATGGTCGGGGCGGCGAGCGCCGGCCCGGCGCCGGCGACGCGGGCCGTCAGTGGCGGCGCGGTCGCCCAGCTCTTCCCCCGTGCGGCGGGCTGGGTCCGGCGGGACCGGTTCGGCGCGCTGGTCGCCCGGGAGTGCCGCTACTGGTGGCGCGACGCCCGGCGGCGCGCCAACCTGATCACCATCGGGGTGGTCGGCATCTTCGTACCCGTGATCGTCAACCTGGGTGGCGCCGGTTTCAGCGTGGACAGCGGGCAGGGGCTGGCCACCGGCGGTGGCGAGGCGTCACCGGTGCTGGTCAGCGTCTCGATGCTCTTCGTCGGCGTGCTCGCCTCGATCACCCTGGCCAACCAGTTCGGCTTCGACGGCAGCGCGTACGCCGCGCACGTGGTGGCCGGGGTGCCCGGGCGGCTTGAGCTGCGGGCCCGGTTCACCGCCTTCTCGACGTACGTGCTGCCGATGCTGGCGGTGGTGGCCGTGGTGATCCCGCTGGTGCTGGGGGAGCCGGGCTGGATCGGCCTGACGGCCGGCAGCCTGGTCGCCGCGTACGGGGCGGGGCTCGCGGTGACGGCCTTCATCTCGGTGCTCGGCGCGTACGCGCTGCCGGAGACGAGCAACCCCTTCGCGCTGAACACCGGCGCCGGGGTGGCGAAGAGTTTCCTCAGCCTGCTCGCGATGGTCGGCTCGGCCGCCGCCGGGCTGCCGATGGTGCTGGGCGCCGCGCTGCTCGGCGACGTCTGGCTCTGGCTGGCCCTGCCGGTCGGCCTCGGGTACGGCCTGGGCGCGGGGCTGCTCGGCAGCTACCTGGCCGGGGACGTGCTGGACCGGCGGCAGCCGGAGCTGCTCGCGACCGTGACGCCGCGCCGCTGACCGGCGATCACGGGCAGAATGTTTCACGTGAATCATGAGCCGGGCGCCGAGATCCACCACACCGACCCGTTCGCCGTGCCGGCCGGCCAACGGTCCCCCGTACGCCGGCTGCGCGGCCGGCTGGCCGCGCCGGTCACGCTCTGGACGGCGCCCGGGCCGGCCGGGCTCACGGTGTCGTCGACCGTGGTCGCGGAGGGCGAGCCGGACCGGCTGCTCGGCCTGATCGACGCGGAGTCGGACCTGTGGGCGGCGGCGCAGGCCGCCGGGCGGTTCGCCGTGTCGCCGCTGGGCCCGGCGCACCGGCAACTCGCCGACCGGTTCGCCGGGCTCTTCCCGTCGCCCGGCGGCCTGTTCGCCGTCGGGGCCTGGTCCGACACGCCGTACGGGCCGGTGCCCACCGACGCCGGAGGCTGGGCCGGGTGCCGGCTCGACACCGCCCGGGAGTACGGCTGGGCGCTGCTGGTCGAGGCGACCGTCGAGGTCGTCGAACTGGTCGAGGAGGCGGCTCCGCTGCTGCACTACCGGGGCCGCTACCGCGAGTTGACCTAGGGCGGGTGTCGCCCTGCCCGACCGGTCAACGGAGTGACCTGGGTCACTGGGCGCAGCCAGCCCGCCGTTCGGCGCAACCGCCGACCGGCGCCGATCACGCCCTTCCCCGGCGGGGAGCGCGCTTTCTACCGTGCGCGAAAAATCCCCGACGCCTGTGAAGGTGGTGATCCACAGATGTCCACGGACACTCCCGCGCCCGCCGCGCCCGCGCCGGACCGGTACCTCGCCGTACAACGGTCGGACGAGTTCGCCGGGTTGCGGCGCGCGCTGCGCGGCTTCGTCTTCCCGATGACCGTCGCATTCTTCCTGTGGTACGCGCTCTACGTGATCCTCTCCGCGTACGCGCGGGACTTCATGGGCACGAAGCTCTTCGGCAGCAACATCAACATCGCGCTGATCTTCGGGCTGCTCCAGTTCGTCTCCACATTCCTCATCGCGTGGCTCTACTCGCGGTTCGCGGACCGGAAGATCGACCCGGTCGCCGACCGGATCCGCGCCGAGATCGGGGAGGTGGACGGTGAACACGGTCCTCGCGGCTGAGGCGGGCAGCACGACCGCCCGCAACCTGACGATCACCCTCTTCCTGGTCTTCGTCGCGATCACGCTGGCCATCACCATCTGGGCGAGCCGGCAGACCAAGACGGCCACCGACTTCTACGCCGGCGGCCGGTCCTTCTCCGGCTTCCAGAACGGCATGGCGATCGGTGGCGACTACATGTCGGCCGCCTCGTTCCTCGGCATCGCCGGCATCATCGCCCTCTACGGCTACGACGGCTTCCTCTACTCCATCGGCTTCCTGGTCGCCTGGCTGGTCGCGCTGCTGCTCGTCGCGGAACTGCTGCGCAACTCCGGCCGGTACACCATGGCTGACGTGCTGGCCTTCCGGATGCGTCAGCGCCCGGTGCGTACCGCCGCCGCGGTCTCCACGATCACCGTGTCGATCTTCTACCTGCTCGCCCAGATGGTGGGCGCCGGCGCCCTGGTGGCGCTGCTGCTCGGCATCCGGCCGGGCACCACGTTCCTCGGCATGGACGCGGACGCCGCCAAGATCGCCACGATCATCATGGTCGGCGCCCTGATGATCATCTACGTCACGGTGGGCGGCATGAAGGGCACCACCTACGTGCAGATCGTCAAGGCGTTCCTGCTGATGGGCGGCGCGCTGATCATGACGTTGCTGGTGCTGGCCAAGTACAAGTTCAACCTCTCCTCGCTGCTCGGCGACGCCGCGTCGTCCTCCGGAAAGGGGGCCGCGTTCCTCGAACCAGGGCTGCGCTACGGGGTGGAGGTCGCCGGCAACTCGACGCAGACCTTCTACAACAAGATGGACCTGCTGTCGCTCGGCATCGCCCTGGTGCTCGGCACCGCCGGCCTGCCGCACATCCTGATCCGCTTCTACACCGTTCCCACCGCCAAGGCGGCCCGCAAGAGCGTGCTCTGGGCGATCGGCATCATCGGCACCTTCTACCTGCTCACGCTGGCGCTCGGCTTCGGTGCGGCGGCGCTGGTGGGCGGCGAGGCGATCACCGCACAGGACCGGGCCGGCAACACGGCGGCACCACAACTGGCCGAGGCGCTCGGTGTGGACTTCCTCGGCGGCGATCTCGGCGGGGCGACCCTGCTCGCGGTCATCGCCGCGGTCGCCTTCGCCACCATCCTGGCCGTCGTCGCCGGCCTCACCCTGGCGTCGTCGTCGAGCCTGGCGCACGACTTCTACGCCAACGTGATCAAGAACGGGCAGGCGTCGGAGCGCCAGGAGGTCCGGGTCGCCCGGATCTCCGCCCTGGTGATCGGCGCGGTCTCGATCGCGCTGTCGATCTTCGCGCAGAGCCTGAACGTGGCGTTCCTGGTGGCGCTCGCGTTCGCGGTCGCCGCGTCGGGCAACCTGCCGGCGATCCTCTACAGCCTGTTCTGGCGGCGGTTCAACACCTCCGGCGCGGTGTGGGCCATCTACGGCGGCCTGCTCGCCGCGGTGGTGTTGGTGTTCTTCTCGCCGGTGGTCTCCGGGGCGCCGACCGCGATGTTCCCCGACCACGACTGGCACTGGTTCCCGCTGTCCAACCCGGGTCTCCTCTCCATCCCGTTCGGCTTCCTCTGCGGGTGGATCGGCACCCTCATCTCGAAGGAGCACGACGAGGACAAGTACGCGGAGCTGGAGGTGCGCTCCCTCACGGGCGCCGGCGCCCACTGAGAGGCGCCGGCCCGGCACCCCCGCCGGCCGGCCCTCCGGGGCCCCCTCCCGCACCGGGAGGGGGCCCCGCTCCTCGTCGGGCAGGCGACGCGGTGGTGGTGTCCGGCCACCGCGCGGCTGTGCGGGCGTCACCGCGCTCCCAGCGACGCTGAGTAGGCTGACCGGCATGAAGGTTGCTGCGCGCTTCGGACCCGGTCACCGCATCCTCGTCACCGGCGGTGCCGGTTTCGTCCCGTCGCACCTGGTGGACGCCCTGATCGCGCGGGGCTGCACGGTGGTCGCGCTGGACAACTTCGTGACCGGGTCGAAGGAGAACGTCGCGCACCTGATCGAGACGCCGACCTTCACCCTCGTCGAGGCGGACATCTCCGACGGGCTGCCCACCCACCACCCGGCCCTGGCCGAGCGGTTCGACGCGATCCTGCACATGGCCTCCCCGGCCAGCCCGACCGACTTCGAGAAGCTGCCGGTGGAGATCCTCCGGGTCGGCTCGGTGGCCACCCTGCACCTGCTGGACCGCGCGCTCGCCGACGGTGCCCGGTTCCTGATGGCCTCCACCTCCGAGGCGTACGGGGATCCGAAGGAGCACCCCCAGCGGGAGACGTACTGGGGCAACGTCAACCCGATCGGCATCCGCAGCGTCTACGACGAGGCCAAGCGCTTCTCCGAGGCGGCCACCATGGCCTACCACCGCAGCCGGGGGCTGGACGCCGCGATCGTGCGGATCTTCAACACGTACGGTCCGCGGATGCGGCCGGACGACGGCCGGGCCATCCCCACCTTCATCTCCCAGGCGCTGCACGGCGAGCCGATCACCGTGCACGGCACCGGCAACCAGACCCGGTCGATCTGCTACGTGGAGGACCTGGTCCGCGGCATCCTGCTGCTGCTCGACTCGACCGAGACCGGGCCGATCAACTGCGGCACCGAGCACGAGATGACCATGCGGCAACTGGCGGAAACCATCGTGTCGCTCTGCGGAAGCAACTCCGAGGTGACCTACATCACTCGCAGCGCGGACGACCCGGAGATGCGCCGGCCCGACCTGACCCTCGCCCGTGAGCTGCTCGGCTACGAGCCGACGGTCACGCCGGAAGTCGGCCTGCGACGCACGATCGAGTACTTCCGCGGCCGGCTGGGGTAGCGCCCGGCGGCACATGTGCGAGCGCCGCGCGTCGCCCGAGGGCGACACTGGCCCGCGCTACGTACCCTGAGTTATATGTCCGCGACCTCGTCTGCCGGCGTCCCGCTCCCGTACCTGCACCGGAGCGCCGGGCGCGCGTCGGTGCCCGGCCCCGCCGGCGGTGCCACCGGACGCGCCCGGCCGTCCGAGAACCGCTGGTACCCGTCGTTCGACGAGGAGCCGCAGGGCGGCGGGCCCGGCGGCCCGTCCGGGCCCGGCGGGCCGGGCGGCCCCGGCGGCCCGGGCGGCAGCCGACCCGGCCGGCGTGGCCCGCAGCCGAGATGGGGCCGGATCGGTCTGGTCGCCGGGGTGGCCGTGCTGGTCCTCGCGCTGCTCGGCGGGATCGGCGCCTGGTTGTACGTGCGCAACCTGGACAACGACCTGGCCCGCACCGATCCGTTCACCGAGATCACCGGTGGCCGGCCGGCCAAGCCGGTCGAGGGCGCGCTGAACATCCTGCTGGTCGGCAGCGACTCGCGGGACCCGGACGCCCCGGTCGACCAGGCCGGCAAGTGGCGCGCGGACACGATCATCGTGATGCACATCCCGGCCGACCACAAGGAGGCCTACCTGGTCTCCATCCCGCGTGACCTGTACGTGCCGATCCCGGAGAGCGCCGGCGCCGACTGCGACTCCGGCCGGCGCGCGAAGATCAACGCGGCCTTCGCGTTCGGCGGCCTGCCGCTGGCCGTACGCACCGTCGAGTGCTTCACCGACGTCCGGCTGGACCACGTCATGGCCATCGACTTCGCCGGATTCAAGCAGGTCACCGACGCCCTGGACGGGGTCGACCTGAACGTCGAGCGGACCATCACCTCGATCCACAAGCCGTACCGGACGTTCACCAAGGGCGTCAACCACATGGACGGCGCGGAGGCGCTGGACTGGATCCGGCAGCGCAAGCAGTTCCCGGACGGAGACTTCGCCCGGATGCGCCACCAGCAGGAGTTCCTCCGCGCGCTGATGGACAAGGCGGCAAGCAGCGGCACCCTGAGCAGCCCGCGGAAGCTGAACGCGTTCCTCCAGTCGGTGACCGACGCGGTCACCGTGGACGAGGGCTTCTCGTTGATGGACATGGCGTTGCAGTTCCGCAGCCTGCGCGGAGAGAACCTGACGTTCGTCACCAGCCCGAACACGGGCAGCGCGATGCGCGACGGCGAATCCGTCGTGGTCTCCGACCGGGAGAAGGCGCTGGCCATGTACCGGGCGATGTCGGGCGACACGATGGCCGACTGGGTCAAGGCCAACCAGCCGAAGGGCACGGACGGCGGCTGACCGCCCACCGGGGGCGTCACGCACGGGCGGGTGAGGGAGGCGCTCTCGGTTCCGGAGCGACGCCGGCCGACCGGTCGCCATGAACTGGCCGATCGGGCAACCTGGCTGGGTGACCGCCGGGCCAACGGCACATTGCCGCCAGGCGAACTCGCCAGGACCGGCAAGTGTCCGTACAGTGGTCCCGCCCCCTGATCACGTGAGCTGGAGCACGCATGCCGGTTCAGACCAGCCGTCGCCCGCCGTCCCCGACAGCCAGCCGCCCGGTCGGCGCTTCCGCGACCGTCCCCCCGCAGACCCGCAGCGGCGAAGGCCGCGCCGGCGCCGCCCCGGCCAGGCGGCCGCGGCGCAGGGACCCGCTCTGGGCCCGGCTCACGGTGGTCGTCGGCGCGGTGCTGATGATGACCAGCGGGGTCGCCATCGTCGGCAGCAAGGCGCTGATCAACCATGCGACCGGCGACATCGCCCAGCGGAACCTGCTCGGTGAGGCCGGCAAGTCCGACGCCGAGGGCGGCGCGAACCTGGACGGCCCGATCGACATGCTGCTGCTCGGCGTGGACGCGCGGGAGCGGTGGGCCGCCGACGACGTCCGCTCGGACAGCATCATCGTCCTGCACATCCCGGCGACGCACGACCAGGCCTACCTGATCTCCATCCCGCGCGACACCGAGGCGCAGATCCCGCCGTTCAAGAAGAGCGGTTGGGCGGGTGGCACCGACAAGATCAACGCGGCCTTCCAGATCGGCGCCCGCAACGGCGGCGGCTGGGAGGGCGGCGCCCAACTGATGGCGCAGACCATCAAGCGCCTGACCGGTGTCAGCTTCGACGGCGCCGCGATCATCAACTTCGGCGGCTTCAAGAACGTCATCGACACCCTGGGCACGGTGCGGATCTGTGTGAGCCAGGAGGTCGAGTCGCTGCACATGTCGTACGTCGACGGCAAGCCGATGTGGAACGCGGACGCCAAGAAGACCGGCAAGCCGAGGACCCCGGTGGTGCACAAGAAGGGCTGCCAGGAGATGGAGGGCTGGGCGGCCCTCGACTACTCGCGGCAGCGCAAGACCCTCAAGAACGGCGACTACGACCGGCAGCAGAACCAGCAACAGCTGATCAAGGCGATGGCGAAGAAGGCCACCGACAACGGCACGCTGACCAACCTGGGCAAGCTGCAACAGCTGATTAAGGCGGCCGGGAAGGCGTTCGTCCTGGACACCGGTGGCGTGCCGATCGCGGACTTCGTCTTCACCATGCGCGGTGTCACCGGCAACGAGCTCACCATGCTGAAGACGAACAACGGCACCTTCCACGGCAACGGCGCCGGCAAGGAGGTGCTGAGCGCCGAGACGCTGGCGATGTTCCAGGCGGTCAAGCAGGACAAGCTGGCGGAGTTCGTCTTCAACCATCCCGAGATGCTGTCCAGCCGGAAGTGAGCGACCCGGTCGGCGCCCTCCCGGCGACCGGCGAAAGTCCGCGAAACGGACCGGCCGGACCGGTTCCTTCCGTAGCCTCGACGTGAGCAGGATTCGCGTATCGGCTGCGGGGGAGGCGCCACGTCCAGGTCGGGCCGCGACGGCGGAGAGCGGACCGGGCCGGGCGCCCGGACCGTAGGGCCGCGCCACTCCCGGTGGCCCCGGATCCTGCTCGGGGTCGGCCTGACCCTGATCGTGCTGGCCGGGCTGGCGGTGTTCGGCCTGCGGGCGCTCACCGACCGGTACGACCGCACCGTGCTCAAGGAGCAGTTGCTCGACCCGAGCGCCCGCAACGGGCGGACGGACCTCTCCGGGCCACTGAACTACCTGCTGATCGGCACCGACCGCCGACCCGGCGACACGAACCCGGAGCAGCGGGCGGACACCATTCTCATCGTGCACGTGCCGGCCGGCCTCCGGCAGGCGTACCTGATCTCGATCCCCCGCGACCTGCTCGTCGCGATCCCCGCCGGGGGCGGCTACGGCGGCGGCCAGGACAAGATCAATGCGGCGTACGAGCACGGCGGCGGCGAGTCCGGCGCCCAACTGCTGTCGGCCACCCTGACCCGGGTCACCGGGCTCCGCTTCGACGGCGCGGCCCTGGTCGACTTCGCCGGCATCCGGAAGGTGATCGACCTGCTCGGCGGGGTCCAGATGTGCGTGGAGAGCGAGGTGCGCTCGATCCACACCAAGCGGGTCTTCGCACCCGGCTGTCACCAGATGAACGGCGCGGAGGCGCTGGACTACGTCCGGCAGCGCTACGACCTGCCCGGCGGCGACTACGACCGGCAGCGCCACCAGCAGCAACTGCTCCGGGCGCTGCTGGATCGCGCGGGCGAGACGAAGCTGCGGAACAATCCGGTCAAACTCGACCAGGTGATCCGCGCCGTGGGCGGCTCGCTGACCGTGGACACGAATGGCGTGGCGCTGGAGGACCTGCTCTTCGCGCTGCGCGGGCTGCCCGCGGACGCGTTACGCGGGGTGCAGGTACCGTCGTACCCGCAGGTCATCGACGAGGTGTCGTACGTGGTGCTGGAGAACGGGGGCAACGGGCTGTTCGACGCGGTCCGCGGCAGCCGGATGCCGGACTGGGCCGGGGCCAATCCCCGCTGGGTGGTCAAGCTGTGACAGTGCCGACGGCCCGGTCCACGCCGATCCGCCCGGCGAGGATCTAGGCTTGGTACCCGTGTTCGGATCCCAGGTTCCCACCGTCACCGTCAACGAGCTCGCCGACGACACCTACCTGCTCGACGTCCGCGAGGACGACGAGTGGGCCGCCGGCCACGCGCCACACGCCCATCACCTCTCGATGATGGAGCTGCCGGCCCGGCTGGCCGAGGTGCCCACCGACCGGGACGTGGCCGTCATCTGCCGCTCCGGCGGGCGCTCCGCCCAGGTCGTCGCGTACCTGATGCGGAACGGCTGGGAGCAGGTGCGCAACGTGGCGGGCGGCATGGGGGACTGGGCCGCCGCCGGGCGCCCGGTGGTCGGCGAGGACGGGCAGCCGGGCCGGGTCCTCTAGGACCGCGGCATGGGTGATCAACCCCTGGTGTTCGCGCACCGCGGCGCCTCGTACGACCTGCCCGAGCACACCCTCGCGGCCTACCTGCGGGCCCTCGCCGAGGGTGCCGACGGGCTGGAGTGCGACGTCCGGTTGACGCGTGACGGCCACCTGGTCTGCGTGCACGACCGCCGGCTGGACCGCACGAGCAACGGCCGCGGCCTGGTCAGCGCCCGTACCCTCGCCGAGCTGGAGACGCTCGACTTCGGCTCCTGGCACCCGGGGTGCGTGCCGGGGGACACGGACGAGCCGCCGGACGAGTCGCACACCCGGCTGCTCACCCTGGAGCGGCTGCTCGACGCGGTGCTGGCCGCCGGCCGGCCGGTCCGGCTGCTGGTGGAGACCAAGCACCCCTCCCGCTACGGCGGCGACGTCGAGCGCCGGCTGGTCGCGCTGCTGCGCCGCTACGGGCTGGCCGAGCCCGGGCCGGACGACCCGGTCCGGGTCACCGTGATGTCCTTCTCGGCGCTGGCCGTCCGCCGCCTCCGCGAACTCGCCCCGGCGCTGCCCACCGTGCTGCTGCTGGAGGTGCTGCCCCGCTGGCTCCGGCTGGGCCGGCTGCCCTTCGGCACCCGGATCGCCGGGCCCGGCATCGGCCTGGTCCGGGCCCGCCCGCACCTGCTGCCCGCGCTGCGGGCGGCCGGCAACCAGGTGTACGTCTGGACGGTGAACGAACCGGACGACCTGGACCTCGTCCTCACCGCCGGGGTGGACGGCATCATCACCGACCGGCCGGCGCACACCCTGGCCCGACTCGGCCGCTGACGGAATGGCCCGGCACGGCCGCGCCGGCTCGGGACGACGGTACGAGGGTGCCGGCTCGGTCGAAGGTGCCGGTCCGGGCCGACGGTGCGCGGGTGCCGGTCCGGGGCGACGGTGCGCGGGTGCCGGTCCGGGGGTGCCCAAAATCGGGCCGCCGGGGCACACTCGGGACATGCCGGAGCGCATCGACTTCCCCGCTCTCATCGCCGGCCACACCGTGGTGATCGAGATGATCAACTCCGGGGACTCCGGTCTGCCCGTCCTCACCCAGCTGCTCCGCGTGGCCCAGCCGGCGCTCGGCGCGGCGGCCATGGCGTTCGTCGAGTTCGGGCCGACCGGGGGCCGGGTGATCTCCGCGACCGGCGCCGCCGAGTGGGCCGTCGGCCGGCCACTGCCGGCCAACCACCCGGCCACCGTGTGTCTGCTCTCCGGCCCGCGGGTGCAGCAGGTCCGGCTGGCTGGTCTCGGCGGCAAGCTCCCCGACGAGTTGACCGACCGGGGCCTGCGCCGGATGGTCGTGTCCCGGGCCGAGATCGGCGGCCACACGGTCGGCAGCCTCCACGCCCTCTACCCGGACGGCGACGACGAACCCGACGCCGAGCACTACGGGGTGGTCGCGTACCTCGCCTCGTGCATCGCCCATATGTACGGCGACCAGAGCGGGCTGCCGGTGCACGGCGACGGCCCGGTCGTCGCCGCGCTGGCCGACGGGCTGGCCGTGGTGGACCGGGACAGCCACGTCCGGCTCTGGAACCCGGCCGCGGCGCAGGTGACCGGCCGGGCTGCGGGCCAGGCGCTCAGCCGGCCGCTACCCTTCCCGATCCCGCCGTCCGGGCAGGTGCTCGACCACCGCCTGCCCGACGGACGCTGGCTGCGGATCACCTCCGGGGAGCTGCCTGGTCCGGGCGCCCTGCGGGTGGTCACCTTCCGCGACATCACCGACCAGCAGCGCCGGGACCACGAGCGGGACCTGTTCGTGGCGGTCACCAGCCACGAGCTGCGTACCCCGGTCACCGTGATCAAGGGCTACGCGGACACCCTGACCGACCACTGGGAGTCGCTGACCGACGCGGACCGGCGGCAGGCCGCCCGGGTGATCGGCCAGCGGGCGAACGAGCTGGCCCGGCTGGTCGACCGGCTGCTCTCCTCGGCCGCCGACTCCGGTCCCGGGGACGAGCCGCCCGCCCCCTTCGACCTGGCCGACGCCCTCCGGGCCGCGCTCGCCGACCTCCCCGCCGAGCTGCGCCACCGGCTCGCCGTCGACCTGCCGGCCGACCTGCCCAAGGCGCTCGGCCACCGACCGAGCCTGGCCACCGTGCTCACCGAGCTCGCCACCAACGCCGGGAAGTACTCCGCGCCGGGCACCGGGATCGAGATCAGCGCCCGGGCGGACAGCCAGATGGTCTCGTTCCGGGTCAGCGACCGGGGCATCGGCATCCGGCCTGAGCACGTCGAACGGGCCTTCGACCGGTTCTGGCAGGGCGAGTCCGGTGACCGGCGTGGCTATCCGGGGGCCGGGCTCGGCCTCTATCTCGTCCGCCGGATCGTTGAACAGCAGAACGGATGGGTATCCCTCCGACCGAGGGCCGGTGGCGGTACGGTCGCAGAGGTGCGGCTGCCGCGCGGATGACCGGCGACGGCTGTGGGGGCGTTAAGGGGCGTAGGTGGGGACGGGATCCGGCGAGCGGGCGTGGTGCGTGGTGGTGCCCCACCACGCCACCGGCGCGCGGCTGGCCCGGCACCGCCTCGCCCACGAGCTGACGGACCTCGTGCCCCCGACGCTCCTGGCCGACCTGGTCGCCGTCCTGGCCGAGCTGGTCGGCAACGCGGTCCGGCACGCCCGACCGCTGCCCGGTGGCGTGGTCCGGGTGGCCTGGCGGCTGCGGGAGACGCTCGACGGGCCCCGGGTCCAGCTCCGGGTCACCGACGGCGACGCCGGCGAGGGCCCCCGGATGCGGGTGGCGAACCCCGACGCGGCCGACGGTCGGGGCCTGCACATCGTCGCCGGCCTGGCGACCCGCTGGGGGGTCGACCGCGACGGGCTCGGGCAGAGCGTCTGGGCCGAGTTCGAGCCGGCCGGGTCGACCCGGCCGGATCTCGTCATCGCCGGCTGATCAGCCCCTCGGGGCGGGTCCTCCCCACGTCGGCCGGGCCGGGCCTCTAGGCTGTCTCGCCGTGAGCAAGCGTCGAAAGAGCCAGCGGGCCGCCGCCGAGACCACCCCGAAGCGGGAGAAGGTGCGCGACGTCTTCGTGCCGCGCCCGTTCGAGGGGCTGGTCGACGAGCCCGAGTGGATCGCGCTGCGCGAACTGGTCCCGGCCGCGTCCGCGCCGCTGCGGCTCGCGCCCGACCTCGTGACGGAGTTCGGCGACCGGCCTGTGACGCTCGCCACCGTGCTGCCGATGGCCGCCCCGGCGATGACCAAGCCGGACGGCCGGGTGTTCATCGGGCTCCAGCGGCACCTCCAGTCCGGCGACGTGTCGCGGGACCTGGCCGAGGCGCTGCTCTGCGCGCTGCGCGCCGAGCCGGGCGGCCAGGTGCCGGTGCCGCCGCTGCCCGGCCCGGGCCCCCGCCTGCAGGACGTGCTGGTCGACGGGCCGCTGGAGATCGAGATGCACGACGGGTTCGAGTTCTGGCTGGACCCGGGCGCGGCGGACGACCCGACCGTGCAGGCGTCCCTGGAGCGGGCGAACGCCGCCGTCTACCCGACCGTGCGGCTGAGCGCGGCGAAGGCCGCGTACTGGTGCCAGGTGCCGGAGAAGGCCCACGTGCGCTGGGTGCTGCCGGAGGAGGAGGACGCCGCGCTGGACGCCCTTGCCCGCCTCGGCGCCGCCGGCGCGCTGCCGCTCGGTGACGACACCCGGTTCGCCGGCATGTTCCGCGCGCACGGGCGCCTGGTGCCGGTCTGGGACCTGCCCGAGCGGACGCCCGCCGGCGAGTGGGAGGAGCCGGTGGCGCAGTTCGGCAAGCGCTACGCGGAAGCGCTGGCCGACACCACCCCACTGGACGCCGCCGGACGCCGCGCCCGGCAGGGCCTGCTCGGCCGCCAACTCACCCTGCGCTGACCACCCGCCGAGCCTGCCGGCGGGATTCGGCCGCCGCCCGGTGGCGGCCTGCCCCGTCGGCGCTCAGCCGAGCAGAGGCTCCCGGACCAGCGGGCAGGACATGCAGCGTGGCCCGCCCCGACCCGAGCCCAGCTCGGACCCGGCGATCGGGATCACCTCGATACCGGCCCGTTCCAGCTGCGCGTTGGTCTCCACGTTCCGTTCGTAGCCGACGCAGAGCCGGGGTGCGAGGGCGAGGGTGTTGTTCCCGTCGTCCCACTGCTCGCGCTCCGCGGTGACCGGGTCCAGGCCGGTGTCGATCACCCGCAGCTGGTCCAGGTCCATCGCGTCGGCGGCGGCCCGCAGGAACGGCGCCGGGCCGTCCACCCGCGGGTCCTCGCCGTCCGCGCCGGCGATCACGGTGTACGCGACGAGCGCGTCGGCGACGTTCGGGTACATCAGCACGGCGTCGACGTCGACCATGGTGCAGACCGTGTCCAGGTGCATGGTGGCCCGCTCCTGGGCGATCGGCACCACCAGGATGGTGTGCGCCAGGCCGGCGGCGAAGACCTGGCGGCCGAGCCGTTCCGCGCCGGCCGGCGTCGTCCGCTCGCCCACCCCGACCGCGAGCACCCCGGGCGCGAGCAGCAGCACGTCGCCACCCTCCAGGTGCTCCAGCCCGGGGTGGTAGACGAACCCGGTACCGGCGAAGCGCGGGTGGTGACGGTAGATGGCGTTGGTCAGGGTGCTCTCCCGCCGCCGGGCCGGCATGGCCAGGCTGGTCACCCCCACCCGGTCCCGGATCCAGAGCGAGGAGTCCCGGGTGAAGAGCAGGTTCGGCAGCGGGTCGATGACGAAGTCGTGCCGGTCCATCATGGTGTAGACCAGGCCGCCCGGGCGCTCGGCGCTGATCCGCAGTTCCTCGTGGGCGAGGCCGGCGGTGAGCACGCCGGCCAGCGCCGCCGGGTCCAGGTAGGCCAGGTGGTCGGCGACCCGGGCGCGCAGGCTGTCGCCCAGCCGGGGCGAGCGGAGCACCTGCTCGGTCAGTTCGGCCCGGGCGTCGGCCACGGCCAGCGTCTCGGCGAGCAGGGTGGCGAGATAGAGCACCTCCACTCCGCGCTCGCGCAGCGCCGCGGCGAAGGCGTCATGCTCCTCCTGGGCGCGGCCCACCCACGGGATCGCGTCGAAGAGGAGCGAGTCGTTGTTGCGGGGGGTGAGCCGGGCCAGCTCCGGGCCCGGCCGGTGCAGCAGCACGGTGCCGAGCCGACCGACTTCGCTGTCCACATAGTGGGTCACCCTGGCAGCGTAGGGCAGTGTTTGGCGGCATCCGGGAAAAGATGTGTGGATGAATATGGCATTCATCCACAGTCACTCCGGCGCTCCACCTTGCCGACCCCCCGGACCGTCAACGTAGGGTAGTGGAGACATAACTTCGAGGGACCTTTTGCCGGAGGTCGCGATGACTGTCTTCCCCGCTCGTCGGGCCGTACCCACCGCCCGGGCCCTGCCGCCCGCCACGGTGCCACACCCACGGGTGGAGTCGCCGGGTCTCCTCGACCCGGTCCGTCCCACACCGTTGGAGTGGGCCCGCCGTCGCCGGGCAGAGCGAGGCGCACGGCGGCTGGAGGCGGCGGGCGCCCGGGCCCTGGGCCAGCTCGACCACCTCGGGCCGGCGTGGCACGTCATCGAGTGGCCCCGCACCGACGCGGCCGACGTCCTGCTCGACCGCCCGCACGAGGAGCGCGCCGGGTTCCTCGCCATCGGGCCGAGCGGTCTCTTCGCGGTGACCATCGCCGACCACGGCCGGGCCCGCGTGCTGGTCGCCGGCGACGTGGTGCAGATCAACGGCAAGCGGCCGCCCTACGTGGCTGAGGCACGCCGGGACGCCAAGCGGGCCAGCAAGGCCCTCTCCGACGCGGTGGGCCTGCCGATCCCGGTGACGCCGGTGCTGACCTTCGTCGGCTCCGGCGTCATCAGCGTCTACGGCCTGCCCAAGGACTGCCTCATGGCGACCCACCGCGAGCTGGACCGCCTGCTCGTCGCCGCCGGCAGCCGGATCAGCCCGGCCACCGCCGAGAAGCTGTCCCGGGTCGCGCAGCACCCCAGCACCTGGCTGAACGGCACGTACCGTCCAGTGGCCGACTACCGGTGGTACGAGGACGGCCGAACGGCCGCTGACAAGCCGGCCAACCGCCGGTAACGTCGATCGGGACGTCACGCGCGCCGGCCACGTCGGCACCCGCTGACCCGCGCCGTCGCCGGCCGCCTGGTGGGGCACCGCCCCGAGCACGGCGGGCCGGCGGCCGCGGTGCGATCGACGACGGTCCGGGCGACCGGCTAGCGTGGACAGTCCCTAGTTGTACATAGGAGGCGCGGTGGCCCACGTCGAACTCTCGCTCTCGGAAGTGTTCACGCCGGCGGCGGGGGCCTCCACAGAGCCGGAGGTCGACAACTTCGGCCAGTGGTCCTCGACGGTCTCCCACGCGGACGAGCCCTGTCTGCTGATCGACGCCGACACCAAGGTGGTGGCGATCTCCGCGGCCGGCTGCGAGCTGCTCTGCCTCGGCAAGCCGGAGGAGCTGATCGGGCTGCCCCTGCTGGACGGCGGGCTGCGCCTGGTCGACTTCACCGCCAACCGGGGCGAGCTGACCGAGCAGGAGACCGACAAGATCCCGCCGCTGCTGGCGCTCTCCTCGGGCCGGCTCGCCCGGGGCCTGCTCCGGGTGCAGGTCGCGGCCGAGGGCGCTCCCGACGCGACGGTGGACGCCATCTCCACCCCGGTGCTCACGAACGGGGCGGTCGCCGGCTCGCTCACGTTCTTCTCCGGGGTCTGACCTGCGGCGAGTGTGGCAATCGCCGCACGCGGCGAAGCCGGACGGGCCCGCGTCCAGGCCGTAGGGTGCCCTCATGCTCGATATCGCCGTGCTGCCGGGAGAGTACGCCGTGTGCCAGATGGCCGCCGGCTCCGCCCTGCCGCCCGCGCTGTCGAGCGGGCTGGCCGTCACCGACGTGGTGACGGTGAGCTGGACGACGGACGGGATCTCGGTGATCTGCCCGATGGACCGGGCCCCCCAGCAGGCCGTGGTGGAGACCGCCTGGCGCTGCCTGCGGGTGTCCGGCCCGGTCGATCTGGCCGTCACCGGCACGCTGGCGTCCCTGGTCGATCCGCTGGCCGGCGCCCGGGTGAACACGGTCGCGTTCTCCACCTTCGACACCGACTACCTGCTGGTTCCGGCGGTGCGCCTCGGCGAGGCGACCACCGCGCTGACGCGCGCCGGTCACCGCGTCGTCGGCTGACCTTCACCGCGGCCGCCGTTCCTCCTACGATGGGCTCGGCCACCCCGGCCACGACCTTCCCGCCGCCCCCAGGATCGGTCCGTGCCGCCCACCCCTTCCCCCCGCACCGCGCCTCCCGCCCGCCGACCGTCGGCCTCGCCCGAGGCGAGCACCCGCGCGCCCGGCCGCCCGCCCGCCCGAGCCGGCCGAGGGCAGCCGTGGCTGGCCGTCGCACTGCTGGCCGCTCTGCCGCTCGCCGGCTGCGGCGCCCCGCCGGGGCTGCGACAACCGGAGCCGACCGGCACGCCGCTCCCCACCGCGGTGCCCACCCCGCCGGCGCCACCGGCCACCGGCCTGCCGTCCGCCTTTCCGACGGCGCCGGTGGCCCCGACGACGGACGCCGGCCTGGTGGCGACACCGTGCCGGAGCGGGCCCACCGGTGACCGGATCATCCAGTTGCTGCGCGGCCGGGCCGCCGTCCTGCCGGACGACGTCGGCGCCCGGGTACGCACCGGGCCGCTCTGCGCGGCGGACTGGCAGTACACGGTGCTCGACGTGACCGGGCACGAGCAGCTCCAGGTGGTGACCCGCGGGCGCCCGGGCGCGCCGGAGCTGGTGACCGCGGGCACCGACGTGTGTTCCGCCCCGGTACGGGCGGCCGGGCCGGCCGGGATCCGGGCGCTGGCCTGCGACGGCGGCACGGTGGGCGTACCGGGTGCGTAGGCTGGTCGGCATGCCGGGAACACCGCCGACGCGCTTCGTCTACCTCGGACCCGAGGGCACCTTCGCCGAGCAGGCGCTGCGGACCGTGTCCGCCGCCGAACGCGGCAGCCGGACGCCCGCGCGCAGCGTCGGGGAGGCGCTGGAGAGCGTACGGTCCGGCGACGCCGACGCGGCCCTGGTGCCCCTGGAGAACTCGATCGGCGGCGCGGTGGGGGTGACCCTGGACGAGCTGGCCGAGGGGGAGCCGCTCGTGATCACCCGCGAGGTGATCCTGCCCGTGGAGTTCGTGCTCGGCGCGCGGCCCGGCACCGAGCTGGCCGCGATCCGCACCGTGGCGGCGCACCCGCAGGCGTCCACGCAGTGCCGGAACTGGCTCCGCGCCCACCTGCCCGACGCCGTGGTGGTCGACGTGCTCTCCAACGGTGCCGCCGCGGCGGGCGCCGCCGCCGGCGAGTACGACTCGGCCATCTGCGCGCCGATCGGCGCCGCCCGACACCGGCTGGCGGTGCTGGCCGACAAGATCGCCGACCATCCGGACGCGGTGACCCGGTTCGCCCTGGTGTCGCGCCCGGGCCCGCCCCCACCGCCGACCGGGGACGACGTCACCTCACTGGCGGTCTACATCGCCCACGACCGGGTGGGCGCGTTGTTGTCGGTGCTCATGGAGCTGGCCGTACGCGGGGTCAACCTGACCCGGATCGAGTCCCGGCCGACCGGCGAGGCGCTCGGCCGGTACGTCTTCTTCCTCGACTGCACCGGTCACGTGGCGGACGTCCGGCTCGGCGAGGCGTTACAGGGGCTGCGGCGGGTCTGCGCCGACGTGCGCTTTCTCGGCTCGTACCCCCGGCACCGCTGGTCGGAGGTGGCGGCGGACCGGCCGGTGCCGGCGCCGCCGGGCCTCTCCGACACCGACTACACCGACGCGGCCGCCTGGCTGGCCCGGCTGCGCACCGGCGAGCTGAGCTGACCGGCCGGCGCGTCCCGGGCTTCCACCCGAAGCGCCCCGGCCGGAACGCGCCCGCGTCAGCTGAGCAGGCCGCCGAGGAGGCCGCCCTGCTGCTCCTGCGCGCCGCTGCCCATGACCGGCGGCTCCTCGGACGGCTGCACGACCACGAAGCCCTGGCCGGCGAAGCTCATCGTGAACGACTCACCGGTGCGTCGACCGAGCAGCGTGCCGAGACCCAGTTGCTCGGCCCGGTGGTAACCCGTCTGGAGGTTGGCCGACCAGCAGACCGCGGCCTGCGGGTCGACGTAGGTCGGCTGGTCGACGTTGAGCACCACCGGGGTGCCCTTGGTGGTGATGGCGATCCGGCCATGGCCGGTGAAGACGCAGTTGAAGAGGCCGGAGGACGAGGCCATGCCGGCGCCGCCGACCATCTTGATGTCGTACTGGAGGCTGGAGTCGAAGGCCAGCACGCTGGAGCCGTTGATGGAGAGCGCGTCGCCCGGCTCTAAATCGATGATGTGCACGTCCTTGGCCAGCTCGGCGAGGAAGACGTCGCCGTGGCCGCTCACCTTCATCAGCGGCACGCCCTCGCCGGTGAGCTTCTGCTTGAGGAACTTGCCGAGCCCGCCGGAGCCGAGCGCCTGGAACTGCACGTTCCCCTGGTAGGCGACCATCGACCCGACCCGGGCCATCGCCTCACCGTTGAGCTCGATCTTCAACATCTTGGAGTTCTGCAGCCGCATGCCGGGCTGAGCGGACTCCTTCTCCAGGTTCTCCGCGGAGAACAGCGCGCTGCGCATGAAAGTGCCTCCTGAGGTCGCGATGCCTCTCACGACGGTAGGGGACCGTCGCAACGACGGGCCATCGGCCAGCCGGCGTGGCGGCCGGCGCGCTCGGCGCCGCCCATCGGACGTTCGGCGGCGCGCTCGGCGTCGACCACGCGAGGCTCGGCGTCGTCGGCTGGCGGAGCGGCCCGGTCAGGCCCAGCCCAGGGCGTGCAGCCGCTCGTCGTCGATGCCGAAGTGGTGGGCGATCTCGTGGACGACGGTGATCGCGATCTCGTCGACGACGACTTCGTCACTGTCGCAGATCCGCAGGATGGGGTGGCGGTAGATGAAGATCCGGTCCGGCAGCACGCCGGAGTAGTCCCAGCCCCGCTCGGTGAGCGCGTGGCCCTCGTAGAGGCCGAGCAGCTCCTCGTCGCCGGGCGGCGGGTCGTCCTCGACGAGGATGACCACGTTGCTCATCAGGCCGAGCAGCTCCTCGGGCACCTCGTCGAGGGCGTCGGCGACCAGCTCCTCGAAGCGCTCGCGGCTCATCTCCACCGGCACTCCGCCATTCTGCCCCAGTCCGCCACGTGCCGACCTTTCAAGATCCACACACGTCCACGGAAGGAGGTGCCGCCCGGCGTGGGACGAGCGCTCCTTCCGTGAACGTACGGGGTGGAACGATCAGGCGACGAGGCGCGCGCGGAGGGTGATCTCGGCGCCCGGGGAGAGCAGGCGCGAGATCGGGCAGTTCGCCTTGGCGGCCTCGGCGAGCTTCTGGAACTCGCTCTCGTCGATGCCGGGGACCTCGCCGACGGTCTCCAGGTCGATCCGCGTCACGGTCATCCCGGCGTCCGTCTTGTCGAGGTGGACCGTGGCGGTGGTCTCCACCGAGGTGGCCGTCGAGCCGGCGTCGGCGAGCGCCTTGGAGAAGGCCATCGAGAAGCAGCCGGCGTGCGCGGCGCCGATCAGCTCCTCGGGGTTGGTGCCCTCCCCCTCCTCGAAGCGCGACTTGAACGAGTAGTTCCCCTGGAGCCCGCCCTTGCCGGTGCGGACCGTGCCGGACCCCTCGGTGAGGTTGCCCTGCCAACGTGCGGAAGCGGTACGGATAGGCATGCGACCGACGCTATCGGAAAGGCGCCTCGCCTGCGACGGCCTCGACCGACGCCCCTGTTGCGATCCCGGTCACCAGGCTCCCGCTGTGCCATGATGCGGGGCAGGCGCGTGACCGGCGGAAGGATTCCCCCGATGTCCCGAGAACTGCCCATCCCGCGGCAGGAAGACCGGTCCGACGGGACGGCCGTCGTCGAGTGGGGCGCCATCGAGCCGGCCCCGCCGGAGCGGCCCGGTCGTTCCCTCGCCGGCCTGGTCCGGGACCGCCGGCTGCCGCCGCTGCTCGCCGGGCTCGGCGCGGTGGCCGCGGTCGCCTCGCTGGTCGGCGAGTGGGTGGTGACGACCCTGCCCAACGCCGGCCCGACGGGCAACGCCATCCGGGTACCCGCCGGGGTCTCCGAGGTTGGCGGCTTCGGAGTCGGCTATCTGGTCGGGCTGCTCGCGCTGGTCTGCACGATGGCGCTCGCGCTGCGCGGCACCCGGGCCGTCCGGCCGAACGCCCGGGTGGCCGGGCTCGCCCTGGCCGGGGCGCTGCTGGCGCTGCTCACGACCACGGCGTTCACGCTCGACGACGCGGGTCAGCGGACCCTCTTCTACTCCCCCGGCGACGGCTTCCAGATCGAGTACGGCCGGGGCCTGGTGACGGCCTTCATCGCCTGCGCGCTGCTCGGCGCGGCCCTCTGGCTGGCCCCCGTCGCCGGCCCGACCCCGGACGACGGCGACGACGCCCCGGTCGAGCCGGTCTTCCGCCGCCGTCGGCGCCGGCCGGGTCCGGAGGAGCTGGACGACGTCCCGCCCGCGCCGGCCGACCTCACCGTGCAGCCGACCGTTCCGTTCGCCCGCCCGGAACCGCCGATCTGACCCGCCCGGCGACCGGCGGTCAGGGCGTGGCCCACCGCAGCTCGCCGTCGACCACCACGTCGGTGGCGCGCAGGCCGAGCCGTTCGGCCACTCGCGCCGACGCGCGGTGGTCGGGGTGCACGTGCGCGATCAGCGCCCGGATGCCCTGCCGGTCGAGCCAGCCGACCATTCCCGCGGCGGCCTCGCCGGCGTACCCGCGGCCCTGCTGTGGGGCCGCGACCACCCAGGCCAGCTCGGCCACCGCGCGCTCGCCGTCGAGCCGGACGGTGGCCTGGACGACGCCCAGCGCGGCCCCGGTGTCGCGATGCCGGACGATCCAGTTCAGCCAGCCCTGCGCGCCGTCCGGAGAGTGCCCGGCGACCTGGCGCGCGTACCGGGCGCGCAGTTCCTCCGGGGTGTCCGGCCGGCCGCCGACGTACTCGTGCAGGCGCTCGTCGTCCAGGAGGGGGGCCATCTCCTCGGCGTGCCCGACGCGCAGCGGTTCCAGCACCAACCGCTCGGTCTCGATCGGCTCCGCCGCCGGCCAGTCGCGCACCGCCACCCCTTCACCGTACGGGCCGAGGGCGGGCGCCGGGCCAGGTAGCGGCCGGGACGCGGTGGACATCGGAGGTGCGCCGCGGGTTGGCATCCGATTCGCCTGGAAGCCATGGTTGCGACCCGTTCCGCGAGGTACGGTTGCTGCCCGCCGTCACTCCGGGTCGACGATCGACCACTGAAACGGCTGGCTGCGACGGCGGCGGGCGAAGGAGGAACCATGACCCGCCCGGGACTGCCCAAGCTGATCGCCACCGACCTCGACGGGACGCTCGTCCGCAGCGACGACACGGTCTCCGCGTACACGCACGGGGTGCTCGACCGGGTGCGGGCCGCCGGGATCCCGGTGGTCGGCGCCACCGGCCGTGGCCCCCGGCTGACCGAGCTGACCCGCAACGACATCCGCGCCGCCGACTTCCTGGTGATGGCCGGTGGCGGGCGGGTGGTCGACCAGAGCGACCCGGCCGGTCCGGTGGTGCTCCGCGACGAGCGGCTGCCCGCCGAGGTGCTCGCCCGCCTGCTCGCCGACCTGGAGGCCGAGGTCGGTCCGTTGACCGTGATGGTGGAGGCGTCGGACGAGCACGACGCGCCACTCTGGGGCGACTACCACCCGAGCTGGCCCTACCAGGACCGGTTCGAGGCACGGACCCGCGCCGAGTGCCTCTCCACCGATGTGATCAAGGCGTTCGCGCGTACGGCCGACCATCACGTGGACGAACTCCTCGAGGTGGCCCGCCGGATCGTGCCGTCGGAGGTGGCCACGCTCACCCAGGCCGGGCTCGGGTTCGTGGAGATCTGCCCGCCCGGCGTGGACAAGGCAACCGGGCTGGCCGTGGTGGCGCAGACCCTCGGCGTCGACCCGGGCGACGTGCTGGTCTTCGGCGACATGCCGAACGACCTGCCGATGTTCGCGTGGGCCGGATGGTCCCGGGTGGCGGTCTCCAACGCCCACCCCACGGTCCGTGCCGCCGCCGACGAGGTGACCCTGCGCAACGACGACGACGGGGTGGCCGTCTACCTGGACCGACTACTCTCCCGGTGATGGGAGAGACGCCACGCCTGGTCGCCACCGACATCGACGGCACGCTGCTCCGGGACGACCGGACGCTGAGCCCGCGAACCGCCGGGGTGCTGGCCCGGATCGCCGCGCGGGGCACGCCGGTCGTTCTGGTCACCGGCCGCCCGATCCGCTGGCTCCGGATGGTGTACGAGCAGCTGGCCGAGCCACTGCCGGCGGTCTGCGCGAACGGTGCGGTGGTCTACGACCCGGTGAACGACGAGGTGCTGCGGGCCGACCCGCTGGCGCCGGAGCTGCTCGCCGAGGTGGCCCGGCGACTGCGTGCCGAGGTGCCCGGGATCAGCTTCGCGGTGGAGATCACCGACAGCCGGCAGATGCGGCACGAGGCGCACTATCCGCTGCGCTGGGACGCCGACCACGACGCGATCCGCGCGGTCGAGACGCCCGAGGAGCTGCTGGCCGCGCCGGCGGTGAAGCTGCTCGCCCGGGCCGGCGAGCAGGATCCGGACGCCTTCGTCGAGCTGGTCGCCGGGGCGCTGCAAGGCCTCGCCGAGGCCACCCACTCGTCCTACTCCGGGCTGGTGGAGATCTCCGCGGCCGGGGTGACCAAGGCGGCCGGGCTGGCGTGGTATTGCGCCCGGCTCGGCGTCGACGCCGAGGACGTGCTGGCCTTCGGCGACATGCCCAACGACGTGCCGATGCTGGCCTGGGCCGGCCGGGCGGTGGCCGTGGCCAACGCGCACCGCGGCGTCCTGGAGATCGCGCACGAGGTGACCGCGGCGAACTCCGAGGACGGCGTGGCGGCGTACCTGGAGAAGATCTTCGACGTGGGCTGACCGCGTCCGCCGCGCCGCTGGCGCGGCGGACGGCTCAGAGGTACTGCCCGGTGCTGTGCCCCTCGCCCGACGGCTGCCCCATGCCCGGCATTCCGGGCACCACCCCGCCGGGCCCGCTCGGCAGCGCCTGCCGGCCCGAGCGCATCTGCTCCAACTGCACCCGGGCGGCCATCTGCTGGGCGACCAGCGCGGCCTGGATGCCGTGGAACAGCCCCTCCAGCCAGCCGACCAGCTGGGCGTGGGCGATCCGCAGCTCTCCCTCGCTGGGCGCGCCCTCCTCGGTGAAGGGCAGCGAGATCCGCTCCAGCTCCTCGCGCAGCTCCGGCGCGAGGCCCTCCTTCAGCTCGACGATCGACCGCTCGTGGATCTCCCGCATCCGGTTCCGGCTGGCGTCGTCCAGCGGGGCCGCCTTCACCTCCTCGAGCAGCTGCTTGATCATGCTGCCGATCCGCATCACCTTGGCCGGCTGCTCGACGAGTCGGGTCGGGTCCTCGCCCTGCCCCTCGTCGGTCTGCACGGTGCCGACCGGCCGGCCGTCCGGGCCGACCACCACCACGGTGCCGGGGTGACCCGAGTCCTCGTGGCCCGGCTCGTCGTTCTGTCCAGCGAAGCGCGCTTCGGTCATGGGATCCATCTTTACCCAGCGGCGCGCACGCATGCTCGCCGGGACCGACCACCGGACCGCAACCACCCGAGCGGGTCGCGCTACCGTCGCGCCATGTCCGCCGACCCGCGGGCCGTGCTCAGCCGGCCCGCCCCCGAGCCCGACCGCACCGTCGCGTACGGCGATCACCCGGACCAGATCGCCGACCTGCGCTTCCCGGCCGGTCCCGGATCGTCCCGCCCCCTGGTCGTGGTGGTGCACGGGGGCTTCTGGCGGGCGGAGTACGACCGGCGACACACCGGCCCGCTCGCGGCCGCCCTGGCCGGCCTCGGCTACCCGGTGGCCCAGCTGGAGTACCGGCGTACCGGGCAGCCCGGGGGTGGCTGGCCGAGCACCCTCACCGACGTGCTGACCGGCGTGACCCAGCTGCCTCGGCTGGCCGCCGAGGCGATGCCCGGTCGGGTGTCCGCCGCCGCGCCGATCCTGGTCGGCCACTCGGCCGGTGGCCAGCTGGCGCTCTTCGTCGCCGGGACCGCCCCGGCCGGGGTCGGCGGCGTGCTCGCGCTCGCCCCGGTGGCGGACCTGGCGGAGGCGTACCGCCGGGACCTGGACGACGGCGCGGTGGCCGCGCTGCTCGGCGGGGGTCCGACGGATTTCCCGGACCGGTACGCGATCGCGGATCCACGGACGTTGGTACCGATACGGACACGGACGGTAGTCGTCCATGGCGCGATGGACCGGCAGGTACCGGTGGACCTGAGCCGGGACTTCGTCAGCGCGGCTCGCGCCGCAGGCTCCGATATCACCCTGATTGACCTACCGGAATGCGAGCATTTCGGGCTTATCGACCCCGAATCTGCGGCCTGGCCGGTGGTCGTGGATGTGTTGCAGTCCTTACACGATGATCACTCGCCAATTGACGCAGCGTCGCCGACCAGGTAGAACGCCGGAGGGGCGTACCGCCCTGCAACACTCCTCGGAAGGATCTCGGTGTCGCAGATGAACCGCAGGCGGGCGCTCCAACTGCTGGCCGCGCTCGGTACCACCGGACTCGTCGCGGCGTGCGGCGACGACACCGAGGGCCAACCGGCGGCCAGCCCGAAGAGCCCCATCAAGATCGGCCTCATCGCCCCCCAGGCCGGCGGGTTCAAGGCGATCGGTGAGGACATCACCAACGGGTTCCAGCTCTTCCTCGACCTGCACGACCAGCAGCTCGGCGGGCACCCGGTGACGCTCATCACAGCCGACGAGGGCGAGACGGCGAAGACCGGCCAGGCGGCGGTCGACGGCCTGCTGAACCAGGACGTGCTCGCCCTGACAGGCGTGGTCAACTCCGCCGTGATGCTCGGCATCCGGGACATGGTCGAGCAGGCCAAGGTGCCGCTGATCGGGTCGAACGCCTCGCCGAGCAGCCTGCAGAGCGTGGTCTACATCTGGCGCACCTCGTACGTGCTGGACGAGGCGGGCCGGGCGCTCGGCCGCCACCTCAAGGACCACCTGCCGGCGAACAGCCGGGTGGCGATGATCATCCCGGAGAACGTCGGCGGACCGGACGTGGTGCGCGGCTTCCGGCAGGAGTTCGGCAGCAGCGACCCGCGCATCGCGGACCCGGTCGTCCTGACCACCGCGGCCACCAACCCCGGCAAGACCGCGTTCGTGCAGGACATCCGCACGGCGCTCAACCGCAGGCCGACGGCGGTCTTCTGCTTCTTCGCCGGCGACGCGGGCGTCGAGTTCGTCAAGCAGCTGCGCAACGAGGGCTACCGGGGTCCGATCTACGCCCCGGGCTTCCTCACCGAGGGCACCGCGCTGGACAGCCTCAAGAACGACGCGCTCAACATTCAGACCGCGCTGAACTACTCGGCCGACCTGAACAACGTGGCCAACCGGGTGTTCGCCTCCGCGTACCGGAAGAAGCACAACGTCTCGCCCACCACCTACGCCATGGCGTCGTACGACGCGGCGCAGGTGCTGCACCAGGCGATCGGCCTGGCCGGCGACAAGCCGGACCCGCAGCAGGTCAACCTGGCGCTGGGCAAGCTCGGGCAGATCGACAGCCCGCGCGGCATCTGGCAGTTCAACCAGCCGCGTACGCCGCAGCAGAAGTGGTACCTGCGCCAGGTGCAGCGCGACGGCCAGGTGATGTCGAACGTCCTGATCAACGAGTTGGCCACGCTGGGCTGAGCGGCGCTCCGACGCCCCTCGACGGGCGCCACTGACGAACGAGACACCAGGGGCCGGCCTCCGCGACGGAGGCCGGCCCCTGGCCGTACGCCCGGCGTCGGGCCAGGTCAATGGCGCAGTTCGGCGATGCAGCACTTCACGCTGCCGCCGCCCTTCTTCAGCTCGGCCAGCTCGACCGGCACCGGGTGGTAGCCGGCCGCCTTCAGCTTCCCGGCCAGCCGGGTCGCCTCGGTGTTGAGCACCACGTTCAGCCCGTCGCTGACCAGGTTCAGGCCGAAGGCCAGCGCGTCCTCGTCGTCGGCGACCACGGCCTCCGGGAAGAGCTGGGCGAGCACCTTCTGGCTGGCCACCGAGAAGGCGCCCGGGTAGTAGACGATGTTTCCGTCGTCGATCGATGCGAGCGCCACATCGAGGTGGTAGAACCGCGGGTCGACCAGGTGCAGCGAGACCACCGGCCGGGCAAGCGCCTCCTGCGCCTCGGCGTGCGCCGGCAGCTCGGTGCGGAAACCGTGGCCGGCGAGGATCAGGCCGCCGTGCGCCTCGGGCAGGTACGCGAAGTCGCCCTCGCCCTCGTTGGTCTCGCTCGGTGCGACGAACCGCCAACCCCGCGACTCGTAGAACGCCCGGTGCGCCGCGGCCTCGGCGGCCCGCTGCTCGTGCTTGAACCGCGCGCCGTAGACGGTGCCGTCCACCACGAACGCGCCGTTGGCGGCGTACACCATGTCCGGCAGGCCCCGCTCGGGGGAGAGCAGGTGCACCTCGTGGCCGAGGCCGACCAGGGTCTCCCGCAGCCGGTCCCACTGCTTCACGGCCAGCGCCGGGTCGACCGGGGTGGTGACGTCCATCCACGGGTTGATCGCGTACTCGACCGCGAAGTGCTCGGGGGAGCACATGAGATATGTCCGCTTTCGCGGCACTCGCTGCTGGTTCACGGTCACCAAGGGTAGGTATCGTGGAACTTTGGTAACAGCCACAACCATTGCTTCCCAGAGGCGGAACGTTGCAGATAGACGCCGTTGACCAGCGGATCATTGCGTTGCTCGTCGCGGACGCCCGTGCCTCGTACGCCGACATCGGCACCCGGGTGTCACTCTCCGCCCCCGCCGTCAAGCGACGGGTCGATCGGCTGCGCGCCGCCGGCGTGATCCGGGGATTCACCGCCGTCGTCGACCCGGCCGCGGTCGGCTGGACCACGGAGGCGTTCGTCGAGCTCTTCTGCGCCGGTCGGACCACCCCGGCGCAGATCGGCGCGGCGGCCCGCCGGCACCCGGAGGTGGTCGGCGCCTACACGGTCTCCGGGGAGGCCGACGCGCTCGTGCACCTGCGGGCCGCCGACATCGCGCACCTGGAGGCGGCCCTGGAGCGCCTGCGGGCCGAGTCCTTCGTGACCTCCACCCGGAGCACGATCGTGCTCTCCCGCCTGGTGGAGTCGCCCGGCGTCGGCCCGTCCGCCGGCTGACCGGGCGCCCGCCCCGCACAATCGCACCGACAGTCGGCCGTCGCCCGCCGACGCGGCCTCGGCCTGACGGGCCGACCTGGGCGGCGTACCGGTGGCTCCGGCCGGCCGTTCGGGAACCCGGGCCGCTGTCCGCCCGTCGAACCGGCCATGACTCGGGGACTTCCGATCGCCGCGGCCGCCACGCTGGCCGCGCTCACCCTGCTGGCCGGCAGCGGACTGCCACCCGCGACCGGACCCGCGCCGGCGGCGCCGGACACCACGGCCGCCCCGGCCGCGCAGTGGGCCGAACCCGCCCGGCTGGTCTCCTACACCTCCTGCGACGAGGCTCTGGCCGGGCTGCGGGCTGCCACCGCCGCCGAGGTCGGCCCGTGGGGCTTCGGCGACGGCTGGCGCACCGGCGTCGCGCTGCCGAAGGACCTGGCGGGGGAGCGGGAGGCCACTGCGACGACGGCGACTCCCGAGCACTCGACCACGAACGTCCACGAGGCCGGAGCGGACGAGCCGGACCTGGTCAAGACCGACGGCCGGCGGATCGTGACGGTCACCGAGGGCGTGCTGCGGGTGGTCGACCCGGCCACCCGACGAACCACCGGGCGGCTCGACCTCACCGAGATCGGCTCACCGGACCGGTACGCCGAACGCAGCCTGCTGCTGCTCGGCGACCGGGCGCTCGTGCTGACCGGCACCGGCAACATGTTGCCCGCGCTGACGAAGGACAGACCGAGGGCGGACGGCGCCCAGCTGACCCTGATCGACCTCGCCGGAGCCCCCGTCGTGCTCGGCACGTACCGGATCGACGGGAGCCTGGTCGACGCCCGGCAGACCGGCACCACGGCGCGGGTGGTCGTGCGCTCCCACCCCCAGTTCGTCTTCCCGTACGACGAGAAGGCCACCGACGCCGAGCGGACCGCGGCCAACCGGGCGGTGGTCGCGGCCGCGGGAATCGAGGCCTGGCTACCGGCGTACGAGTGGACCGCGGGTGAGCGGCGGCACGCCGGCCGGCTGGGTTGCGACCGGCTCAGCAGGCCGGACGACGCCATCGGCACCTCCGTGCTGACCCTGCTCAGCTTCGACCTGACCGCGGACCGGCTCGGCGACGGCGATCCGGTCGGCGTCGCCGCCGACGCCACCACCGTCTACGGCACCGCCGCGAACCTCTGGCTGGCGGGCGGCCTGACCGCCGGACGGGCGGGCCCGATCTGGGAGGGTCGCCCGGCCGGCCGGGCGACCACGGTGATCCACCAGTTCGACCTCACCGCGCCGGGCCGGCCCCGCTACCTGGCCAGCGGCACCGTCCCGGGCTCCCTGATCAACCAGTACGCGCTCTCCGAGTGGCAGGGGCGCCTGCGGGTGGCGACCACCCTCGGCGAGACCTGGGGCCGCGGGCGGGATTCCGAGTCCGGGGTGTACGTGCTGGGCCGACGGGACGGCACGCTGGAGCAGGTCGGCGCGGTCACCGGGCTGGGTCGGGGTGAGCGCATCTACTCGGTGCGCTTCCTCGGTGCCACCGGTCACGTGGTGACGTTCCGCCAGACCGATCCGCTCTACACGCTGGACCTGACCGACCCGACCGCGCCCCGGGTCACCGGCGAGCTGAAGATCACCGGGTACTCGGCGTACCTGCACCCGCTGCCGTTCGGCCGGCTGCTGGGCGTGGGGCAGGAGGCCGACAACCGCGGCCGGGTACGAGGGCTGCAGGTCTCGCTGTTCGACGTCCGGGACCCGGCGCGACCGCTCCGGCTGCACCGTTACCACGTGCCCGGTGCCAGTTCGGCGGTGGAGTTCGACCCGCACGCCTTCCTGCACCAGCCGGAGACCGGTCTGGTCGCCCTGCCGGTCGACGCCGGCGTACGGC
Organism: Micromonospora sp. WMMD812; assembly: GCF_027497215.1. Lineage (NCBI taxonomy): Bacteria > Bacillati > Actinomycetota > Actinomycetes > Micromonosporales > Micromonosporaceae > Micromonospora > Micromonospora sp. WMMD812. The sequence goes on along the minus strand of NZ_CP114904.1, from coordinate 4,756,421 downwards.
TGCTGCGGGTCACCGCCGCGCGCATCACCGAGATCGGCACGGTGAACCACCCGGGCGACGGCGCGGCGCCGGTCACCCGGTCACTGCTGGTCGGCGACACGCTCTGGACTGTCTCCGACGCCGGCCTGCGGGCCAGCGACGCCGCCACCGCGCGGAACCTCGCCTGGCTCCCCTCGACCTGACTCTCCCTCCCCGCGGGTGGGGCCCGGTCGTTCGGGGCTTCCGGGCTCCACCCGCTTCACCTGAAGCTCGCCTCAGGGCGTCCGGATGAGCGACGGCCGACCTCGACGTCAGAGGTACATGCCGGTGCGGTGCTCGCCCTCGTCGCGGCGGACCGGCTTGTCGCCCTCGCCGAAGAACCGCTTGCCGCCGAACTCGCCGTGCAGCCGGTCGTCCAGTTCGTCGGCGAGCCCGGTCATCACCTGCACGGCCAGCATCAGGTGGGTGGCCTGGAAGTTGCGGCCGAAGACGGGGATGGACGCCCAGACCGTGTCGTCGGCGCAGTAGAGGCGGCCGATCGGCATCCGGTTGGTCAGCTCGGAGAGCCGGACGTAGAGCCGCTCGGTCGGTTCGACCTCGGTGAGCACCGGGGAGAAGACGTCGACCAGCGGCGGGTTGTCGCGTACCCGGACGAAGACCATCGCCGAGCCGGCCCGGATGTTGATGTCCCCGTCGGAGTCGACCTGGAGCCGGTCGGAGTCGGACTTGAGCATGGCGGACACGACGGTCCGAACCCGGTCCTCCAGCGCCAGCACGCCGTCCTGCTCCGGCTCGGCGGTGGCCGCCTCGGCCAGCGCCTCGTCCAGGTCGGCCTCGACGTCGCTGTCCGGGCCGAACTCGCTGCGGGCGGTGCCCAGCGGCTCCCCCGGCAGCGACTCCCCCTCGGCGTCGTGGATCAGGTAGACGAGGAAGGCGGGGTGCGGCGCGCCGTAGACGTCGCGCAGGGTCCGGGAGAGCAGGGCGGCGATCCGGGTCGGCTCGGCCGTCGTGCCCTCCAGGCCGAAGTACTCGCGGGGGCCCTCGAGGACGCCGGGCGGCGACCAGCCGAGCGCGATCATGTCCGCCACCGAGGCCCGGTCCAGCCGGTAGCCCTGCGGCAGGCTGGCGTTGCCCACGGCGCGTGCGGAGAGCCGACCGTCCGCGCCCACGTCCACCCCGATCGAGTAGACGGCGTCGCCGGTGCCGGAGGCGGTCGGGTCGAGGGTCAGCTCGACGTGCGCCCCGGTGGGCAGCGCCGGCAACCGCGCGGCGAGGGCGCGCGCGAACTCCTGCCACGCCTGGGTCACCTTGGCCCGCAGGTCGGCGGTGCTCGGCTCGTCGAGCAGGATCGACTCCGGGTGCTCCGGCGGGGTGGGCACGCCGCCGGGCGGTTCTGTCCGCGCCGAGGGGTGGTCTGCCGTCATGATCGCCTCCGTCCGTCAAGGTCACCCTACCCACGGAGCCCCCGCGTCGAATCAGGGCCGACCGTGATCGGACAGCGGTGGCCGCCGGCGATGCGGCAACCCGCCGGTACGCCCGGGTGGCGCCTGATTCCTCGACGAGCGTTATGACGGAGAGGCATATTTTTGCCTCTCCGTCATAACGCTCGCGGTCCTTCCCCACCCGACGCCCGACACGCCGAGGAGCGCACCCTCGCGCCCACGAGACACGACGGCGGCGGCGCTACGTGCCAGGGGCGCCCGTGCCAGAGACGCCCCGTACCAGGGGCGCAGCGGTCCGGGGCGCGACGGGCTGGGGCGGCGGGTCAGACCGCGGCGGATCAGGAGGCGGCCGGATCCGCGGGATCGGCGCCCAGCTCGACCGGCCAGGTCGCGGCGAGCGCGCTGAGCCGCGCCGCGGCGGCCGACGGCTCGGCGCCGCGGCCGACGGCCAGCCCGAGCAGGTACGCGGAGACCGGCGCGCCGGGGCGGAGCACCTGATGGGCGACGTCCTTCGCCAGGTCGAGCACGGCCGGCACCGGAACCGCGGTCGGGTCGAGGCCCAACTCCGCGCAGGCCGCCGTGACCCAGTCGTCCATCACCGTCATCGCGCCCACTCCTCCGCCCGGCGTACGTCCTGGTCAGTGTCGCAGTCGAACCACGGTGGCGGGCCCTCGCCGGACCAGCTCACCGTCCGGACGGTCAGCTCGGCGAGCAGAGCGCGGACGGACGCGCCGGCGAGCGTCCCGCCCCGCGCGGCGGTGAGCCGGTCCAGGGCGGCGCGCAGCGCGGACACCCGCCACACCCCGCAGAGCGTCTGCCGCCGCCCGCCGGAGTCGACGTAGCAGACCCCGTCGCAGACGCTCTGGTCGGCGCCCGGTCGGGCCAGCTCGCGCCGCAGGACACCCATCGCCCCGGCGGTGAGCAGCGGCAGATCGCCGGCGAGCAGGGCGACCACGGTCGCACCCGGGTCGAGCAGGGCCAGCCCGGCCGCGGCGGCCGCCACCGGCCCACCGCCCGGCGGCTCCTCCCGGGTGACCCGCACGCCGGGCGGGACCTCGTCGGCCGGACCGACGAGGATCCGCGGTGCGGCGTCGTCGACGGCGGCCAGCACCCGGTCACGCATCGGTCGGCCGCCGACCGGCAGGGCGGGCTTGTCCACCCCGCCCATCCGGCGGGCCGCGCCGCCCGCGAGCACCACCGCCGCGTACGTCCCCACCCGGCCACGGTAGCCGTGCGGACGCCCCGGCGCGGGGTGCAGGATGGCGGGATGGGACGGGCGACTGACCGACGGCGCGTACTCCGGATCGACCTCGACGCGGGGGCCGATGGCCGCACGTCGGTCCGTCGGGCGGACACCCTCGCCGTCGAGGAGCCGTTGGAGATCCGGGTCGGCGCGGCGGGGCCGGGCCGGCGCCGGCCGCTCGCGGTGACCATGCGCACCCCCGGTGACGACCTCGACCTGGCCATCGGGTTCCTGCTGACCGAGGGGCTGATCCGGTCGACGGACGACGTGCACACCGCTCAGCTCTGCGCGGGCGGGGAGACGCCGAACACGTACAACGTGGTGGACGTGGTGCTCGCCCCCGGCGTGCCGGAGCCGACCACCGACCCGGCCCGGAACTTCTACACCACCAGCTCGTGCGGGGTGTGCGGCAAGGCCAGCATCGACTCGGTCCGCACCCGCTCCCTCTTCGCGGTCGACGGCGACCCGATCGCCGTGCCGGCCGCGCTGCTGACCGAGCTGCCGGACCGGCTTCGTGCGGCGCAGCGCGGCTTCGACCGCACCGGTGGTCTGCACGCGGCGGGCCTGTTCGCCGCGGACGGAGAGCTGGTGGTGCTGCGCGAGGACGTCGGCCGGCACAACGCCGTCGACAAGGTGATCGGCTGGGCGGTCCGGGAACGCCGGCTGCCGCTGGCCGGGCACCTCCTGCTGGTCTCCGGCCGGGCCAGCTTCGAGCTGACCCAGAAGGCGTGGATGGCCGGGGTGCCCCTGCTCGCGGCGGTGTCCGCGCCGAGCAGCCTCGCCGTCGACCTGGCCGAGGAGGCCGGGATGACGCTGGTCGGCTTCCTGCGCGGCCGGACGATGAACGTCTACGCCGGCCCGCAGCGGGTGGTCACTGACTGAACCGGTCGAACAGCCCCAGGCGCAGGGCGGCGTCGCGGGCGACGAGGAAGCCGGCGATGCCGAGGACCCAGCCGAGCGCGCTGCCCGCCTTCTCGGTGATCCACCGGTTCAGCCAGCCCAGCAGCGGCTCGACCCGCGCCGGGAAGGCCACCCGGGCGGCCAGCAGCAGCAGCGCCGGCACCACCATGACCACGCAGTATCCGGCGAGCAGCGCCGCCACGGCCGGGCCGTCGAGGTCGGCCGTGGCCAGCAGGCTGACCGCGCCGAGGTAGGGCAGCATCGTCGCCACCTCGGCCAGCGCGGCGAGCAGCGCCAGCGCGATCAGCCACCGGGCCGAGGAATCCCCGGAGGTGGCCCGGTCCCGCCAGCGCAGGATGCCGCCCGAGCCGCGCCGTCGCTTGCCGTCGTAGCGGAAGCTGAGCGCGAAGAGCGCCACCCCGAGCGCGAGTTGCGCCCACAGCACCGGCCGTTGGTCCAGCGCGCCGCCCAGCGCGTCGGCCAGCCGGGTGCCGCCCCAGACCAGCAAAACCCCGACCGCGAAGTAGAACGCGGCGATCGTGCCGAGGTAGACCAGGATCCGCCGGACGCTGACCCGCCCCGGAGTGAGCAGCAGCCAGATCGGGATGAACAACGTGCCGATGCTGGTGCTGTCGATCAGCGCCAGCCCGGCGAGCGACAGCAGCAGGCCGACGCTCATCGGACCACGGAGGGGAGTAGCGGCATCCGACCATTCTCAACGGACCGTGCAACGCCGGTCAGCGGGCGGTGCGGCGGCCACGCCGGCGGCGCACGACGCCGGGCAGTCCCACCGCCGGCCAGCCGTCCAGCTCCGACGGCGGTACGCCCCGGCGGAGCAGGTCGTCCAGGAGCAGCGCGAGCGAGTAGTCCGGGTGCGCGGCGAGCACGCGTTCGAGCGTGACCGCCGCGAGCGCGCCCTGACCGGCCCGCCAGGCGGCGAAGGCCAGGAGACAGGCCGGGGCGGCGATCAGCTCCGGCTCGGCCCGGCGCAGCACGTCCGTCCAGAGGGCGATGTCGCGGTCCCGCCCGTCGGTGCGTTCCCAGGCGTGGTCGCGTACCGGCAGGTGGGTCAGGAGCAGGCTGAGCCAGGCGACCTCGGCGTCGCCGAGCCGCTCGCCCCGGCGCTGGCGGCGCAGCGCGTCGCGTACCGCCGCCACCCCGGCGGCGCGCAGCGCGCGTCCACCCGGCCGGTCGCCGGCGGAGGACTCGACGAGGCGCACCAGCCGCCGCTCGGCGTCGGCGGTGGCCCGGCGCATGGCCAGCCGGGCCGGGCCCTCCACCGGGGCCACCTGTGCGGCCAGGGCAGCCCGGTCGGGCAACGCCACCTGCCCGGCGAAGATCGCGGAGGCGGTCACCTGGCTGGCGTCCGGGTCGTATGGCCGGCCCGTCGGCGGGCAGCAGCCGGCCTCGGTGCACACGTAGGACCACCACCGACCGTCGGTGACCCGGAGCGCGTCGAGCAGGACCAGGCCGGCCTCCGTCAACGCCTCGCGTACCGCGTCCACGGCCGGCGTCACCCGCACCGCGGGCCCGTAGCCGACCACGGTGGCGGCGTCGGCGTGCTGCCGGTGGACGACGCCGGCGAGGTGCCGGGCCGGGCCGGCCGGGTCGGCGGGATCGGGCAGGTCGGCGCGCGCCGCGAAGATGATCTACCGGCCGCGCAGCGCCACCACGACCACGCTGTCGGCGGGATGGAAGCCGAGCAGGTACGGCACGGCGGCGAGCAGGTCGGCGGGTGAGCGGACGACGAGCCGGGGGCGGTCGGTCGAGGTCATGCTCGCAGCCTGCGGCCGGACGGGCGCGCCCGGCTGCCCCTGTGGACGACACGCGGGTTGTCCACAGTCACGCAGCGTGTTTCCCCTGCTCAGGCCGCTACCGTCGGGCCCCGTTCCGAGAGCGTCGCGCCCGGGACGGCCCACCGCGCGGAGGCGGCGCTCCGGGATTCCCGTGGCGGTCGGTGCGAGGCGTTACCGTGCGCTGATGGACCTCGCGTACCTGCGCGCGCATCCGGCTCAGCTGCCGACCTTCCTGACCCACCAGCGGATCCGCGAGACGCCCGTCTCCGGCGGAGACATCTGCGCCGCGTCCCGGCTCACGCTCGACGACGGGCACTCGGTCTTCGCCAAGACCTGGCCCGAGCGGGCCGGGCAACCGGCGCCGGACGGTTTCTTCGCCGCCGAGGAGGCGGGGCTGCGCTGGCTGCGTACGGCCGACGCGGTGCGGGTGCCCGAGGTGATCGTGGCGCTGCCGGATCTGCTCGCCCTCGAGTGGGTGGAGCCCGGCGAACCCGGCCCGGAGGCGGCCGAGCGGTTCGGCCGGGAGTTGGCCGCGCTGCACCGGGCCGGCGCGCCGGCCTTCGGAGCGGACTGGACCGGGTTCATCGGCGCGCTGCCGCAGGACAACACGCCGGACGACGGCCCGTGGTCGCGGTGGTTCGCCCGCCGGCGGCTGACGCCGTACCTGGACCGTTCGGCGGCGAACGGGGCGCTCACCGCCTCCGGGATCGGCCTCGTCGAGGAGGTGATCGACCGGATCGCCGAGTTCGGCGGGGACGAGCCGCCGGCGCGGATCCACGGTGACCTGTGGCCGGGCAACGTGCTCTGGGCCGCCGACGGCGGGGCCTGGCTGGTCGACCCGGCCGCGCACGGCGGGCACCGGGAGACCGACCTCGCCCAGTTGGGGCTCTTCGGCGGCGCGCCCTACCTGGACCGGATCCTGGGCGCCTACCAGGAGGCCTGGCCACTGGCCGACGGATGGCGGGATCGGGTGCCGCTGCACCAACTGCACCTGCTGCTGGTGCACACCGCACTGTTCGGCTCCGCGTACCGCGATGCGGTCGACCGGGCCGCCCGAGCCGCCCTGAACGGCGTCGGGCGCGCTACCGTCGACAGGTGAGCGTCGCCCACCCGACCGACGGCGTCCTCGTCGACCGTTACGGCCGCGTCGCCCGGGACCTCCGGGTTTCGTTGACCGACAAGTGCAACCTGCGCTGCACGTACTGCATGCCGGCCGAGGGGCTGCCCTGGCTGGCCGGGCCTGAGCTGCTCACCGACGACGAGGTGGTCCGGCTGGTCCGGGTCGCCGTGGAGCGGCTCGGCGTGACCGAGGTGCGATTCACCGGGGGCGAGCCACTGATCCGCCCGGGGCTGGCCGGCATCGTCACGGCGGTGGCCGCGCTCGAACCGCGACCCACCATCTCGCTGACCACCAACGGCATCGGCCTGGACCGGCTCGCCCCGGCGCTGCGCGCCGCCGGCCTGGACCGGGTGAACGTCTCCCTCGACACCCTGGACCCGGCCCGGTTCACCGAGCTCACCCGCCGTCCCCGGCTCGACGCCGTGCTGGCCGGGCTGGCCGGGGCGGCGGCCGCCGGCCTCACCCCGGTGAAGATCAACAGCGTGCTGATGCGCGGGGTCAACGAGAACGACGCGCCGGCGCTGCTGCGCTTCGCCCTCGACCACGGCTACGAGCTGCGGTTCATCGAGCAGATGCCGCTGGACGCGCAGCACGGCTGGGACCGGGCGGCCATGGTCACCGCCGACGAGATCCTCTCGTCGCTGCGGCGGGAGTTCGACCTGCGTGCCGATCCGGCGGACCGGGGATCGGCACCGGCCGAGACCTGGCTGGTCGACGGCGGCCCGGCCCGGGTCGGCGTGATCGGCAGCGTCACCCGCCCCTTCTGCGGCGACTGCGACCGCACCCGGCTCACGGCGGACGGCCAGGTGCGCGCCTGCCTCTTCGCCACCGAGGAGTCCGACCTGCGCGGCGCGCTACGTGGCGGGGTGGACGACGACGGGCTGGCCGACCGGTGGCGCCGCGCGATGTGGGGCAAGCGGGCCGGCCACGGCATCGACGATCCGACCTTCCTGCAACCCACCCGACCCATGTCGGCCATCGGAGGGTGACCGTGACCGACCCGACACCGCGGCCCCCCGCCGCGGCGCCGCTCACCGTCCGCTACTTCGCCGGCGCCCGGGCCGCCGCGGGCCGGAGCGAGGAGGCCGTGCCCGCCGGGCCGTCACTCGACGACCTCAGGGCGGAGCTGGCCGGACGGCACGGCGATCGGCTCGCGGCCGTGCTGCGGGTGGCGAGCTTCCTGGTCGACGGCGTGACCTGTCATGATCGTCGGACACCGCTGCCGGCCGGGGCCACGATCGATGTCCTGCCCCCCTTCGCGGGTGGCTGAGGGAGGCGCACGTGTTGTCGGCTCTGGCGTTCGTGGGCGTGATCGCCCTGATCACCGGCCTGATCCACCTCTACCTGTGGAAGCGGCTGGTGCGGGACACCACCACGCCGGGTCGGTGGCGCCGGATCGGCGGCATCACCGCCGCGGTGCTCGCGCTCCTCATCCCGGCCGCGTTGACCGGCACCCGGGCCAAACTGCACTGGCTCGCCTGGCCGGGGTATCTCTGGCTCGCGCTGATGTTCTACCTCCTGGTGCTGCTCGTGGCCCTGGAGGTGCCGATGCTGGTGGCCCGGCTGGTCCTGCGCCGCCGGGTGCTCTCCGCCGAGTCCACCGCCGCCGCGCCCGAGCCGGTGCTGGTCGGCGCCGCCGGGCCCGCCGACCCGCCCGCCGCCGACGCGGTCGAACAGCCCGACCACGACCGGTCCCGCCGGTTGCTGCTCGCCCGCGGGGCCGCCATCTTCGCCGGGCTCACGGCCGCCGGTATCACCGGGTACGGCGTCCGCACCGCCTTCGGCCCGCCGCAGCTGGACCGCGTACGCATTCCGCTGGCCAAGCTGCCGCGGAGCATGGACGGCCTGCGCATCGCCACCGTCTCCGACATCCACCTCGGGCCGCTGCTCGGCCGGAGCCACACCGAACGCATCGTCGCCGCGATCAACCGGCTCGACGCCGACCTGGTCGCGGTGGTCGGCGACATGGTCGACGGCTCGGTGGCGGAGCTGGGCGAGGCCGCGGCTCCACTGCGCGACCTGCGGTCCCGCTACGGCAGCTTCTTCGTCACCGGCAACCACGAGTACTACTCCGGGGTGGAGGAGTGGGTGCGGGAGGTGGACCGCCTCGGCCTGCGGGTGCTCCAGAACGAGCGGCTGGAGATCGCCGCCCGGGGCGGCGTGCTGGATCTGGCCGGAGTGAACGACCCGTCCGGAGACCAACTGGGCGCCGACGCCGGCCCGGACTACGCCGCCGCGCTCGGCGACCGCGACCCGTCCCGGCCGGTGGTGCTGCTCGCCCACCAGCCGGTCGCCGCGGTGGAGGCCGCGAAGTTCGGCGTCGACCTGCAGCTGTCCGGGCACACCCACGGCGGCCAGATGGTGCCGTTCGACCTCGCGGTCCGGCTGGAGCAGCCGGTCGTCTCCGGGCTGGGCGAGGTGGACGGCACCAAGGTCTACGTCACCAACGGCGCGGGCTTCTGGGGCCCGCCGGTCCGGGTCGGCGCCAACCCGCAGATCACCCTCGTGGAGCTCCGGACTCCGTGACACGGCCGCGCATTGCGCGGGTCACGTGTGTGCGTGGCGACGGGCGGGTCCCCGGCCGGGCGTGACAGGATGCGGCGTGCCTCCGTTCAGCGCCGTACCCCCCGGTGGTCTCCCGCCGTTCGTCGCGGACCTGCACATCCACTCGAAGTACTCCCGCGCGTGCAGCCGTGACCTCACCCTGCCCAACCTCGGCTGGTGGGCCCGGCGCAAGGGCATCGGCCTGCTCGGGACCGGCGACTTCACCCACCCCGCCTGGTACGACCACCTGCGCGAGACGCTGCGCCCGGCGGAACCCGGCCTCTACCGGCTCAGCCCGGGGGCGGAGCGGGACATCGCCCGCCGGCTGCCGCCCCGGCTGGCGAGCGAGGCCGAGAGCGATCCGGTCCGGTTCATGCTCAGCGTGGAGATCTCCACGATCTACAAGCGGGACGACCGGACCCGCAAGGTCCATCACCTCATCTACCTGCCCGACCTGGACGCGGTGGAGCGGTTCAACACCGCCCTCGGCCGGATCGGCAACATCGGCTCCGACGGCCGGCCGATTCTCGGCCTGGACTCCCGGGACCTCCTGGAGATCACCCTCGAGGCCAGCCCCGACGGCTACCTCGTGCCGGCGCACATCTGGACGCCGTGGTTCTCCGCGCTCGGCTCGAAGTCCGGCTTCGACGCGATCGCCGACTGCTACGCCGACCTCGCCGAGCACATCTTCGCGGTGGAGACCGGGCTCTCCTCCGACCCGGAGATGAACTGGCGGGTCGGCAGCCTGGACGCGTACCGGCTGGTGTCCAACTCGGACGCCCACTCGCCGCCGGCGTTGGCCCGGGAGGCGACAATCTTCGCCACCGCCCGGGACTACTTCGCCGTCCGGGACGCGCTGCGGACCGGCGACGGGCTCGCCGGCACCATCGAGTTCTTCCCCGAGGAGGGGAAGTACCACGCGGACGGCCACCGGCTCTGCGGCGTCAACTGGGCCCCGGAGCGCACCCGGGCAGCCGGCGGACGCTGCCCGGAGTGCGGCAAGCCGCTGACCGTCGGCGTGCTCAGCCGGGTCGAGGAGTTGGCCGACCGGCCGGCGGGACACCGACCGGCACACGCGCGGGAGGTGACCCACCTGGTGCCGCTGGCCGAGATCCTCGGCGAGCTCAACGGTGTGGGCGCCCGCGCCAAGAAGGTCGAGGGAAGGCTCAACGACCTGCTCGCCGCGCTCGGCCCCGAGCTGGAGATCCTGACCCGCACTCCGCTCGACGACCTCGCCCGGGTCGGCGGCGACGTGCTCGCCGAGGGCATCGGCCGGCTGCGCCGCGGCGACGTGCGCCGGGTGCCCGGCTACGACGGCGAGTACGGCGTGATCACCCTCTTCGACCCGTCCGAGCTGCGCGGAAGGTCGGCCGGGACGCAGGCGGAGACGCTGTTCGACGTACCGGTGCCGGCGCCGCGGAAGCCCACGGAGCCGGCGCCGAAGCCGCGGGCCGCGCGCCCGACGCCGGCCCGGGCCGAGCCGAAGCGCAAGTCCGCGCCGCCGCCCCCACCCCCGATCGCCCCGCCACCCTCGCCGCACGAGCCGTTCGAGCCGATGCTCGCCGGGATGGAGGAGGTCGGCACCGGCCTGCTGGACCGGCTCGACGCGATGCAGCGGGTCGCCGCGTCCGCGCCGGGCGGGCCGCTGCTCATCGTGGCCGGCCCGGGCACCGGCAAGACCCGGACGCTCACCCACCGGATCGCGTACCTCTGCGCCGAGCTGAACGTCTTCCCCGAGCAGTGCCTGGCGATCACCTTCACCCGGCGCGCCGCGGAGGAGCTGCGGCACCGTCTCGACGGCCTGCTGGGGCCGGTCGCCGAGGACGTCACCGTCGGCACCTTCCACTCGCTCGGGTTGACCATCCTGCGGGAGAACGCGGACGCCGTCGGGCTGCCGGCCGACTTCCGGATCGCCGACGACGCCGACCGGGCGGCGGCCCGCTCCGAGGCGGGCGACGACCCGACGGCCTACACCGCGCTGCTGCGCAAGCAGGACCTCGTCGACCTGGACGAGCTGCTCACCCTGCCGGTGGAGCTGCTGCGCGAGGACCGGGCGCTGGTCGAGCGCTACCGGGAGCGCTGGCGCTGGATCTTCGTCGACGAGTACCAGGACGTCGACGCGGTGCAGTACGAGCTGCTGCGCCTGCTGAGCCCCGCCGACGGCAACATCTGCGCGATCGGCGACCCGGACCAGGCCATCTACTCGTTCCGGGGCGCCGACGTCGGCTACTTCCTGCGCTTCTCGCAGGACTTCACCGACGCGCGGCTCGTCCGGCTCAACCGCAACTACCGCTCGTCCGCGCCGATCCTGGCCGCCGCGGTACAGGCCATCGCGCCGTCGTCGCTGGTCCGCGGCCGCCGGTTGGATCCGGCCCGGCTCGACCCGGAGGCCCCGCTGGTCGGCCGCTACCCCGCGGCGTCCGTCGCCGACGAGGCCGACTTCGTGGTACGCACCATCGACGAGCTGGTCGGCGGCCTCTCCCACCGTTCGCTGGACTCCGGCCGGATCGACGGCCGGTCGACCTCGCTCTCCTTCTCCGACATCGCGGTGCTCTACCGCACCGACGCGCAGGCCGCGCCGATCGTGGACGCGCTCGCCCGGGCCAACATCCCGGTGCAGAAGCGCTCGCACGACCGGCTGCGGGACCGCCCCGGGGTGGCCGCGATCGCCCGCGAGCTGCGGCACGCCGGTGGCCTCGGGGGTGGCCTGCCGGCCCGGGTACGGCTCACCGGGCAGGTGCTGGCCGAGCGGTTCGCCGCGCCCACCCTCGACGGCTCGGGCGCGGTCCGGCCGGAGGAGGTCAGGGCGGCCGTCGACCTGCTCACGCCGCTGGCCCGGCGCTGCGGCGACGACCTGCCGCTCTTCCTCTCCCAGTTGGCTACGGGCGCGGAGGTGGACGCGCTCGACCCCCGGGCCGAGGCCGTCACCCTGCTCACCCTGCACGCGGCCAAGGGCTTGGAGTTTCCGGTGGTCTTCCTGGTCGGGGCCGAGGACGGGCTGCTGCCGCTGCGCTGGCCGGGTACCACCCCCGACGAGGACGCGGTCGCCGAGGAGCGCCGGCTCTTCTTCGTGGGACTGACCCGGGCCCAGGACCGGCTCTACGTCAGCCACGCGGCCCGCCGCTCCCGTCAGGGCGCGGAACGCGAGTGCGTCCCGTCGCCGTTCCTGGACGTCATCGACCCGGGCCTGTTCGAGCGGTTCGGCGAGGCCGAACCCCGCCGCCCCAAGGACCGCCAGCTCCGGCTGATCTGAGCCCGGCGGCCTGGCGTCGGCGGAGCGGGGGCGGCGGGATCCACGCTCAGGCGAGGAGGGTGGCGAGCCAGGCGCCGGCGAGGAGGGCCGGGCCGAACGGCAGCGGGGTGTCCCGGCGTACGCGGCGGGTGGCGAGCAGCGCGAGCACCAGCACGCCGTTGAGCAGATGCGGCAGGAGCAGCCCGAGCCACAGGGCCGGCCAGCCCAGCCAGCCGAGCGGCAGGCCGAGCACGGCGGCGAGCTTCACGTCCCCGAAGCCGAGCCGCGACCCGGGCAGCAGCGCGACCAGCACGTGAGCCGCGCCCGCCACCGCCGCGCCGCCCAGCGCGCCGAGCAGGCGCTCCGGTGTTCCGGCCACCAGCGCGGCGCCGGTCAGGCCGACGCCGGCGATCAGCGCGGCCAGGCCGACCAGCGGGTCGGGCAGGCGCAGGCAGGCCAGATCGACCAGGGCGAGGACCAGCCCGACCGCCGCCAGCGCGAGGAACACCGGCAGGACGGGTTCAGCGCTCAGCGCGCCGGCCAGGCCCCCGAACACGACGGCACCCGTCGCCACGGCGGTGGCCGTGACTCCACCCCCGAACGCGGGTGCCGCTGCCCTGGCGACCGGCGGGGAGGCCGTGGCGACGCGCCGGGCGAGCCGGGGAACGCCGAGACCGACCAGCACGCCGAGCACCGTCACGGCGGTCAGCGGGCCGGCGGACACCGGCCGGACGCTACCGGCGCGCCGGCTCCGGCGTGGCCCCGGCGCCCGGCCGGCGCGGTCGCTCCGTGCTCACCACGAGGGCCACGCCGGCCACGATCACCGCGCCGCCGAGCAGCACCTGCGCGGTGATCGGCTCGGCGACCAGCACGGCACCGAGGACCACCGCGACGGCCGGGTTGACGTAGGCGTACGTCGCGACGAGCGAGATCGGCGCGTGGTGCAGCAGCCAGACGTACGCGGTGAACGCGACCAGCGAACCGGCGACCATCAGATAGCCGAGCGCGAGCCAGGAGCGCATGCTGACCTGGGTCGGGTCGAAGCCCGTCAGCTCGCCGCGGCCGACCGCGAGGACGGCCAGCACCACCGCGCCGGCGACCATCTCGTAGACCGTGGCGACGAACGGGTCGTCGGGCATCCGGATACGTCCGGAGAGGAACGAGCCGATCGACCAGCTGGCCGCCCCCGCCACGATGGTGAGCGCACCGGCGAGCGGCACCCCGTCGGTCCCCCCGGTCGGCAGCACCAGCAGGACCAGCCCGACGAAGCCGAGGGTGACACCGGCGAGCGTCCAGAGCCGGGGCCGATCGCCGGTGGCCGAGCGGAGCAGCACGACCAGCAGCGGCACCGTGGCGACGAGCAGTGCGGCGATCCCGGAGGGCACCGCCACCCCGGGCGGGCCCGACTCGGCGAGCACCACCAGGCCGTTGCCGCCGGCCAGCAGCAGCACCCCGACCAGTGCGGCGGAGCCCAACTGCCGCCGATCGACCCGGAGCGCGCCGGGCCCTCGGCGTAGCCGCAGCACGAGCGCCAGGACCGCGGCGGCGGCGGCGAACCGGGCGGCGGCCGAGGCGAGCGGTGGGAGGGTCTCCACCGCGATCCGGATGCCCAGGTAGGTGGAGCCCCAGAGCACGTAGACCAGGATCAGCGCGGTCCAGATCAGGGCCGGGGCGGTGTCGGTCGTGATGGCGGTGGCGGTGGGGCCGGCGGGCCGGCCGGTAGACCGGGACGCACTTGGCGGAGTCGAGCTCATCGCTGGTCCACGCTACGGTGGCCTCGGCGTCGGCGTCCCGCCTTGGTGGCCGGCCTCTCACCACTCACGCAGGAGGCGTGCATGGCGAACTACGGATCACCGGGGGGCGGCTCCCCGGACCCGTGGAATGGGCAGCGGTCCCATCCGACGCACCCCGGCCACGAGAGTCCGGCCGGCTACCGTTCGGCCGATCCGGGGCCGCGCTACGACGAGGGCCCGCGGTACGACCAGCACCCGCACCACGGCGGTGGCCCCCACTACGGCGACGCGCCCCGGTACGACGACGGCCAGCGGTACGACGACGGCCAGCGGTACGACACCGTTCCCTCCTACGGCGGCCCGCACGGAGCGACGGGGTATGGCACCTCCTACCCGGATCCCGGCGCCTCGGTGACCTACGCCGCTGACCCCGCGCCGCCACCCGAGCGGCGCGGTCACGGACCGCTGATCGCGGTGCTGGCGGTTCTCGCGCTGCTCGTGCTGGCCGGCGGGGCGACCGTCTTCGTCCTGCGCGGCGGCGACGAACCGGCGCCGGTGGCCGCGCCGACCCAGCAGCCGGCCGCGGGCGGAGACACGGACGCGAGCGCCGGTGCGGACGAGCCCACGGACGTGCCGAGCGCCCCGGCGCCCGAGTCGTCGGCCGACCCGCGGTTCGTCAAGGTCGGTCAGTGCGTCCGCAACGACGGCGCGGCCGGTGGGAAGCCGAAGCTGCTGATCAGTGACTGCGCGCCGAAGACGTACGAGGTGCTGCGCCGCATCGACGGTGCCACCAGCGGGGAGAAGGACGCCGAGGCAAAGTGCGCCAAGGTCGAGGCCTACACCAACTGGTACTTCTTCGACAGCGAGCTGGACACGCTCGACTTCGTGCTCTGCCTGAAGCAGCGCTGACCGACGCACTCCTGGGGATGAGATGACGACCTACGGACCACCCGGTTCCGGCCAGCCCGACGACACCGAGCCGCCCACCCAGCCGCAGTCGACTCCGGCCGGCTCGGGCGACGAGCCGCCGCCCCAACCCCAGTCGACCCCACCCACGGCCGGCGCGGAGCCGCCGACTCAGTCCCAGTGGGCCCCGCCGCCGGCCGGCGAGGAGCCGCCGACCCAACCCCGGTGGGCCGCGCCGGCGGCCAACGCCGAGCCGCCCACCCAGCCGCAGTGGAGCCCGCCGGCACCCGACGCGGAGCCGCCGACGGCGCCGATGTGGGGTCCCCCGGCCGCTCCGGCACCACCCCCGGCGGCCGGCTACCCGCCGCCCACTCCGGGTGCCGGCTACCCACCGCCGCCGCCCACCGGCGCGGGCCAGGCGCCGGCCGGGCCCGGCTACCCGCCCCAGCCGCCGTTCGGCGCGGGCCAGCCCCCGACTGGACCCGGATACGTGCCCCCGCCGACGTCCGGCGTGGGCTATCCGCCGCCGGCCGGCCCGACCGGCTACCCGCCAGCCGGCGGTACCGCCGGGTCCCCGCCCGGGCCGTTCCCGCCCGCCGGGCCGACGCCGGCCCCGACCGCCGGCCATTGGGGTGCTCCGCCGCCGGCGCCGGGCGGTTACGGGATGCCGCCGGCCGCACCGCCGGCCAAGCGGAGCGGGGGTCGGATCGCGCTGATCGTCGCCCTGGTGGTGCTGCTCCTGCTCTGCCCCTGCGTCGGGCTGGTCGGCTGGGCCGTCTGGCGGGTGGCGGACGCCGACTCGACCGCCACCCCCGGCCCGTCGGTGAGCGTCCCGGCCGTGCCGGCGCCGAGCACGGCGGCCCCGAGTCCGAGCGAGGACGACGAGGAGTACGCCCGGGGCGACTGCGTGGTCAACGACGGGACGGACGACAACGCCGAGCTGCGCAAGGTGCCCTGCGGCCCGAACACCTACGAGGTGCTGCTGCGCATCCCGGCGACCACCGACGGCGACCGGTGCGACACGCTGGCGCCGCAGGCCACCGCGAACTACGTGCACGACAACACGGTCGACCTGCTCGACTACGTGCTCTGCCTCAAGGAGCGGTAGTCGTAGCCAAAACTAGGGCTGTCTAGCGTGGAGGCTAGACAGCCCTAGTTTTGTGTCGACGTTCCCGACACGCCGATAGCCCCATCTATCGATGTCTAGCCCACCAGCTAGACGGCCCGATACTCTGCGATGCGTGGATCCGGTCCGCAACCCGTACGCGCCGGGCGCCGGCCAGCGCCCTCCCGAGCTTGCCGGTCGAGGGCGGGAACTGGACGTCTTCGACATCGTGCTGGAGCGCATCGCCCGGGGTCGGCCGGAGCGGAGCCTCATGCTCACCGGGCTGCGCGGCGTCGGCAAGACCGTCCTGCTCAACACCCTTCGTTCCCAGGCGATCAACCGGCTCTGGGGCAGCGGCAAGATCGAGGCCCGGCCGGACCAGTCACTGCGCCGCCCGGTGGCCGCCGCACTGCACATGGCGGTCCGGGAACTCGCCCCCCGGCACCGCGCCCCGGACCGGATCGACGCGTTCCTCGGCGTGCTCAAGGCGTTCGCGCTGCGCGGCGCGCCGACCGGCCGCGCCGGCGCCGCCCCCAAGCTGCGCGACCGCTGGCAGCCCGGCATCGACGTGCCGCCGGCCAGCGGCCGGGCCGACTCCGGTGACATCGAGATCGACCTCGTCGAGCTGCTCAGCGACGCCGCGGCGGTCGCGAGCGACGTGGGCACCGGGATCGCCATCTTCATCGACGAGATGCAGGACCTGGGCCCCGAGGACGTCTCGGCGCTCTGCGCCGCCTGCCACGAGCTCTCCCAGATCGGTGCGCCGCTGATCGTGGTCGGTGCCGGCCTGCCACACCTGCCGGCCGTGCTCAGCGCCGCGAAGTCGTACTCGGAACGGCTCTTCCGCTACCAGCGGATCGACCGGCTCGACCGGATCGCCGCCGACCAGGCCCTCTGCGCGCCTGCCGAGCGCGAGGAGGTCGAGTACGAGCAGAAGGCGCTCGACCTGCTCTACGAGAAGTCCGGCGGCTATCCCTACTTCGTCCAGGCGTACGGGAAGGCCACCTGGGACCACGCGCCGCGCTCCCCGATCACCGCCGCCGACGTGCGGGTCGCCGCGCCGGAGGCCGAGGCCGAGCTGGCGGTGGGCTTCTTCGGCTCCCGCTTCGAGCGGGCCACCCCCGCCGAGCGTGAGTACATGCGCGCGATGGCCACCCTGTCCCTGGTGGAGGCCGAGGCCGGCGGCCCGGTCCGGGACGACATGGACGCCGCGGTGCCGACCGCGGAGATCGCGCGGGCTCTCGGCCGCAAGCCGGCCAGCCTCTCACCGGCCCGGGACGCCCTGATCAAGAAGGGGCTGATCTACTCCGGCGAGCGCGGCACCGTCGCCTTCACCGTCCCGCACTTCGGCCGGTACCTGCGCACCCAGCCGGCCTGACCACGACCCCGGCGTTCGGCCGCGCCCCTCGGGCGGTCGCGGAGCGCGCCTCAGACCTTGGACCAGGGGGGCGGGAACACGACCTCACCCACGGGCGGCGGGGGCGCGTCGCTCGTCGCCGGGGGCAGCACCAGGGCCTGCCACGGCTCGCCCAGGCCGGACCACGGACTGGACAGGCCCATCCGGTCGGCCCGACCGAAGCCGAAGCGCCGGTAGTAGGCGGGGTTGCCCAGCACCACCACCAGCCGTTCGCCCAGCTCGGTGGCCGCGTCGAGGGAGGCCTGCACGACCGCGGTGCCGTGTCCGACGCGCTGGCGGTGCGGGGCCACCGCCACCGGACCGAGGGCCAGCGCCACCGCGAAACCTCCGTCGAACGTCACCCGAACGCGGGTGAGAAGCGCGTAACCGACGACCTCCCCGCCGTACTCGGCGACCATGGCGAGCTCGGGGATCCACGCGTCGCTGTCGCGCAGTTCGTCGACCAGACCCACCTCGGGCGGCGTGGACACGTCCGGACGCGCGAACGCGGCGGCCAACACCCGCCGGACCGGGCCGGTGTCGGCCGGGTCCTCGGGTCGCAGCCGCAGCGTCGTCACGCGCGCGACGTTACCCGCCGGAGCCGGTCCATCAGCGACGGTCGCTCGATTCGGCGTGGCGCGACGCGTTCACCCACCCCGATCCGGATCGGCGGTTGCAGGGGTGGCCGGGGTCGCGAGGGGGTATGACTGAGCCATGAAACCCGTACGCTCCCTCGCCCGCGCCATGTTGAGCGGCATCTTCGTGTTCAGCGGGTATCGCAACTTCATGGATCCGGGGCGACTGGCGCCCTCGGCCAAGCCGATCACCGATCGGGTGACGCCACTGCTCGAACGTGCCAACCCCCGCATCCCGACCGACACGGAGACGTTGATCCGGGCCAACGCGGCGGTGCAGGTCGGCGCCGGGCTGATGCTCGCCACCGGTCGGCTGACCCGGCCGGCGGCGTTGGTGCTGGCGGGCACGCTGGTGCCGGTGACGCTCGCCGGGCACCCCTTCTGGCAGAACGACGACCCCGTCATGCGGAACAACAACCGCGTCCACTTCCTGAAGAACGTCGGCCTGTTCGGCGGCCTGCTGCTCGCCGCCGCGGACACCGAGGGCCGGCCGGGGCTGCGCTGGCGGGCGGGACACCGCATCGGCCACTCTCGACGCTCGATGCGCCGTGCGGTCCGCACCGCCCGACGGGAGACGAGGATCGCCGTACGGTCCGCCGCCACCGCCCGTCGACTCCCCGGCTGACCTGCGTCGATACCTCCCCTCGTGCACCCCACCCCACCCCAAGGCCGCGAATCACCTGAACCACGCGGTACGCGTTAACGCGGTGGAAATGTCAAAAACATGTGTGGGATCGGACACGGTCGCATAACGCGGGAGGCATTGAAGTGAGGCGCCGTTCTAGGCTCCGTGCAGGACCTGCACGGGTAGGACGACGACCTTGGTACGGGGGTGGCCACGCCATGCCGGCGACCGTCGGGAGACGGGCGGGCCGCTTCGCCCCAGTCCAACGCGCGACCAGTGGGATCGATCGAAGGACAGTCGTACGGGTCGGCGTCGTGGCCGCCGTCGCCTACGCCGCGTGGCTCGCCATCGGCATCTTCGGGCGGCCGTACAACTTCTTCGACATGAAGATCTACCACGGCGCGGTGGTGTGGTGGGCGAGCGGTCACGAGCTCTACGAGTTCATCGCGCCCGACACCACCCTCGGCTTCACCTACCCACCCTTCGCCGGTCTGGTCATGCTGCCGATGGCGCACCTGCCCGTGGGCGCCGCCGGCCTGGTCAACGCGCTGGCCAGCCTCGCCGCGCTGGCGGTCATCCTGGCCGCCCTGCTCCGCCCGATCGTCGACCGGCTGGCCTGGCCGCTCTGGTTCTCGGTCGCCGTCGCCGTGCCGCTCGCCGCCGCCATCGAACCGGCCCGGGAGACCCTCGGCTACGGCCAGGTCAACCTGCTGCTCTTCACACTGGTCATGGCCGACCTGATCGGCCTGCGCTGGCGCTCCCGCCGGGGCACCCACGCCACCGCGGAGGACGGCCCGCTGCTGCGGTTCGTCTACAGCGGCGCCTGGGCCGGCGCCGGCATCGGGCTGGCCACCGCGGTCAAGCTCACCCCGGCGCTCTTCATCGCATACCTGATGATCACCCGACAGTGGCGGGCGGCGACCACCGCGATCGCCACCACCATCACCGTCACCCTCGGCACGTTCGCCATCGTCGGCGCGGAGTCCCGCACGTACTTCAGCAGCGTGCTCTGGCAGACCGAGCGGGTCGGCGCGGCCGACATGACGCCGAACCAGTCGCTGGCCGGCCTGCTCGCCCGGCTGTACGACTCGATCGAGACGCCCGGCCTGCTGTGGTTCTCGTTCGCCGTGCTGCTCCTGGCGCTGGGCCTGTCCCGGGCCGCCAACTCGCACGCCGACGGTGACGAACTGACCGCGTTCACCCTGGTCGGGCTCACCGCCAACGTGATCAGCCCGATCTCCTGGACGCACCACCTCGTGTGGGTGATCCCGGCGATCATCGTGCTCGGCGACGCCGCCGTACGCCGCCGCGAGGCCAGCCGAGGGTTGGCGCACCGGTCCGGGCCGGTGTCCCTCAACGGTGGGCTGCCCGGGGTGACCGGCCTGCGGTCCCCGATCTGGTACCCGACCCTGACCGGGCTGCGGCACGGCGTCGCCGCCGTCGGGCTCTACCTGCTCTTCCTGGTCTCGCCGATCTGGCCGTACGAGCACCAACTGCCGGAGGTGTCGCACTACCAGGACGGCCTCTTCGGCGCCCTGATGGAGAACTCGCTGGCGGTGGCCTTGATCGTGCTGGTCGCCGCGCTGCCCTGGCGGCCCGGAGCCGAGCCCGCGTTCTACACTGACCGGATGGGCCGGGCGGCGGTCGGCGTCCGCCGCTGACCGACCGGCCCGTCGCCGGCCACCCGCCCTCCGCCGGCCACCGGTCCTCCGCCGCGCGGGCGGACGCCGGTCACGGGCAGTTGACCCACTCCTCGGTGCCGTCGGCGAAGAGCTGGTGCTTCCAGATCGGCAGCCGCGCCTTCGCCTCGTCCACCAGCCGGGCGCAGGCCGCGAACGCGGCGGCCCGGTGCGCGGTGCTGACCGCGGCGACCAGGGCCACCTCGCCGATCTCGAGCGGGCCGACCCGGTGCGACACGGCGACCGCGTACACCTCGGGGTCCGCCGCGATCTCGGCCGCGACCTCGCGCAGGATCCGCTCCGCGCTCGGGTGCCCCTCGTACTCCAGGCGGGTCACCACCCGGCCGTGGTCGTGGTCGCGGACCACGCCCTGGAACGAGACCACCGCGCCGGCCCGGGGGTCGGCGACCGCCGCCTCGTGTGCGGCCAGGTCGAGCGGCTGGTCGGTGACCTCGCCGAACGTCAGCGCCGGCGCGGTCACGACGCACGCTCCCCGGGCAGCAGCGGCAGCGGCACCACCGGCACCCGCGACCCGGGCTCGCCACTGGCGCCCGGGCGGACCACCGCGAAGCCGTCCGCGCCGGCGAGCCCGCGCAGCATCGCGGAGCCGACGTGCCGCACCGGATGGGCGGTGCCCGCGACCCGGTCCAGCCGGACCAGGGCGAGGTGGGTGAAGTCGCCCCGGCCGGGCACCGGCTCGGCCAGAACGGCCTGCGGCAGCACCGGCATCGGCCGGCCCTGGAGGCCGGTGAGCAGCGGGGCGACCAGCGAGACCAGCGCGACGATCGCGGACTGTGGATTGCCCGGCAGGCCGGCCACGAAGCGGACCCGCCCGTCCGGGCCGGTCAGCCGGGCGACCAGCATCGGGAACCCCGGCCGCACCGCGACCGTGTTGACCACGTAGTCGGCGCCGAGCGCCGCGAGCGCCGGGTGCAGGTGGTCGACCGGACCGTGCATCGTGCCACCGGTCGTGCAGACCACGTCGGCGGCGGCGAGCGCGGAGCGCAACGCCTCGACGTGCGCCGGGAGGGTGTCCACCACCGGGCCGATCACGTCGGTGGGGTTGACCTCGCAGCCGTCGCGGCGCAGCCAGGCGGGCACGGCCGGCCCGAGCGCGTCGCGGACCCGACCGGCGCCGGGCGGGCCCGCCGTCAGCAACTCGTCGCCGAAGACCAGCAGCGCGGCGCGCGGCGCACGCCGGACCGGCAGCGTGTCGTAACCGCAGGCGGCGGCCAGGCCGATCACCGCCGGGTCCACCGGGGTGCCGGTCGGCAGCAGCTCCTCCCCGGCGAACGCCTCCTCGCCCGGCTTCCGCCACTCAGGCGTGGTGCGCGGCGTGCCGGTGACCCGGCCGTCCGGCGTCCGCTCGGACTCCTCGATCCGCAACACCGCGGTGGTGCCCTCCGGCACCATCGCGCCGGTGGCGATCTCGACGGTCGTGCCGTCCTCGGTCAGGGGGGACGGGCTGCCGCCGGCGAGCACCCGCCCGACGACCCGCCACGGGCCCGGGCCGCGCACCGCCCAGCCGTCCACGCTGGAGGTGGGGAAAGCGGGCAGGGCGGTGCGGGTGGTCAGCGGCTCGGCGAGGGTGTGCCCGTCGGCCTCGGCGAGCGGCCGGGCGGTGACGGGAAGCGGGGCGGCCAGGCCGGCCGCGTACACCCGGGCGCGCGCCTCCTCCCAGGCGGCCGGCGGCGCGGCGGCGCGGCCGGCGGCGGGTGCGGTGTCCGTGCTCACCGGCCGAGCCTATCCGGGCGGAGGGCCCGGTGCCGGGTCAGTCACCGCGCTCAGTGGTCGCCGCCGCGGAGCTGGTCGACGGCGTGGCCGAGGATCGGGCCGAGCACGGCCAGCCCGTCCCGTGCGCCGCCGGTCGAGCCGGGCAGGTTGACCACCAGCATCCGGCCGGCCACGCCGGCGAGGCCCCGGGACAGCGCCGAGGCGGGCACCCGGTCCCGGCTGTGGGCGCGGATCGCCTCGGCGATGCCGGGGATCTCGTAGTCGAGCAGCGCCCGGGTCACGTCCGGCGTCCGGTCCGACGGGGTGATTCCGGTGCCGCCGCTGGTCACCACCACGTCGACCCCGTCGACCTGGGCGGCCCGCAGCGCCACGCCGACCGGGTCGCCGTCGGGGACCACCACCGGGTCGTCGACCTGACAGCCGAGGTCGCGCAGGCCGGCGACGAGCAGTGGCCCGCTGGTGTCTGCGTAGACGCCGGCGGCGGCCCGGTTGGAGGCCACGATCACCCGCGCCCGGATCACGGCCGGTCCTCCGGGCGGACCCACTCGCCGGTCTTGCCGCCCTCCTTGCGGAGCACGCGGACCGCGTCGACGGAGGCCGCCGGGTCGACCGCCTTGACCATGTCGACCAGGGCGAGGCCGGCGACGGCCACCGCGGTCAACGCCTCCATCTCCACGCCCGTCCGGTCGGCGGTGCGCGCGGTGGCGGTGATCTCGACGGTGTCGGCGGTGAGTCGCAGGTCGACGGTGACGCCGTGCAGCGCGATGGGGTGGCAGAGGGGGATCAGGTCCGGCGTGCGCTTGGCGCCCATGATGCCGGCGAGGCGCCCCACGGCCAGCGCGTCGCCCTTCGGCAGGCCGTCGCGGCGGAGCAGGTCGATCACTTCGGGCGTGGTCCGCAGCCGGCCGGCCGCGACCGCCGACCGCCCGGTCACCGCCTTGGCGGAGACGTCGACCATGCGGGCCGCGCCGGCCGCGTCGACGTGGCTGAGCTGCGCGGGATCGGTCAGCTGCGCGGGATCGGTCACGGCCGCGAGCCTATCGTCCGGGTACGACCGTCTGGCGCTCGTGCCGTCGCTGGCCTCCGGCGGCGCGGCGCATTCGCGGCGGCGAAGGGTATGGCGTGCGGCGCGGACGGCGGGTGGCCGAAGGTGGGGAGGAGCGACGCCGGTCGCCGCCGAGCCGGGCGGTGCCACCCGGGCTCGGAGACGTGCGCCGCCCCTCCCTCACCTACCCGCCGCTGGATCGCTGGGGGGACCCGGGCAGCGGGCGATACGGCGACCCGGTTCTGACCGATGCCAGAACCTCCCCCGTTCGCCGAACACCGCGGACGCTAGTGGCGGTGCCGATAAGAAATCGATAAGCGGGTACGCGCGGTCAACGGGAGTGCGGTGCCGCGACCGCGCCGTCGGCGAGCCGACGTTCCACGTCGAACCGCTCCGGAACGCCCATCCGGCGGAAGATGGCCAGCGCCCGCTCCCAGTGCCGGCGGGCCTCGGCCGGGTCGGTGCGCGCGAAGTGTTCGGCCAGCCCGGCCAACGCCCGTCCCTGCTCGTACGGGTGCGCGATCCGCGTCGCGATCCGCAGCCCGGCGGCGTACATCTCGGCGGCCTCGTCGGCGCGGCCGGCGACGGCGAGTGTCCGCCCGAGTTCGTTCAGCGCCGCCGCCTCCACGTAGCGTTCGCCCGAGTCGCTCGCGAGGCCCCGGGCGGTTTCGTGCTCCCGCTGGGCCTCCTCGAGCCGCCCGAGCGCGCGGTACGCGGCACCGAGGGAGTTGCGGACCTCCGCCTCGGCGTACCGGTGACCGGTCCGGTCGCGCAGCGCCAGCGAGGCGCGCAGCAGCCGGACCGCCTGGTGGTGTTCGCCCAGCCGCCTCCGCACCTCGGCGACGTGGCTCAACGCGTTCAGGATGTGGAAGTAGTTGCGGCTGACCCGCGCCCAGTAGAGGTGGAGCCGGTGGATCCGCAGGGCTTCCTGGTACCGACCACTCGCGGCCAGCGCCAGCCCGACGTTGGGCAGGCCGACGGAGATGTCGTGCCCGCCGCGGCCGCGCGGATCCCGAAGGCACTCCAGGCCCACCGCGACCGCTTCCCGCACGTCGCCCCGGAGCAGGTACACGACGAGCAGGTTGGCGCGGTACCGGAAGAGGTTCGGACTGTCGCCCTCGCGCTCGCAGATGGCGACGGCCCTGGTCACGTGTGCCAGGGCGGCTCGGTGGTTGCCGGTCCGCACCAGGGCGGAGGCCAGGTAGTTGTTCATGGAGGCGGTGCCGTGCGGGTCGTCGTCCGCCTCGGCCGCGGCCAGACCGTGCCGGTGGGTCAGGATGATGTCGTCGAAGTATGCGCGGATGTAGTAGAAGCGCCAGGTGATCCGGGCGAGGCGCCAGGCGTACGGGTGGTGGCCCTTCTCCTGGGCGCACACGACCAGGGCGACGAGTTCCGCGCGCTCGCGTTCCAACCAGTCGATAGACGGGGCCGCGGCCGCGGCGAGCAGGTCCGGGCGGCGTGGCGGTGCCAGCGCCGCCTGTTCCCGGATGAAGTCGGGTTCGAGCAGCTCGGCCGCACGGAGCGCCGCGTGCACCACGAAGTCGAGCAGCTCGGTGAGGGCCGAGCGCCGGTCCCCCGCGGAGTCGGTGCGGACGGACAACTCCGAGGAGTACTGCCTGATCAGGTCGTGCATCCGGTAGCGGTCGGCCGCCACCTCCTCGATCAGGTGTCCGTCGACGAGTTCGTCCACCGCGCGGCTGGCGGAGCCGAGCGGCAGGCCGGCCAGGGCCGCCGCCATGGTGAGGCTGACGCGACCGCCCGGATGCAGGCTCAGCAGCCGGAACACCGTCTTGGCGGGTGGGCTCAGCGGCTCGTAGGAGGTGGCGAAGACGCCGCCCAGGGTCCGCTCCTCCGCGGAGAGCTGCCCGGAGGCGTGGACGCCGTCGGCCAGCATGTCGGCCAGGTCGGCGAGGCGCCAGCTGCGGCGTCGGGCGAGCCGTGAGCCGGCCAGCCGGATCGCCAACGGCAGGTGTCCACACCGGCGGACGACGGCTGCGGCCGCACCCGGCTCCGCCGCCACCCGCTCGGGGCCGGCCGACCGGGCCAGCAGCTCCAGCCCCTCCTCGGACGTCATGACCGGCAGCGACTCCGGCGGCCCCACGTCCAGGCCGGTGAGTCGCCGGCGCGAGGTCACGATGACCACCGTGCCGGGCAGCACCGGCAGGAGCGGAAGCACTTGTTCCCCGCTCGCGGCGTTGTCGAGAACCACGACGCACCGGCGCCGCGCCAGTTCACGCCGCCACGCCTCGCCCCGGTACGCCAACTCGGCGGGGACCTGCTGGCCCGGTACGCCCAGCTGCGTGAGCAGCGTGGCCAACGCGGCGGCCGGGTCCACCGGGGCCGCGCCGCCATGGCCCCGCAGGTCGATGAAGAGCTGCGCGTCGGCGTAACGAGCGGCCAGCCGGCGGGCGACGTGGACGGCAAGGGTGGTCTTGCCGCTGCCCGCCATGCCGTCGATCACGTGCACGGCGGACAGGCGCGCCTCGACCCGACGGGTCTCGGCGAGCAGTCGCTCGATGCTCGCGGCCCGCCCGACGAAGTCCGTCACGGCACGCGGCAGCCAGTCGGCGCCCCGGACCCCGGGAGGATCGGGCGACGATTCAAGGCCGGACCGCTCCCTGTCCTCGGAGTCCCGGGACGACGGCCATGCCCGCGACGCCGGCGACTCGCGGAACGCCGGCGACTCGCGGGGCGATGGCACCGGCGCTGCTGCCCGGTCGACGCTGCCGGAGGTGTCGATGGCCTGCCGGAAGCGCCGGAGCTCCGTGCCGGGTTCGATCCCGAGTTCGCGGCGCAGCGCGGTCCAGGCCGCGTCGTACGCGGCGAAGGCGCCGGCCCGGTCGCCGTGCCGGTGGAGCGCCCGCATGAGCAGCAGGTACGCGGGCTCCCGCAGCGGGTGGAGCGCGAGCAGTTCCCGCAGCAACGGGATGGCGAGTTCCTGCCGTCCCGCCGCGACGTGGACCCGGCCCAGCAGCTCGGTGGCGAGCACCCGTTCCTCCTCGGCCGCCACCGCCCGCGCGCTCAGGGCCGGCCCGAGCGGGACCCCGGCGAGCATCGGGCCCTGCCACCGGGCGACGGCCCGGGTGAGCAGGCCCGCGGCGCGCTCGCCGTCGTCGCCCCGCAGGGCCTCCTGCGCCCGGCGGAACTCCGCCTCGAAACAGGCGAGGTCGACACGGTCCGGTTCGAGATCCAGGCGGTATCCGGCGCCCTGCCGGACCAGCGCCTTCTGGCCGGCCGACTCGAATATCCGGCGCAGATTCGCGGCATAGCTACGGACGTTGGGTATGGCAGATCGGGGCGGTGTGTCCGGCCACAACTCGTCGACCAGTTCGTCGACGGTGACGACATGACCCGGCTGAACTGCCAGCAGCGCGAGCACGGCCCGTTGTTTCGGCGTTCCCAGGTGCAGCGTGTGCGTGGCAAGTTGCACCACGAAGTCACCCAGGACGCGAATCTTCACGAGGTCTCTCTAATCCTGCTACCGAAAGGTATTCAAACAGTCACCATAAGCAGCTTAACGGTCCCCGCAACGGGCGGGACGACCACGACGCGGGTCGGCGGTCAATTGACGCGAGTCAGATCGGGGAACCTATGACCGAACTACGGATGAGGTGACGGCGGCCGGCCGGCAAACTCGAAGGAGACGGCGAGACCCCACGCAGCGGTCGAGTCACGAGGCGGACGCACATCGAAAACATTTGGCCGCGCTCCGCGCAGGACCGGTGGACAGAACGTAACAAACGCTTTCATCTTCTCTAATGTTGCGCATACCGACATTATATTCTTCTAATCATCACTGATTACTCCTAAGCTCCCATCCCAGGAACGGCGCCCCGTTGAGGAAGAACTCCTCCGGGCAATGGGGGTGAAGGGAGTGAATCATGCGCGGTAGCGAGTGGTACTGATCAGACACTCCCGTATGGGACGGCTCCCGAGATACGCTACTGGCCACCGAGCGACGCCCGTGAGGACGCCAGGAGTCGTGTGAGCCGAGCCGCTGAACGACGTGGCAATGAGACCGATCGGCGCCTGGTGGCGCTTGTCGGTCTCGTCGCCGTGTTGGCCGCCGGCCTTGCCGGCCTGGCATCGGTCATGGCAGTCCGCCGCGGCCTCGAGTCGCCCAATGACATCGCCACCGGGATCACCCTCATCTTCATGGTCGCCATCGCGGCGATCGTCAAGGTGCCGGTCCGGATCAGATCCACCACCCACGCGATCTCCTGGACGGAGACGGCGGTCGTGGTCGGGCTCTCCGTCGCCCCCGCGTCCTGGGTCGTCCTGTCCACGGCGGTGGGAATGGCGATCGCAGCCGCGATACTGCACCTGCCACCCATCAAGACGGCATTCGCCGTCAGCAAGAACGTCCTGGTCGCCGGTGGTGCGGGAGCCGTCGCCGCCGTCGTCGACTGGCGGGCCGAACCGGCCGACCTCGGCACCGTCCTCGGATTCCTCGCCCTGATCTACCTGGTCGCCGCGCTGCTGGACGACTTCCTCGCCATCCCGGTGATCGCACTGGCGTCGGGCACCCGGATCTCCCGTCAGTTCCTCGACAACCTGGACCTCCGCCTGATCGGCTTCGGCGTGCGGTTCGTCGTGGCCGTCTGCACGCTGCTCATCCTCAAGGCGGATCCCCGCCTCCTGCTCGCCGTGCCGCCGCTGGTGCTGAGCCTCCACCTCGCCTACTCGACCCGGGTCCGGGGCCGGACGGAGCAGCAGGCGTGGCAGCGCCTCGCCCGCACCACCGACGCGCTCAACGTGGTCGACCTGGACAAGGTCCTGACCAGCGCGGTCACCCAGGCCGCCGAGCTCTTCTCCGCCGACCAGGTGGAGATCGAGCTGCGCGACGGCAACCGGACGGTCCGCGGCGGCGCCGACGGCGTCATCACGTACGACGGGTCGGGTGACGAGCCGACCACCGTCGACGGCACCGTGGTCCCGGCCCCCCTCGAAGGGCACGACCGCGCCGTCGACGTCGGCGTGCTCCGGCTGCGGTTCCGCGGACCGGTCCAGCTCTCCGAGCGGGAGCGGTACACCCTGCAGACCTTCGCCTCCGCCCTGTGCACGGCCGTACGCAACGCGCAGGCGTACGCCGAACTGGCCCGGGTCGCCGAGGACCACGCCTACGCCGCCAGCCACGACGCCCTCACCGGCCTGGCCAACCGGCGGCACCTGCTGGAACGTGGCACCGAACAGCTCAGCGTCCGGCACGCCGACGGGGTGACCGCCCTCGTGCTGGTCGACCTCAACCACTTCAAGGAGGTCAACGACACCCTCGGTCACGCCGCCGGCGACCAGGTGCTGGTCCAGGTGGCCGAGCGGCTACGCGGCGCGGCCCAGGGTGACGACCTGGTGGCCCGGCTGGGCGGCGACGAGTTCGCCG
The DNA here is from genome assembly GCF_027497215.1 of Micromonospora sp. WMMD812. Taxonomy (NCBI): domain Bacteria; kingdom Bacillati; phylum Actinomycetota; class Actinomycetes; order Micromonosporales; family Micromonosporaceae; genus Micromonospora; species Micromonospora sp. WMMD812. Next base: position 4,727,927 of record NZ_CP114904.1, on the reverse strand, counting down.
TGCTCCTGCGCGGCCTGCCGGCGCCCGCGGTGGCCGCCCACCGGGCGGAGGGCCTGCTCGCGGCGCTGCACGAGCCGTTCGACCTCGACGGCATGCGGATCAGCGTCGAGGCGAGCGGCGGCATCGCGGCCGCACCGGCCACCGGCGGGATGGCCGAGCTGCTCCGCCGCGCCGACGTAGCCATGTACCAGGCCAAGCGGGCCGGCCAGCGGATCTCCACGTACGCCCCGACCCGGGACACCGCCGACCTCGGCCGGCTCACCCTCGGCGGCGAGCTTCCCCGCGCGGTCGCCGACCACGAGTTCACCGTCAACTTCCAGCCCATCGTCGACCTCGCCAGCGGCGAGGTCACCGCGGCCGAGGCGCTCGCCCGCTGGCACCACCCCACGCACGGCATGATCGACCCGTTGCGCTTCCTGGAGGCGGTGGAGCGCTCCGGCCTGCTGCCGGCCTTCGCCGAGGCCATCCTCGACCAGGCGCTGATCGCCGTGACCAGTTGGCGGGACGCCGGCTTCGACATACCGGTCGCGGTCAACGTCTCCCCGCGCAGCCTGCTCGACGCCCGGTTCCCCGGCTCGGTGCTGGCCCGGCTCCGCGCGCACGACCTCCCCGCCGACCGGCTGGTGCTGGAGCTGACCGAGACCCTCACCCTCAGCCAGCTCGACGTGGTCGACCGGGTGCTCAGCCGGCTCCGGGACGAGGGCGTACGGCTCGCGCTGGACGACTTCGGCACCGGCTACTCCTCGTTGAGCCTGCTCTCCCGGATCCCGGTCCACGAATTGAAGATCGACCGGAGCTTCGTCACCGCGATGGAGAGTTCGGCCGAGGCCGCCGCGGTCATCCGCTCCACCCTCGACCTCGGCCGCAGCCTCGACCTGACGGTCGTGGCCGAGGGCGTGGAGAGCGAACCGCAGCGCCGGGCGCTCTGGGAGCTGGGGTGCGCGGCCGGCCAGGGCCACCTATTCTCCCGTCCGGTCCCCGCCGGCACGCTGCTGGCCGCACTCCAGCGCGGCTCCGGCGGCAGCCCGGGCACGCTGGCGCCCCCGCTGTACGACGCCGGCGCCGTGATCCGCCTCGCCCCCGGCCGCCGCCCGCCCGGCCGCCGCGACCGGCTGCCACACTTGCCCGCGTGACCGCCGCAGCCCCGACCGCCCGCCGCCGCGGCTGGCGGACCCTCGACACCGCCGCCGGCGGCCTCGCCCTCGACCTCGGCCTCTACGCCGTCTCGGCCGGCTTCGCCGCGCTCACCGCCGCCACCTCGACCCTGCTCCCGCACCGCGCCTGGGGCGCCACAGCCGCCGTCGGCTACCTGATCGCCACGCTGGCGGTCGCCGGCCAGCTGCTGCTCCGTCGCCGGCGCCCCGACTCACCGCTCACCGGGCTGCCGGCCCGCTTGGCGGTCACCGGGTTCACCTGGGCGACCACCGCGCTGCTGCCGCTGATCCAGCAGAGCATCCAGCGGGCGGCCGGCCGGACCGACCGGGCACAGGAGGAGGTGCTCGTCGTCGAGCAGGCCGGCACCCGGCTCGTCGACCACGGCACCCCATACCTCGGCCACGACGCCATCGCCGCGCTCCCCGCCGACGAACGGCTGCTCGGCTACACCCCGTACCAGCCGGGCATGGCCCTCTTCGGGCTGCCCCGCGCGGTGGCGGCCGGCTGGTGGACCGACGCCCGGGTCTGGTTCGCGGTCGGCACCGCGCTGGCCCTCGTCCTCGCGGTCACCGCGCTCCGCCGCCACCCGATCGGCACCGGCACGGACGCCGCGACCGAACGCCGGGACCCCGCCCTGCTCCGCGCCGTGCAGGCCGCCACCGTGCTGCCGATCTGCGCCCTCACCCTCGCCACCGGCGGCGACGACCTGCCCGTACTCGCGCTCTGCCTGCTGGCCCTGGCACTCGCCGCCACCGGCCGGGCCGGCTGGGCCGGCGTCGCGGTCGGGCTCGCCGGCGCCCTCAAGCTCTTCGCGGGGCCGGTCGCCCTGGTCCTGATCATCTGGGGGGTCACCCGGCGGGCCGGCGCCCGCGTCGCCGCCGGCGCCGTCGGGCTGCCCGTAGTGGCCCTGCTGCCCGCCCTGCTGGTCGACCGCGACGCGCTGGTCGAGAACGTCCTCCGCTTCCCCCTCGGCCACGGGCTGGTGACCAGCCCCGCGCAGTCCCCGTTTCCCGGGCACCTCATCGCGACCGGGCTGCCCGGCGGACGGGTGATCGCCGCCGCGCTGCTGCTCGCGGCCGGGGCGGCGATCGCCGTCCGGCTCGCCCGCCGTCCGCCCCGCACCGCCGCCGCCTCCGCGCTGATCTGCGGGTACGGGCTGCTCGCCGCTATCGCCCTGATGCCCTCCACCCGGTTCGGGTACCTGCTCTACCCGCTCGCCCTGCTGGTCTGGGCACCCGCCCTGCACACCCCGGCGCTGTCCGCCGCCGTTCCGACCGCCCGGGCTCATTCGGCCAACTGGCGGGCGACGGAGCGCGGCAGGGCGTAGACCTGAGGCATGACGACCTACCGCGACCGCGCCGAGGCGGGCCGGGTGCTCGCCGACCGGCTCACCGGACTGATCGGCGAACCGGACGTCAGCGTCCTGGGCCTGGTACGCGGCGGCGTACCGGTGGCGCAGGTGGTCGCCGAACGGCTCGGCGGTCCCCTGGACGTGCTGGTAATCCGGAAGCTCGGCATGCCCTGGGCCCGGGAGGTGGCCTTCGGCGCGCTCGGCCCGGGCGGTGTGCAGGTGCTCAACGAGCAGGTGGCGGGCCGGCTCAGCTCGGAGGACATCGCCGAGACCCGCCGGCGGGAGCAGGCCGAGTTGGAGCGGCGGGAACAGCTCTACCGGGCCGGGCGGCCGCCGCTCGACCTCACCGGCCGTACCGCCGTGATCGTCGACGACGGCCTGGCCACCGGCGCCACCGCGCGCGCCGCCGTGGAGGTCGCCCGCCGGCTCGGCGCGCGGCGGGTGGTGGTCGCGGTGCCGGTCGGCTCGCAGGAGGCGTACGAGATGCTGGCCGCCGAGGCCGACCAGGTGATCTGTGCCCAGCATCCGCCGGAGTTCATGGCGGTGAGCGCCTATTACGACGACTTCCACGAGGTGTCCGACGAGGAGGTCACGGAAACGTTGCGGGCGACAGCGTGACCCGACCAGGTACCGTCGGGTGATGAGCCTCACCTGTCCCAAGTGCCACGGAGAAATGCGCCAGTACGAGCGCAGCGGTGTCGTCATCGACCAGTGCGGCGAGTGCCGGGGGATCTTCCTCGACCGCGGCGAGCTGGAGAAGCTGTTCGAGGCGGAGGCGAACTGGAACCGCCAGCAGGCGTCCGGCCCCGCTGCCCAGCCCGCTCACCAGCCGGGCGGCTACCCGCCGCCGGCTCCCGCGCCGCACCAGCCCGGCTACGGGGCGGTGCCCCCGCCTCCGCCGCCCCCGCCGGCGCACGGCTACCCGCCCGCTCCCGCCCCCGCCTACGGCCACGGCCAGCAGCACCACGGCTACCACGGCCACTACCGGCGGAAGAAGCACAAGAGCTTCCTCGACGAGATGTTCGGCTGAGTCCGTCACGACAGCCCCGACGGCCGGCCCGGCACCCGCCCGGGCCGGCCGTCCCGTCGTCGCGTCGGATCCGTGCTGCTACCGGTGGTCGCGGCGGTGCCCGCCGCGCTTGCCGTGCGCGCCCGGAGGTCGCGGCGGCGCCCACGGCGCTTGCCGTGATCGGCGCGGCGGTCCGTGCGAAGCTGCACGCCATGACGCCCATCCCGCAGCACGAGGCGCTGGCCCAGGCGTACCAGGGGATCACCGAGGTGGTCGCCGACCTCGACGACGACGAGCTGCAACGGCCGACCCGGTGCCGGGGCTGGCTCGTCGACGACCTGCTGTTCCACCTGCTCTGCGACGCGCAACGGGCGCTGGTGACGCTGGCCAGCCCGGCCGCCGGCCCGGCCGACGTCGACGACGTCAGCTACTGGCAGGCAGCCTCCACCGGCGGTGACGACCTCGGCGCCCGGCACGCCCGATGGGTACGCCGGTCGGCAGCCGCCTTCGACCGACCCTCCGGCCTGGTCCGCTACTGGTCGGACACCGCATCCGCCGCCGTCCGCGCCGCCGCCGCGGCCGACCCGACCGAGCACGTGGCCACCCAGGGCCACGTGCTCCGGGTGGCGGACTTCCTTGCCACCCTCACCACCGAGGCGGTCGTCCACCACCTCGACCTGGTGCTCGACCTGCCCGCGGCGCCACTGCCCGGCCCGCTTGCCAGCGGGGTCGCGGTGACCACCATGGACGGCCTGCTGAGCGACGAGGCCGTCCGGCCGGTGGCCTGGGACGACCACGAGTTCCTGCTGAAGGCGGCCGGACGCGTCCCGCTCAGCGACCGGGACCGGCTGGAACTGGGCGAGGTCGCCGGCTGGTTCCCGCTGCTCGGCTGACTGGCGTGCGGACTCCGCCGGCCGTCGCGTCCGACCCCGGCCGACGGGTGCGGATCAGACGATGGCCATGTCGACGAAGCGGGACAGGTGCAGCTGCGCGGCGACGGTCACCGTGTCGGTCGGCCCATTTCGGTGCTTGGCGACGATGAAGTCCGCCTCGCCGGCCCGGGGCGACTCCTTGTCGTAGTAGTCGTCGCGGTGCAGCAGGATGACGACGTCCGCATCCTGCTCAATTGACCCAGATTCCCGCAGATCGGACAGCTGCGGGCGCTTGTCGGTGCGCTGTTCGGGGCCACGATTCAGCTGACTGACCGCGATCACCGGGCACTCGACCTCCTTGGCGAGCAGCTTGAGACCCCGCGACAGGTCCGCGACCTCCTGCTGCCGGCTCTCGGTGCGCTTGGGCGAGGTCATCAGCTGGAGGTAGTCGACCACGATCATCTTGAGGTCGTGCCGCTGCTTGAGCCGGCGCGCCTTGGCCCGGATCTCCATGAGGTTCATGCTCGGCGTGTCGTCGACGAAGAGCGGCGCCTCGCTGATCTCGCCCATGCAGCGGGCCAGCTTGGTCCAGTCGTCGTCGGAGAGCTGGCCGCTGCGCAGCACGTGCAGGGGCACCCGGGCCTCGGCCGAGAGCAGTCGCATGACGATCTCGACCTTGCTCATTTCCAGCGAGAAGATCGCCGCCGCCTGGTTGGCGCGAATGGCAGCGTTCCGGGCAAAATCCATACTTGCCGTAGATTTTCCCAAACCAGGCCGGCCTGCCACGATAATCAACTGGCCCGGGTGGAGGCCGTTGAGCAGCCGGTCCAGATCGGTGAAGCCGGTGGGCACGCCGGTCATCACCCCGCCCTGGGCACCCACGGCCTCGATCTCGTCCAGGGTGGGCTGGAGCATGTCGGCCAGGACGGCGAAGTCCTCGCTGACGCGGCGCTCGGTGACGTCGTAGACAGCCTGCTGGGCGAGATCGACGATGTCGTCCACGTCGCGGCTGCCGCCGTTGGCGGTGCCGTAGCCCAGCTGCACGATCTTCGTGCCGGCCTCGACGAGCCGGCGCAGGACCGCCCGTTCGCTGACGATCCGGGCGTAGTAGGCGGCGTTCGCGGCGGTCGGAACGCTGGCGATCAACGTGTGCAGGTAGGGCGCGCCACCGATGCGGGCGAGGTCGCCCGAGTCGGTCAAGGCGGCCGCCACAGTGATCGGGTCGGCGGGCTCGCCGCGACCGTAGATCTCCAGGATCGTGTCGAAGATGGTGGCGTGCACCGGCCGGTAGAAGTCGTTGGTCTTGAGGATCTCTACGACGTCGGCGATGGCGTCCTTGGAGAGCAGCATGCCGCCGAGGACGCACTGCTCGGCTGCCACGTCCTGGGGCGGGGTCTTGTCGAACTGGCCGTCCCGCTGCGCGGGCGCGGGGGGCTGCGCGCCGCCGCGTGGCTCCGCCCGCCTGTCGTCGGTGACCGACACGGGTCCCCCTCCACTGCGTCGGATCCTGGTACGAGCTCTACCGCCCAGGTGTGACACTTTCTGCCGACCGGACCGGTCGATCGGGGGGTCATCGCGCGGGTGGTCGGGGGCCAACCATACGGAAGCCGAGTTCAGCGACTCAACAACACCGGTGGACGAGCCTCGGGACAACCTGTGGACGCCGGTGCACGAGCATGTGCGCAGCGTGTGCACAGGCTGTGGACAACCGCTGGGGAATTCCCCGCCAAAATCCGCTGACCTGGAACGACGTGATCCCCACCCTGTGGAGGGGAAGTTTTCGGTCGGGCCTGGCAGTCGTTCGTCCCGTACTATCTCCAGCGAACGGCTACACCTGGACAGCGGATTGCGCCATCGGTTGAGAAGGGTCACGCTCCGGCCGTGAGTTACCGGGACTGGGGACGCGGGGAGGGCAGCCCGCGCGAGCGCGAGCCGATCGCCACGTGGGACGAGTCCGACATTTCCTCGGTCGACCCGTCCCGGTCGGCCGCGCGCTACCGCACGCCGAGTCCTCGCCGAGCGATCGAGCGGGCGCCGGAGGAGCCGGTCGACGAGTACCTGCCGCGCTGGGCGGTGGAGTCCGGTGTCCGCCGCGCCGACGGTGGTGGGCGGCACGCCGCGCCCGATGACGACGACGATGACGAGTCGTCCCGGCCGGGTTCCCGCGCCGATTGGCGCACCACCGAGACCACCAGCAGTTGGCGTGGGGTCCGCGAGACCAGTTGGCGGGAGCTGCCGGCGATCGGCGCGGGCCCGGAGTCGGACCACACTCGGGAGTGGACGTCCGACCGCCCGCAGGACCAGGGGTACGTGGGGAGCCGGCGAGCCGAGTCCGCGAAGGACGAACCGGTCTCCGGGTCGTTCGCGGAGCGTCGTCCCCGCCGGGCGCCCACCGGCCGCCCTCAGGTGACCTGGTCCGGTGGGGACGAGTCGCCGTCGACGGCGGACCCGGCGTCGCGAAGGGATCCGGACCCTTTCCCGCGACGCGACCCGGACCCGCCCGGGCGGCGACGGCGGCGCGCGGCCGAGGCCGAGGACTCTTGGTCCCGCCCGCCGGCCGATCCGTGGGGCGGAGCGGCCCGGCGCACCGAGGATCCGGAGCCGACTTATCAGCCGCCGGTCGACCCGTGGGACGCCTCGGGTGTGCACGCCTGGCCGCCGGCCGCCGGTACGGGCCGGTGGGACACCACCGATCGGTGGGACACCACGGGGCAGTGGGGCCAGCCGGAGGCCGGCGGTCGCTGGGAGCAGCCGGACAGCACCGGTCAGTTCGACCGCTACACCGACCCGGGCCGCTGGGACCGGACGGAGCCACCGCGCTCCGGGCCGGCCGCTGAGCCGGAGGGCTGGTCCTGGTCCGGGCAGGACGACGGATTCTGGTCGGGCACGCGGCTGGCGGGTGACGACCCCCGGTGGATGGATCCGCCGACGTCGGCGCCTCGCTCGCCGGTGGTCACGTACACCGCGCCGCGGCCGCGCAGCGCGCCCGGGGCCTACGGGCCGAGCCGTCGGCGGGCCGAGCCGGTCGGTGCCCCCCGTGGGTCCGGCGTCGCATCGGTGCGGCGGCGGATCGAGGCGGTGGGCACGGGCGGCTGGCCGCGGCGTCTGGAGGACGACCTTCTCGATCCCGATCCGGGCGGGCCGTTCCGGTCGCTGCTGTACACGGCCGCCTGCTACCTGCTCCCCGCCCTGCTGATCTTCGTGTGGCTGCTGACGCTCGACTCCCGGGCGCCGGAGGGCTGCGTCACCGACATCAGCGGCGGCGGCTGCGATTCGCCCCGGGCACACGCGCTCGGCTCTCTCGTCGCCGCGGCGCCCCGGTTCGGTCTGGCGCTGGTCAGCAGCCTGGTGGTCGCGGCGCTGTTGCGGCGGGTCGGGACGACGTGGCGTGCCACCACGATCGCGCTCGCCTCGGCGGTCGTGGGTGGTGGCCTGTCGACCGTGGTGATCAGTGTGGTGACCGGGCAGCCGATCGGCTGATCCGCGAACCGAGACGACCAGGGCCCGCACCGATCGCTCGGTGCGGGCCCTGGTGTGGTGCCGGGTGGGTCAGGAGGCGACGACGTTCAGGTTGAACGAGGCCGTCACCTCGGGGTGCAGCTTGATCCGCACCGGGTAGGCGCCGGTCGACTTGATGTGACCGGGCAGCTCCAGCCGGCGGCGGTCGAGGACCGGACCGCCGGCGGCCTTGACGGCGTCGACGATCTCGGTCGGGGTGACCGAGCCGAAGAGCCGACCGCCGTCGCCGGCGCGGGCCTTCAGGTTGACCTTCAGACCCTCGAGCTGGCCCTTGACCTCGTTGGCGTGGCCGAGGTCACGGATCTCCCGGGCCGAACGGGCCCGCTTGATCAGGGTGACCTGCTTCTCCGCACCCTTGGTCCAGGCGATCGCGAAGCCCTGCGGCAGCAGGTAGTTACGGCCGTAGCCGTCCTTCACCTCGACGATGTCGCCGGGGGCACCGAGGCCGGTCACCTCCTGAGTCAGGATGATCTTCATATCGGTGCCTCCTCTCAGCGGGTGGTGGCCGTGTACGGCAGGAGCGCCATCTCGCGGGCGTTCTTGACCGCACGGGCGATCTGCCGCTGCTGCTGCGAGGTGACGCCGGTCACCCGCCGAGCGCGGATCTTGCCGCGGTCGGAGATGAACTTGCGCAGCAGCGCGGTGTCCTTGTAATCGATGTAGGTGATCCCGTCCTTGTCGAGCGGGTTCACCTTCTTCTTCGGCTTGCGAAGTGCCGCAGCCTTGGCCATTGCTCTTGCTCCTGGTTTGCGATCGCGGGCGCTCGGCGCCATTAGAACGGGGGCTCCTCGTCGAAGTTTCCGCCGCCCGAACCGGTGCGCGAGGGGGTGGGCGCGGCCGAGGCCCAGGGGTCGTCGAAGTTTCCTCCGCCGCCCTGCTGGCCACCACCGCCACCGCCACCGAAGCCGCCGCCGCTACCGCCGGAGCGGGACATCTTCTGCACCTTCGCCGTGGCGTAGCGCAGCGACGGGCCGATCTCGTCGACCTCGAGCTCGATGACGGTGCGCTTCTCGCCCTCACGGGTCTCGTAGGACCGCTGCCGCAGCCGACCCGACACGATCACCCGGGCGCCCCGCTGGAGCGACTCGGCGACGTGTTCGGCGGCCTGACGCCAGACGGTGCACGCGAGGAACAGCGGCTCGCCGTCCTTCCACTCGCCCGACGCGCGGTCCATGAACCGCGGAGTCGAGGCGACTCGGAACTTGGCGACCGCGGCACCGTTAGGGGTGAACCGCAACTCGGGGTCATCGGTCAGGTTGCCGATGACCGTGATGGTGGTGTCTCCTGCCATGACCATCTCCTCGCGCACTCATCGTCTGCCATACAGGCTCCCAGAGCCGTACGACAGCGTCGATGAGGCTGATCCGGGCGGGCCGGGGTGAATGCTTAGCGCATCTCCGGGCGAATGACCTTGGTGCGCAGCACCGACTCGTTGAGTCGGAGCTGACGGTCCAGCTCGGCCACCGCACCAGGCGTCGCCTGGAGGTCGATGACGGCGTAGATGCCCTCGGCCTTCTTGTTGATCTCGTACGCGAGGCGCCGGCGGCCCCACACGTCGGTCTTCTCGACCGAGCCACCCGCGGTCCGAATCACGTTCAGGTACGTGTCGAGCGACGGGGCGACGGTGCGCTCCTCGAGGCTGGGGTCGAGGATCACCATGATTTCGTAATGACGCAAGACGTGCTCACCTCCTGTGGGCTAAGCGGCCACGGTCCTTCCGTGGCAGGAGGTCGTGCGTCGTGGCCGCTCCGGGACCGGGGGGACCCGGCCGGGCGCGGACAACCGGACCAGGATACCCGGCCCGGACGATCATGCCCCGGGTGGCCACGCGGCCGGCACCGGGACGCGGTGACGGGGGCCCGCGCCGACCATCCGGCCGGCAGCGGACCCCCGTCCACGGGGCCGCGGGGCGTCCCGTCCGCATTCCTTGGGTGGGACCTGGGGAGGAACGACCACACCGATGAGGTTGGACCGAAGACGCCCCGCGGAGCTTTATCGTGTTGTTACCTGACGATACAACGGCTCTCGTCACTTGTCGGGGGAAATGGCACAAAATTCCGAGAATCTCCACGGGACCATTTCCGCCTCGTCCGGAACGGCCCTCGCCGCGCCGGGCCGCACGGCGAGGGTGGCCCCGCTGCCGGGTGGCTGGCCGTCCCGACCGGCGCTCGGCGGACGTCGCCCGGAGCGCCGGGGAGCTGGCCTTCCACTCCACCTCATCAACGAGCGTCGGGCGGGCGGGTGACGAGAGTGCGCGGCGACTCCTCACCCGCCGTTACCCCGCTCGCCGGGCGTCCGACGTAGGCTCGCCTGCATGCGTATCGGAGCCCACGTCGATTCGACCGACCCGCTGGCGGAGGCGGCCTCCCGAGCCGCCGACACCGTGCAGTTCTTCCTCTCCGACCCGCAGGGGTGGAAGGCCCCCAAGCCCCGGGAGGACGCGGAGCGCCTGCGCGCCGCCGAGGTCGACCTCTATGTGCACGCGCCGTACGTCATCAACGTGGCGACCCTCAACAACCGGATCCGGATCCCCAGCCGCAAGCTGCTCCTGGGGCACGCCGGCGCGGCCGCCGACGTGGGGGCGAAGGGGCTGATCGTCCACGGTGGTCACGTCAACGCGGGCGACGACCTGGCGATCGGCTTCGACAACTGGCGGAAGACCTTCGCGTACGCGGCCGACTCGGGCGGGTTCGGCGTGCCGGTCCTGATCGAGAACACCGCCGGCGGCGAGAACGCCTGCGCCCGGCGGCTGGACGCGCTGGCCCGGCTCTGGGACGCCGTAGGTGAGTTCGAGGTCGGCTTCTGCCTGGACACCTGCCACGCCCACGCCGGCGGCGAGGAGCTGCTCGGTCTGGTCGACCGGGTCAAGGCGATCACCGGCCGTATCGACCTGGTGCACGCCAACAACTCCAAGGGCGACTTCAACTCCGGTCAGGACCGGCATGACAACCTCGGCGGCGGGACCATCGACCCGGACCTGGTGGTGGCGGTGATCCGGGCCGCGGGCGCACCGGTGGTCGTCGAGACACCGGGAGGCGTGACAGGCCAGGCGGACGACATCGCGTTCCTCCGCGAGCAGCTCGGCGCGGAGCGGCCGACCGCATGACCAACGGACGGTCCGAGACCGGCGGCACGCTGCCCGCGCCCGCCGACGACAGCCACGAACGCGTGACCACCCCCGCCGGTGCCGCCACCTCGGCGGCCCGCCCGGCCGTCGGCGCCGGGTCCGGCGACGTCCCCGACGCGACCGCCGACGCGGGCGCCTCCGGAGGGCCGACAGACGTGACCACCACAGGGACGCCGGGCGAGACGAACACGTCGGGGAGGACCACCGACGCGATCGCCCCGACAAAAACCGGCGCGGACACCGCCGGGGCGACCAGCGCGGACACCGCCGAGAACAACCCCGCGGACCCGGCCGGGAAGGCCGGCGCGGACACCGCCGTGCAGAACCGCACGGATACCGCCGTGCAGAACCGCGCGGACACCGCCGTGCCGAACCGCACGGACACCGCCGAGACGGCCAGCACGGACACCGCCGGGAAGGCCGGTGGGGAGACGACCGGTGACGCCGCCGACGGCAAGGCGAAGTCGGACCCGTGGGCCGCGTTCGGGCCCGCGCCGGAGCTGGTGCCGAGCCGCCCTCGTCGGGCGGCCCGGGCGGTCGGTCGCGTCCTGATCCACGAGTGGACGCTGGCGGCGCTGGGCTCGCTGGCCCTCGCGGTGCTGATGACCTGGCCGACGCTGCGCTACCCGCGCTACACGCTCCCGCAGGACCACTGGGATCCGAGTCTGCAGGCCTGGCAGATGGCCTGGTCGGGGCACATCCTGCTGGCCAACCCCGCCCAGCTGTGGCAGTCCAACACGTTCTTCCCGGAGGCGTGGAGCTTCGCGTTCTCCGACACCCTGCTCGGCTACGCCCCCGCCGGCATGATCGGCAGCGGCCCCGAGGCCGCCATCCTGCGCTACAACATCATGTTCGTGCTGGCACACGCGCTCGCCACGTTCGGGGCGTACGCGCTGGCCCGGCAGCTCGGCTCGGGCCGGATGGGCGCCGCCGTGGCCGGGGTGAGCTACGCGTACGCGCCGTGGCTGCTGGCCCAGGCCGGGCACCTGCACGTGCTTTCCAACGGCGGGATCCCGCTAGCCCTGGCCATGCTGGCCCGCGGGCACGGCTGGTCGTTGCGACACGGCTACCGGCCGGAGCGCCGGCACGACGGCTGGGTCTACGCCGGCTGGTTCGTGGCGGCCTGGCAGCTGAGCCTCGGCTTCGGCGTCGGCCTGCCGTTCGCGTACTTCCTCGGCGGCACCGTGTTCGTCGCCGCCGTCACCTGGTTCGTCCGCCAGACCTGGTTCTGGCCGGAGCGCCGGCCCTTCGGCAACCGGCTGGTGACGGCCAACCTGGTCGGTGGGGTGCTCTTCGCCGGCGTCGGCCTGCTCATGGCGATCCCCTACTTCAACGTGACGGAGCTGCACCCGTACGCCGAGCGCACCGTCGGCGACATCGCCATCTTCTCGCCGCCCGCGTCCGGCTTCGTCACCGCGCCGGCCGAGTCGCGCATCTGGGGCGGGTTGCACGAGGGCGCCCGGGCCGCCCTGCCCTGGCACCCCGAGATGACCCTGCTGCCCGGGTTCGTGCTCTACGCCCTGGCCGCCGGCGGCCTCTTCTTCTCGGTCTGGAAGCTGCGGCAGCGGGCGCTGCTGCTCGCGGGTGTGCTGGTGGCCATGGTGCTCGCGATGGGCACCCGGTTCTTCGGCGGCACCTTCACCTACGTCCCGCTGTTCGAGCACCTCCCCGGCTGGAACGGCCTGCGCACCCCCGGCCGGCTGATGCTCTGGGTCACCCTGCTGCTCGGCCTGCTGGCCGCCGGCGCGGTCACCGCCCTCACCGACCGGGTACGCGAACTCGCCGCACAGCGGATCCCGTCCTGGCCGGGCCCCTGGCTGCGGCTGGCCACCCTGCTGCCGTTGCTCCTGGTCACGGTCGAGGGGTTGAACACCACGCCGCACCCGGTGGTGCCGGCCCAACCGGCCGCGATGCGGTTGGTGGACGGCCCGATGCTGGTCCTGCCCAGCAACCAGAGCCTCGACCAGCACGTGATGCTCTGGTCCACCACGCACTTCCAGGACGTGGTGAACGGCGGCAGCGGCTTCACTCCGCGGCAGCTGGACGAGGCCCGTCGGGTCACCCAGACGTTCCCCGACCAGACCAGCGTCGAATACCTGCGGACGCTGGGCGTGCGGAACGTGGTGCTGCTGCGCGACCAACTCGCCGGAACGCCCTGGGAGTTCACCGTCGACATGCCGGTGGACTCGCTCGGCATCACCCGGGAGGAGATCGGCGACGCGGTGGTCTACCGCCTCTTCGCCGGCGATGCGTCGGCGGTTCCCCGGCCGCAGCCGACCCAGAGCGGCCAACCCGGTCTCCCGACCGATCTGCCGACTGGCCTGCCGACGTCACTGCCGAGCGGCCTACCGACCTCACTGCCGAGCGGCCTGCCGACGTCACTGCCGACCCAGCCAGCGGGCGGGCCGGGCTCAACCGGTAGCCGGTAGCGGCTCGGCGGGTAGCGTCGGCTGCCGCCGCCGGGGGAGCCAATCCGCGTCCGGCGCGCCGTCGAGCACACCGCCGTCCGGGTCGTCCGGGTAGGTGGCCCGGACCGGGTCGCGTTCCGGGTGCAGGATGTCGCGCACGATCAGCCCGCAGAGAACCGCCACGGTGACCAGCCGCAGCGTGGCGGCGAGCACGAAGACGCCCTCGGGGAACACCGGCTTGGCGGTCGCCGCGCCGAGCAGCTCGCCGTAGAAGGCCGCGAAGTAGCAGACCTCGGCCGCCTGCCACGCCAGGAAGGCGCCCCACCGTGGCCGGGCGAGCACGGCGAGCGGCAGCAGCCAGAGCACGAACTGCTGGGACCACACCTTGCTGAAGATCAGGAACGCGGCGACCACCAGGAAGCCGAGCTGGGCCAGCCGAGGGCGGCGTGGGGCCAGCAACGCCAGCATGGCCACGCCGAAGCAGGCCAGACCAAAGAGGGCGTACGTCAGCGCGTTGAGCGTGGGGGTGTTGGCGTTCAGCCACTCGAACGGGCCGAGCTCCGTGGGGTTGCCGACCTTGCCGTCCAGGTAGCGGCCGATGTACCAGAGGGTACCCCAGTCGATGTCGCGCTTGCTGTTCAGCTCGAAGAACCGGTCCCAGTTCTCCCAGTACGGCACTGCGGCGGGGAGGTTCACCGCGACCACCGCCACCACGGCGGCGGCCACGGCGGTGAGAGCGGCGCGAAGCCGATTCGCACGGAGCGCGAGCACCAGGATCGGACCGAGCAGGAAGAGCGGCCAGAGCTTCGCCGCTCCGGCGAGCCCGAGCAGCACGCCGGCCACCACGGGCCGTCTCCGCGCCCAGGCCAACAGGCCGAACGCGGCCAGCCCGACGGCGAGGAGGTCCCAGTTGACGGTGGCGGTGAGCACCAGCGCGGGCGCCAACGCGAAGAGCGCGGCGTCCCAGGGTCGTCGGCGGCGCAGCGCGAGGATCACCGCGACGGTGGCCACCGCGAGCGCGCCGAGCACCAGCGCGTTGAGGTTGTAGAACCACTGGCCCTGGTTGATGCCGGGGTCGCCGGCGCCGAGCGCGTGCACGGGCAGGCCCAGCGCGCCCATGAAGTAGCCGGTCAGCACCGGGTACTCGACGGCATGGTCGCGGTAGGGAACCTTGCCCTCGTTGAGCCCCTCCGCGTAGTAGAGGGCGAGCACGTCGGTGTAGCAGAACCGGGTGTACTGCACGTTGTTCTGCCACGCGCCGTCCTGGCAGGGGGACTTCTGCACCCAGTGCAGGGCGAGGGTCAGGCAGGCCAGCGCCAGCACGATCCGGGCCGCCGTCCAGAAGCGGCGTTCGCGCCCCGCCGGCCGGTCGAGCGCCACGGCGTGGTCGCCCAACGGGCCGCCGATCATCCCGGAGACGCCCCGGACGAAGCCGTCGGAGCGGGACGGGTGGTCGGTCGTGCTGGCATCGTCGAGGCCGGACGTCGACTGGGTGCTCATGAAGAGGCATCCTGCCGTACGTTCCGGGTCCGCGTCCTGTCCCGGTCCGGACTTGCCGGTACGCAAGACGCCGCCGGCGGCCGGACGAGGGTCCGGCCGCCGGCGGCGTCAGCACGTGTCAGAACCTCATCGCGGTTCTGTGGTGGTCTCCGGTCTGATGCCGGGTAGCAGGCCACCGCCGTTACCACCATTGCCGTTGCCACCGGGCCGCGGGGTGAACGGGTCGATCCCGCCACCGGGGTTGCCACCACCGGGGTTGCCGCCGCCCGGGTTGCCGCCGCCGTTGGGCGGGCAGAGCACACCGAACGGGTCGGCGCACGGCGGCGGGGACGCCGGCGGCGGCGCCTCGCCGTTGCCGGAGTTCGGGTCGCCGATCTTCGACGGAGGCAGGAAGTCCACCTTCTCCTTGCCCTTGAGCGCCTGGTCCATGAACCGCTCCCAGATCTCACCCGGCAGGTTGCCGCCGCTGATCCGGGTGCCGTCCTTCGTCTTGAGCGGCTTCCGCTCCTTGACGTTGCCGACCCAGACAGCGGTGGCGAGCTGCGGCGTGTAGCCGATCATCCAGGCGTCGCCGTTCTCCGGGCTGTTCTCCTTCTGCTCCCAGGTACCGGTCTTGGACGCCGCCTTGCGGCCGTCGTCGAGCCGGTGGTTGACCTGGCCGGGGTACTTCTCCAGGACCGCGGTCACGTCGGCTACGACGTCCTTCTCGATCCGCCGCTCCGGCTTGAGCTTCTCGCCGCCGACCTTCTCCCACTTACCGGTGACGTCGTTCTGCTTCTCGACCGAGTAGAGGAAGTGCGCCTTGTTGTAGACGCCCTCGTTGGCGAAGGTGGCGACGCCGTTGGCGTGGTCCAGCACCGTGATCGGGTACTGGCCGTAGCCGACCACGTGGAAGAAGGGCGAGGGCGCGATCTCCTTCGGGTCGGTGTTGGTCAGGTCGTACGGCTTCGCCGGGTTGGTGTCGGTCCGCCACATCGTGGTGACACCGGCCGACTTGGCCATGTCGATGACCTTGTCCGGGCCGATCTCCTCGGTGACGTAGTAGAAGGGCACGTTGTACGACTTCAGCGTCGACAGCTCCAGGGTGCAGGAGTTGCCGCAGGGCGGGTTGTCGGTGCCGGCGTTGCTGACCTTGAACTTGGTGCCCTTCGGCGTGAAGGCCTTGCCCTTCCAGCGCGACTCGAGGGACTTGCCCGCCTTGAGCGCCGCGGCCAGCGTGTAGATCTTGAAGCTGGAGCCGGGCGAGTGACCGCCGGACACGTTTCCGGCGGAGTCGGTGTTCTTGCCGGCGTAGTCGGTGCCGACGCCGGTGTCACCGCCGTAGTAGGCGAGCACCCGGCCGTTCTTGGGGTCGATCGAGACCACCGCGGCCATCAGGTTGCTCGGCTGGCCGTCGAGCTCCGACTCCTTCGTCTTGCGCTGAGCGGCGTCGAGAGCCGCCTTCTGGACCTTCGTGTCGATCGTGGTCCGGATCCGGAATCCGCCGGACATCAGCGCCTGGGAGCAGAGCGGCTTGGTGTCGGTGACCTCGGCGTCGCTGTCGACGCAGATCCCCTTCTCCTTCATCTCCTCCCGGACGTAGTTGATCACGTTGCCGTACGGCGTGTTCACGCCGTAGTCGATGCCGATGCCGCCCTTCTTCGGGGCCTTCAGCGTCTTGCTCGGGTACTCGGTCGGCGCTGCCGGCTTGCCGGCGGCGTTCAGCCACCCCTCCTGGATCATGCCGCCGATGACGTAGTCCCACCGGCCCTTGGCATCGGTCGGGTTGATCGCCGGGTCGTAGCCCTTGTGGGTCGCGCTCGGCTCCGGCTGCTTGATCAGGGCCGCCAGCACCGCGCCCTCGGCCGGGTTGACCTTGTCGATGTCCTTGCCGAAGTAGGTCTGCGCCGCGGCCTGGATGCCGTAGGCGCCCCGGCCGAAGTAGATCACGTTGAGGTAGTGCTGCATGATCTCCGGCTTGGTGTACTCGTCGTTCAGCTTGGAGGCGAGGATCGCCTCCTTCACCTTCCGGGCGTACGTGTCGTCCTTCAGGTTGTCGTACGCGTTGCGCGCGTACTGCTGCGTGATCGTCGAGGCACCCTGCTTGTCGCCGCCACTCAGGTTGTTCCAGGCGGCCCGGACGATGCCCTTGTAGTCCACACCGGAGTGCCGGTAGAAGTTCCGGTCCTCGGCCGCCGCGACCGCGTCCTGCACGAACTGCGGGATCTTGTCGATCGTGACCAGGGTGCGGTTCTCCTGGCCCACCTTCGCGATGATCGTCTTGTTGTCGAAGGCGTAGAGGGTGGTCGCCTGCG
Organism: Micromonospora sp. WMMD812; assembly: GCF_027497215.1. Lineage (NCBI taxonomy): Bacteria > Bacillati > Actinomycetota > Actinomycetes > Micromonosporales > Micromonosporaceae > Micromonospora > Micromonospora sp. WMMD812. The sequence goes on along the minus strand of NZ_CP114904.1, from coordinate 4,710,692 downwards.
GCGGGGTGATCTCGTCGGGCAGCACGACGTTGGTCGAGTAGTACGTGAAGCCGACCACGCCGATGCCGGCGAGCATGATGAAGACCGCGAAGCCGGCGATGATCATGTTCATCCGCTTGCGCTTGCGCGCCCGGGCCGCTCCGCCCGGGTCGCCGGCGCCACGGCCGCCACGGCCCGGCCCACCGGGTCCACCGGGTCCACCGGGTCCACCCGGGACACTCGCCCGGGCGACCGACGCCCGGCCCGCGAGGCCACCGACGGACGCCGAGCCGACGCTCGCCCGGCCGGCCGAGGCCGCACCGACCGACGCCGCGCCGACCGAGGCCCGGCCGGCGGGAGCCGCCGGGGAGACCGGCACCGAGGCGCGGCCCGCGCCCGCCCGCCCGACCGGACCGCCGGGCGCCGGGGAGACGGGCACCGAGGCGCGCCCGCCGCGGCCGACCGAGGCCCCACCGACCGCCGCCGCGCCCGAGGCGCCGCCGCTGCGCGGCGCGACCGAGGCCCGTCCGCCCGAGGCGGAGCCGCGCGGCGCCACCGAGGCGCGTCCGGCGGAGGCCGAGCCGTCCTGAGCCGACCAGCCGTCACCGCGCGCGTCGCCCGCGGGCCGGCGGTACGCGTCGTCCGCCCCCCGTCCGGGTTCACCGCTCGGGTTCGGGATCTGGGCCCGCCCACGCGAACTGGGATCGCCGTACGAGTTCATTCCTCACACCCTGCCGGTCGCGGTGGGGCGCAGCTGCGCCGCCACCGGGTTGCCGTGAGCTGTTTCACGCGTCATCGCGGCACCAGCGTGCCGCACGCGTCGCGTTGATTCCGAATCAATCGGGCTTATCAGACCAACCAACCGTCGCTTGTCCCAGCGGTCCTGCGCGGCACCGCGGCCGGCCGGTCGGACTGGGATCACCGTTGCGCCTCTCGCCTCCGCCGTACCGGACCGGCGTCGGCGGACGAGGCGTCGCCGCCCCCCGCGCCCTGCTCCGGCCCGATCTCGGTGCCCCCGGCCAGCCCGTCCCTGCCGAGCAGGTACTGCTCGACGAGATGGTTCCAGTCACAGCCGAGGCACACCTCCACCACGAAGACCTGGAACTCACGCAGTGTCATCGCCAGCATGGGCAACTCGGCCAATGTCCGGGCCTGGCCGGCGGACTGCTTGAGTTCGTCCCCGTAAATGTAGTGGACGTGCGTCAGATTCTCGCTCCGGCAGATCGGACAACGCTCGTCGGTCGGCTCGCCGTGGAACCGAGCAGCGTTCTTCAGGTACGGCGACGCGTCGCAGACGTCGTACGTGCCGACCCGGCCGGCCAGGAGTTCACGCAGCACCGCTCGCTTCTGGAGCGAGTAGTCGACGACCTGGCGCTGCGTACGCATGCGGAGAAGGGTACGCGGTCCGGCGGGACGAGGCGACCATGGTGACGATCCGTGACGAGGGGACCCCGGATTGGGGGTTTGCCCTGGCCACCGCGATCCGCTAGCGTGCGATGTATCGGTCCGATACATCGCGGCGGTTACCGCTCCGCATCCAGGGTAAAGGAAGGGTGGCCAGTGCTGGAACTCGCCATCCTCGGCCTGTTGCAGGAGTCTCCGATGCACGGCTACGAGCTGCGCAAGGAGTTGGCTGCCAAGCTCGGCGCGATCCGGGCGGCGATCAGCTACGGCTCGCTCTATCCGACCCTGCGCCGGCTGCAGGCGGTGGGCTGGATCGCCGAAGCCACCGAGGCGCCCGCCACCGCCGAGGAGGTCCCCGCGCTGACCAGCCGGCGCGGTCGGGTGGTCTACAAGATCACGGCGGAGGGCAAGGAACGCTTCGCCCAGCTGATCGCGCAGGCCGGGCCCGAGACGTATGACGACACGGGCTTCGGCGTGCACTTCGCGTTCTTCGCCCGGACCGACCAGGCGACCCGACTGCGCATTCTGGAGGGTCGCCGCAGAAAGATCGAGGAGCGTCGCGAAGGGCTTCGCGACGTGCTGGCCCGGGCGGCCGAGCGCCTCGACGCTTACACCCTGGAACTGCAGCGCCACGGCTTGGACGCCTGTGAGCGCGAGGTCCGCTGGCTGGAGGAGCTCATCGCCAACGAGCGCTCCGGCCGGGCCCCGACGGTCCCGCGAAGCGGGACGGCCGGTGGCCGACGAGAAGACACCAGCCCGCCCCCGCCTGGAGAGTCCAGGACAGAGCGGCCGTGATGAAGAAGAAGGAGGCAGACGCTATGGGCTCCGTCCGCGTCGCCATCGTCGGTGTGGGTAACTGCGCCTCGTCCCTCGTGCAGGGCGTTGAGTACTACCGGAACGCCGACCCCAACGATCGCGTCCCGGGTCTCATGCACGTCACCTTCGGCGACTACCACGTCTCGGACGTGCAGTTCGTCGCGGCGTTCGATGTCGACGCCAAGAAGGTGGGCATGGACCTCGCGGAGGCGATCGTCGCCAGCGAGAACAACACCATCAAGCTCTGCGACGTGCCGCCGACCGGCGTCACCGTGCAGCGCGGCCCGACCTTCGACGGCCTGGGCCAGTACTACCGGGAGATCATCGAGGAGTCGGACGTCGCGCCGGTGGACGTGGCCCAGGCGCTGCGCGACGCGCAGGTCGACGTGGTCGTCTCCTACCTGCCGGTGGGTTCCGAGCAGGCCGACAAGTTCTACGCCCAGGCCGCGATCGACGCCGGCTGCGCGTTCGTGAACGCCCTGCCGGTCTTCATCGCCTCCGACCCGGAGTGGGCCCAGAAGTTCACCGACGCCGGCCTGCCGATCGTCGGTGACGACATCAAGAGCCAGGTCGGCGCCACGATCGTGCACCGCGCCCTGGCGAAGCTCTTCGAGGACCGCGGTGTCGAGCTGCTGCGCACGTACCAGCTCAACTTCGGCGGCAACATGGACTTCATGAACATGCTGGAGCGCAACCGCCTGGTCTCGAAGAAGATCTCGAAGACCCAGTCGGTGACCTCCCAGATCCCGCACGAGATGAGCAAGAGCGACGTGCACATCGGCCCGTCGGACCACGTGCCGTGGCTGGACGACCGCAAGTGGGCGTACATCCGCCTGGAGGGCCGCTCCTTCGGTGACACCCCGCTCAACGCCGAACTGAAGCTCGAGGTGTGGGACTCGCCGAACTCGGCCGGCGTCATCATCGACGCGGTGCGGGCCGCGAAGATCGCGCTGGACCGGAAGATCGCCGGCCCGATCCTGTCGGCCTCGTCCTACTTCATGAAGTCCCCGCCGGTGCAGTACGCCGACCACGAGGCCCACGCCTCCGTCGAGGCGTTCATCGCTGGCGAGATCGAGCGCTGACGCGCTGACCAGCAGCATCGTCGAGGGCCGGGTCTTTCGGGACCCGGCCCTCGACGTCTCCGGCCCGGCCCGCCCCGGTGGCGCGGTCAGGACCAGGCGCGTTGCAGGGCGACCCGGGCCTCCAGCTCCAACAGGCGCACCTTGCGGTCCAGCCCACCACCGAAGCCGACCAGCTTTCCGCCGGCCCCGACGATGCGGTGGCACGGCACGATCACCGGGATCGGGTTGCGGTTGCACGCCACCCCGACCGCCCGGGCGGCGCCCGGATCGCCGAGCCGACGGGCCACCTCGCCGTAGGTGAGCGTCTCCCCGTAGGGGATCTCGGTCATCACCTGCCACACCGCGCGCTCGAACTCGGAGCCTCGCGGGATCGACAGCGGCAGGGTGAAGTCGGTGAGCTGCCCGGCGAAGTAGGCCCTCAGCTCCGTGACGGCCTGCCGGGTCGGCGCGTCGGCCGGCTCGTCGACCGCCGACGCGACCCGGCCGAAGTGCGCGCCGCAGACGCTGCCACCGTCGCCGGCCACGGAGAACTCGCCGATCGGCGAGTCGATGACGGTCCAGCGCATCCACCCATTGTCCCCGGCCGGACGACATTCTTCGCCGCCGGGGACCCGGGCGCCGGGTTTCAGAGCAGGTTGACGCCGAGCAGGAGCGCGCCGGCGGCCAGGCAGGCGCCACCGGCCACGGTCAGCCAGATGAGCCTGTTGGGCCGGGTGTCCTGCGGTCGCGCCACCGAGAGAAAGAACCCCAGCGGCATCAGGATCGGCGCCGCCACGAACAGCGAGCGGATCAGGGTCGCCGTGCCGTCGGACACGCCGGCCTGGTCCACGTACGGGAGTACCACCAGCGCGAAGAGCACCAGCACTCCGGCGTGGGCGTGGCCGGCCGTCCAGAGACCGCGACGCACCGGGTTGTCGAGGTAGCCGGCCTTGCGCCGGGCGAGGTGCGTGAGCAGGGTCAGACCGCCGTACGCGACGGCGACCACGGTGATCAGCAGGATGCCGGCGGTGGTCAGGGTTGCCGAGGACATGGGGACACCTCCGTCTTGTCACTGTCAAGATTCCCCTCACCGTCGAATCTTGTCAACAGCTAGATTGAGTTTGTGTCCCGCCGACACGTTGCGGGCCGTCGATACCGTTCGGTACGTGGCCACGGGGACGTTGTTCTTCCTGATTGTCGGCGGGGCGGGTGTCGGAGTGCTGGCACTCGCCCTGCTCGGCACCGAGCTCCTCCAGTTCGGCGGCGCCGACGTCGACGGGCCGGTGTCCGTCGAGACCGTGGCCGCCTTCGCCGGCGCGTCCGGCTTCGGCGGCGCGATCGTCAACGAACTGCTCGGCGGGCGTACCGCCGGGATGGTCGCCGCGGCGGCGGCCGGTGGCGCGGTCGCCGCGATACCCGTCGCCTGGATCGCGTCGCGGCTGAGTCGCGCGGCGCGGAACATGCGCACCGACCCCACGCCGACCCGGGACGACCTGGTCGGCGCGCTCGGCCTGGTGGTGACCCCGGTGCCGGTCGGCGGCTACGGCGAGGTCCGCGTCCGGCTGGCCGGGCACCCGGTCAAGCTCAACGCCCGCGCCGACCGCGCCATCCCCGTCGGCGCCCAGGTCTTCGTGGTCCAGGCCCTCAGCGACACCAGCGTGCACGTCGAGACCTACTGACACCCCCTTCGCAGACAGGACACCTGCATGCCCCTTCTCATCGCCGTCGGAGGCGCGGTCCTCCTCGTCCTGGTCCTCGTCCTCTTCGTGCTCTCCCGGATCAAGGTCGCCGGGCCGAACGAGGCGTTCATCGTCACCGGCCGCAAGGGTCGGACCACCCAGACCGCGGACGGCAGCCGGTCCACCGACATGTCCGGCCAGAAGGTCGTGCTCGGCGCCTCGGTCTTCGTCCTGCCGGTGGTGCAGAAGCTCCAGTCGCTCGACCTGTCCAGCCGCCGGATCGACGTCGGGATCCGCGGCGCGGTCAGCAAGCAGGGCATCCGCGCCGACCTGCACGGCGTCGCGATCGTCAAGGTCGGCGGCACCGAGGACGCGATCCGCGCGGCCGCCCAGCGCTTCCTGCACCAGCAGGACGAGATCGACAACTTCACCCGGGAGGTGCTGGCCGGCGCGCTGCGCTCGATCGTCGGCCGGCTCACCATCGAGGAGGTGATCCGGGACCGGGCGGCGTTCGCGAGCGCGGTGGCCGAGGAGGCCGAGCACTCGATGACGAACCAGGGCCTGGTGCTCGACACCTTCCAGCTCCAGGACATCCTCGCCGAGGGTTCGTACCTCCAGGACCTCGGCCGCCCGGAGGCGGCGCGGGTGCTCAAGGACGCGGCGATCGCCGAGGCCCGCGCGCGGCAGCAGGCCGAGCAGGAGCGACTGCTCGCCGAGGAGGCGATCGCCGAGGCGAACCGCAACCTGGCCCTCAAGCAGGCGGCGATCCAGGCGGAGATCGACGCGGCGAAGGCGAAGTCGGCGGCCGCCGGGCCGCTCGCGCAAGCGGAGCGGGACCAGGCGATCCTCACCGAACAGCAGAAGGTGGCGGAACGCAACGCCGAGCTGAAGCAGCGCCAACTCGACACGGAGGTCCGCAAGCCGGCGGACGCGGCCCGGTACAAGGTCGAGCAGGAGGCCGAGGCGGCCCGCAACGCGGCGGTGCTGAACGCGGACGCCCAGCGGCAGTCGGTCATCGCCGCGGCACAGGCCGCCGCCGAGCAGTCCCGGCTCACCGGTGAGGGCGAGCGGGCCCGCCGGGCGGCGCTCGCCGAGGCGAACGCGATCGAGGGCGCCAAGGAGGGTGAGGCGGAGCAGCGGCGCCGCTCCGCGATCGCCGAGGCCGTCGAGCGGGAGGGCCAGGCCGAGGCCGCGGCGATCCTGGCCCGGGGCCAGGCCGAGGCCGACGCGATGGCCCGTAAGGCCGAGGCGTTCGCCGCGTACGGCGAGGCGGCCGTGCTCGATCTGCTGGTCAAGGTGCTACCGCAGGTGGTGGAGGCGGCCAGCGCCCCCATCGGCGCGATCGACAAGATGACCGTCATCTCCACCGACGGCGCGTCGTCGCTGACGAAGTCGGTGGCCGGCAACGTGGCGCAGGGCCTCCAGCTCGGCAGCGACCTCACCGGGATCGACCTGGCCAAGCTGCTCGCCCGGCTCGGCTCGGCCACCGGGAACGGCAAGCCGTCCGTCGAGGGCGCGGCCGTCGAAACCCGCTGACCGTACGACGACGGGCGCCACTCCCGGTGCGGGGGTGGCGCCCGTCGTGTCGGTCCTCAGTCGAGAACGCCCTCCGCGCGGGCCCAGCGGAGCAGCTCCGCCTGGGCCTCGTCGTGGTCCAGCGGGCCGCGCTCCAGCCGCAGGTCCTTGAGGTACTTCCAGGCCCGACCCACCACCGGCCCCGGCGGCACCCCGAGCAGCTCCATGATCGCGTTGCCGTCGAGGTCGGGCCGGACCCGGGCCAGGTCCTCCTCGGCGGCGATCCGGGCGATCCGCTCCTCGAGCGCGTCGTAGTCCGCGGCGAGTTGGGCCGCCTTGCGCCGGTTGCGGGTCGTGCAGTCCGACCGGGTCAGCTTGTGCAGCCGGGGCAGCAGGTCACCGGCGTCGGCCACGTACCGGCGCACCGCGGCGTCGGTCCACTCGCCCCGCCCGTACCCGTAGAAGCGCAGGTGCAGCGCGACCAGCGCGGTGACCTTGGCGGTGACGTCCTTCGGGTAGCGCATCTCCTTCATCCGGGCCTTGGTGAGCCGGGCGCCGACCACCTCGTGGTGGTGGAAGCTGACCCGACCGTCCGACCCGACCGCCTTGGTCGCCGGCTTGCCCACGTCGTGCATCAACGCGGCCATCCGGAGGATGAAGTCGCACCCCTCCGCCTCGAACCGCATCGCGTTGCCGACGACGGTGAGGGTGTGCTCGTAGACGTCCTTGTGCTGGGCGTGCTCGTCGATCTCCAGCTTGAGCCCGGTCAGCTCAGGCAGGAAGCGCTCGGCCAGCCCGGTGTCGACCAGCAGCCGGAGCCCGGTGATCGGGTCGGCGCCGCAGAGCAGCTTGGTGAACTCGTCCCGGATCCGCTCGGCGGTGATCCGGTCCAGGTCGGTGGCCATGCTGGTCATCGCGGCGTGGACGTCGGGGTGCACCGCGAAGCGGAGCTGGGCGGAGAACCGGGCGGCCCGGAGCATCCGCAGCGGATCGTCCCGGAACGACTCGTGGGGCGTCGCCGGGGTGCGGATCACCTTGGCGGCGAGATCGTCCAACCCGCCGTGCGGGTCGGTGAACCGGTGGTCGGGCAGACTCACCGCCATCGCGTTGATCGTGAAGTCGCGACGCTTCAGATCCTCGGTGAGGCTGGTGCCGTACTCCACCACCGGGTTGCGGCTGACCTGGTCGTACGCCTCGGCGCGGAACGTGGTGATCTCCAGCCGCAACCCGTCCCGCTGGAGGCCGATGGTGCCGAACTCCCGGCCGGTCTCCCAGATCGACTCCGCCCAGCCCTTGATGATCCGCAGGGTCTGGTCGGGGTGCGCGTCGGTGCAGAAGTCGAGGTCCTCGCCGAGCCGGCCGAGCAGGGCGTCGCGCACCGAACCGCCCACCAGGTGCAACTCGTGGCCGGCCCGGGCGAACCGGCGGCCCAGCTCGTCGGCGACCGGCGAGACCCGGAGCAGTTCGGCGACGGCGTTGCGCTGCGCGGCGGTCAGGTCGCGGCGGTCGGCGGCATGAGATGCGGAGGCTTCGGACATGGGATCGCCAGACTATCGGGCCGGGTCGGGATCTCCTCCGCCGGGCGCGGGTAACGGGCCAGGGTTGACTAAGGTCTGTGACGTGCGGGCGGGCGGCCCGGATCGAGGTACCCGGGGAGGCTGGAAATGAGCGGCGGGCTCTACCGCAGTGCGAACGCCGCACAGGGCGGCCCCGGCGGCTACGGCGGCGGGCAGCCGCCCACCGACGGCGCCACCTTCATCTCCGCCGAGCCGCTCAACCAGCCGTCCGTCGAGTCGGCGGCGCCGCCGCAGGAACAGGTCGGCGAGGCGAGCGCCGCCACCAACAGCGCGGTGATGGCGATCGGCAGCCTGGTCAGCCGGGGCACCGGCTTCCTGCGCACGCTCGCGCTGACCGCCGCGCTGGGCGGCGCGCTGGTCGGCGACGCGTACACGACCGCGCAGATCCTGCCCGGGATGGTCTACGAGTTCCTGCTGGGCGGCATCCTCACCAGCGTGCTGATCCCGGTGCTGGTGCGCCGGCGCAAGGCCGACGCGGACGGCGGTCAGGCGTACGCCCAGCGGCTGCTCACTCTCGCGGTGGTCACCCTCGCCGCGGCCGCGCTGGTCGCGGTGGTCGCCGCGTCGCTGCTGACCCAGCTCTACACCAGCGACAACCGCGGGACGGACTATCAGGACCTGGTCACCAACCTGTCGTACCTGATGCTGCCGATGATCTTCTTCGCCGGTCTCAGCGCACTGATCAGCGCGGTGCTCAACACCCGGGGGCACTTCGCCGCCCCGATGTGGGCGCCGATCCTGAACAACATCGTGGTGATCGCCACCGCCGGCCTCTACATCGCGATCTTCGGCGCGGAGATCGTCCGGCCGGACGAGATGACCGCCGGGCGGATCCTGCTGATCGGCGGCGGCACCCTGGTCGGCGTGGCGGTCCAGGCCGCCGGCCTGTTGCCGGCGCTGCGCAAGGTCGGCTTCCGGTGGCGGTTCCGGTTCGACTTCCGCGCGCTCGGCCTGCGCGAGCTGGGCCGGCTGGGCGCCTGGATGTTCTGCTACGTGGCGGTCAGCCAGGTCGGCCTGATCGTCCTCTTCAACCTGCTGAACCGGGCGGGTGACGGGGACGCCGGCGCGCTGATCTACAACAACGTCTTCCTGCTGCTGATGATGGCGCACGGCATCATCGCCGTCTCGATCATCACCGCGCTGATGCCCCGGATGAGCGCCGCCGCGGCCGACGGCCGGTACGCCGACCTCGCCGCCGACCTGTCCCGGGGCACCCGGACGGTCTCCGCGGTGCTCGCCCCGATCGCCGTCTGCTACGCGGTGCTGGCCACCCCGCTGGCGGTGGTGCTCTTCCGCTACGGCGCGTTCAGCGACGACAACGCCGCCGACACCTCGCTGGTGCTCCTGCTCGCCGCGCTCGCGCTGGTGCCGTTCGCGATCAGCCAGCTCTTCACGTTCGCCTTCTACGCGCTGCCGGACACCCGCACCCCGGCGCTGATCAACATCCCGGTCGTGGCGCTGCGCATCGGCGTGCAGATCGTGCTCTTCGCCGCGTTCGCCGCGCACTTCGCGGCGGCCGGGATGATGGTCGGCAACGCGATCTCCTACCTGGCCGCGGCGATCGGCTCCGCCTGGCTGCTCCGTCCCCGGATCGGCCGGATCGGGCTGGGCGCGATCACGCGGACACTCGGCCGCGTCCTGGTCGCCGCGCTCGGCGCCGCGCTGGTCGGCCTGGTGGTGGTCGCCTTGCTGCCGGGCGACGACACGCCGAGTTGGGGGCAGGCGCTCGTCCAGCTCGTGATCGGCGGCGGGGTGATCGGCGCGACCTACCTCGGCCTCGCCATGGCGCTGCGGATCGGCGAGATCACCGAGGTGGTCGGCATGGTTCGCCGCCGGATCGGCCGCTGACCCCACCCCTACCCGCCGGTACGGTGCGTGACGGTGGATCACCAGGTTGGGGATTCTCCTGTGGATAACTCCGCGATTCACCGGTCAGCTGCCGGATCGGCCTGTGGATAACCAACCGTACGGCTGAGCGTGCCCCGCCCGTCGGGGGGAACCCGGCTCACGTGGGCGCCGCGCCGCCACTCCGGTCCGGGCCCCTCCGGCAGCCTCTTGCGGTGAACCCGTAGATTGGCTAGTACATGTGCCAGCAACGTGGCTGACAACGGTCGTAACCGGACTACTTCCCCGACTCCCGGCACCTCGCCGGGTACGGCGGGAAGATGACATGTCGGGGAGGCGGGCAACCCGGGTAAGGTCGCTGTCGACGGGTACGGCAGGCGCGGCGCTCGGCGTCGATTCCGGTCGGCCGGTTCCTTCGAAGGCAGAGCGGGAAGCCACATGCCCAGCAGTGCGGGTCCATCGATCGACACGATCACCGAGGGAGGACGGGTGACCCAGGTCGGCGAGGGTCAGGACGCGGACGAGAGCGCTCCGCCGGTCATGACCTTCGGTGGTCCCACGGCCGGTGAGATCCTCGCCGAGCGTTACGAGCTGGTCGAGCACATCAACAACGACAGCGCCGGCCGCCTGGTCTGGCGCGGTGTCGACGTCGTGCTGCGCCGTCCCGTCGCGGTCGTGCTGCGATACCCGGGCGGCGACTCGGCCACCGAGATGCTCCAGGCCGCCGTCGCGGCCAGCCGGGTGATCCACCCCAACCTGGTCGGCGTCTACGACGCGATCGACGAGGACGAGCGCGCGTACGTGGTGCGCGAGTGGGTGGACGGGCAGTCCCTGCGGGAGCTGGTCACCGAGGACCCGCTCGACGCCGCCCGGGCGACGTCGATCGGCAGTGCCGTCGCGAGCGCCCTCGCCGCGGTCCACGCCACCGGCATGGTGCACGGCAACGTGCACCCCGGCACCGTTATGATCTCCGATGACGGCCGGGTCGTGCTGGCTGACGCCCGCACCGACGGCGACGACAGCCAGGAGAGCGACATCCGGGCGGTCGGCGGGATCCTCTACTTCGCCCTGACCGGATACTGGCCGCACGCCGAGGTTCCGCTGCGCGGCGCCACCGCCGGCCACGGCCGGGCCGCCATTCCCGACGCCTTACGGGACGCCAGCGGCGCCATCGCCGCGCCCCGGCAGGTCCGTGCGGGCGTGCCGGCGTACCTGGACGACCTGACCATGGACCTGCTCGACGCCGAGATCGCGCCGCCGTCGTCGGACGTGCTCGCCGCCGAACTGGCCCGGCTGGACGTGGCGGCCGAGGAGCCGTTCCTCGACAACACCGGCCCGCTGCGCTTCGCGGCCGAGGCCGAGGAAGAGCCGTCGCCGCTGGCCGCCGCCGGCGGGCGGAAGGTCGCCATCGGCATCGCCGGTCTGCTGGCGGTCGCCCTGGTCGGGCTGCTGATCGGCATCAGCGCGCTCGGTGGTGGCGACGACGAGAACCCGCAGACCAATCCGGTCGGCGCGCCCACCTCCAGTGCCCCCGCCGGAGAGGCCACCCCGCCCGCCAACGTCGGCCCGCTTCGCGTCCAGAGCGTACGGATCATCGACCCGGACAGCAGGAAGCGCGACGAGCTGGACGGCGCCAACAAGATCATCGACGGCAAGGCCGACGAGGGCTGGCGAACCGACCGGTACCCGAACAACAAGTTCGGCAGCCTCAAGGCCGGGATGGGTGTCTGGCTCGACCTCGGCGCCCCGCACACCGTGAAGTCCGTCCAGGTCACCCTCTCCGGCACCGGTGCGACCGCGGCCTTGTTCACCGGCAGCGTCAACCCGCCGTCGACCTCGTCGGGCGACAAGCAGCTGGTCCAGGACTACAAGACCCGGATCGGTCAGCCCTTCGAGGAGCACGACGGCACCACGATGGCCTTCGACGGCTTCAACGCCGACCAGAAGTACCGGTACCTGCTCGTCTGGGTCACCGAGCTGCCGGCCGACGACGACAGTGGCTTCCGGCTCGGGGTCCAGGAGATCTCGGTCCAGGGGTCGTGAACCAGCCACCGCGCTCCGGGCACCGCCTCCGCCGGACGTGGTGATGGACGGGCACGAGGCCGTTCCGCCGGCCGCGGCACCGGCCGCCGTGCCGATCCCGACCGGGGCGGCCGACCCGGTGAGCGACCTCGAGCTGCTGCGCGCCCACGTCGCCGGGGATCGGGACGCCTTCGCCGAGCTGTTCCACCGGCACCGCGACCGGCTCTGGGCGGTGGCGTTACGCACGATCGGTGACCGTGAAGAGGCGGCCGACGCCCTTCAGGACGCGCTGCTCTCCGCGCACCGCGCCGCCGGGCGGTTCCGTGGCGACTCGGCCGTCACGACCTGGCTGCACCGCATCGTGGTGAACGCCTGCCTGGACCGGCTCCGCCGCCGTCAGGCGCACCCCACCGTGCCGCTGCCCGACGGCGTACACACCGACAGCGGGTCGGCCACCGGCGGCGTCGAGCCGGCCGCGCCGGCGACCGACCACGACACGGCGCTGGTCGTCCGACAGGCGCTCGCCGCGCTGCCGGTCGAGCAGCGCGCCGCGCTCATCCTGGTCGACGTGCAGGGCTACCCGGTCGCCGAGGTGGCCGTGATCCTCGGCGTCGCCGAGGGGACGGTGAAGAGCCGGTGCGCCCGGGGCAGGGCCCGCCTCGCGGTGCTGCTGGGCCACCTGCGCCCGACGACCGGCCCCGCGACGACCGGCTCCCCGGCGGCCGGCGGCGGTCGGGCGGCGGGCAGCGGGCCGGTCGCCGACGTGCCGCCCGTCACCTCCGGGAACCCACGCCCGCCCGAGGGCGTCGGATCAGGGCCGGGACGTTCCCGGCTCGACGCCAACCAGGAGGACGCGTGACGGCCGGGCGGTTCCGGGAGGTCGACCACGACCTGCTCGCCGACTACCTCGGCGGGGTGCTGGACGGCACCCCCGAGGAGACGGAGGTCGCCCGGTTGGTCGCCGAGGACGCGGCCTGGGCCGAGGCGTACGCGCTGCTGGCGTCGGCGGTAACGGATGTCCGGGCCGATCTCGCCCGCTGGGGGGAGCCGGTGGTCGAACTGCCGGCGACGGTCGCCGACCGGATCACCGCGGCCCTCGCCGCGTTGCCACCGTTGCCGGACGGCCTGGTCGACGCGGACGCCGAGCGGGCGGGCCGGGAGTCGGCCGGCGGCCGGCGGCCGGCGGCGGGCGGGGCGGACACCGCCGGGAGCGCGGTGGTGGCGGCCGGGGACGCGACGGACCACGCCGGGCCGGAGACCGAGCCGACCGACGACGGGCCGCGGCTCGTGCCCGCGCAGGGTGGCGCCGGGCGGCGCCGACCGGCGGCGGGCGTACCACGATCGGAGCCTGGACGGGGTGCGGCGACCGGCCCCGGTCGACGGCGGCGCCGGTGGGCCCGGGTGGCCGGGCCCGTGGCGGTCGCCGCGGCCTCCCTGGCGGTCGTCGGCCTCGGCGTCAACCAGCTCGCGCGGCACGACGGCGAGACCACCGGCACGGCGATGGACCAGCCGGCGAGCGCCCCCGAGGCGGCCGCCGCCGGGCCGGTCCGGACGACGGGTCCGGCACTGCGCAGCGGCACCGACTACACGCCGCTGACCCTCGCCGCCCCCGCCTCCGCGGCCACGTCCTTCGAGGCCAAGCCCTTCGCCAGCGAGCCTCCGGGCAGGCAGTCCGGTGTCGACGCCGATCGGGGACGGCTGCCGGCGCCCGACGGGAGCGACCAACTCGCCCGGTTGACCGACCAGTCCGCGCTCAACACCTGCCTGAACGAGATCGCCGCCGAGCACGGCGCGGGGCCGCTCGTGGTGGAACTGATCGACTACGCGGCCTTCCAGGGCCAGCAGGCGCTGGTGGTGCGGTTCGCCGACGGGACCGGCGCTCGCTGGGCGTGGGTGAGCGGGCCGGAGTGCGGTGTCCCTGGCTCCGCCGCAGACACCCGCTTTCGCACCCGGGTAGGGTGAATTCGCGGTCGGGGGGCGTTTCAGCGTCCGCGTGATGTGACCCACCGGATGCGCGGCTCGGGAATTCCCGGTCAATACGATGACGTTCTGGAAGTAGCTTGCCGGCACCCCCCAGGCGTCGGCACCTGGATCGGCCTCGGTGCGCCGACGCCGAACACACACAACTCGGGAGACGGCAGTGGACGAGGTCCGCAACCTGATCATCATCGGCTCCGGGCCGGCCGGCTACACCGCGGCGGTCTACGCCGCGCGTGCCAACCTCAAGCCGCTCGTGATCGAGGGCGTTCAGTCCGGCGGCGCGCTGATGACGACGACCGAGGTGGAAAACTTCCCCGGCTTCGCCGACGGCATCCTCGGGCCGGAGCTGATGGACAACATGCGCAAGCAGGCCGAGCGGTTCGGTGCCGAGTTCCTGACCGACGACGTGACCCGGGTCGAGCTGGTCGACACCGGCGACGCCGGCTCCGGCGCGGCCAGCACGGTGTGGGTGGGCGAGACCGCCTACCGGGCCCGGGCCGTCATCCTGGCCACCGGTTCCGCCTGGCGGCCGCTGGGCGTGCCCGGCGAGCAGGAGTACCTGGGCCACGGCGTGTCGTCCTGCGCCACCTGTGACGGCTTCTTCTTCCGTAACCAGCACATTGTCGTCGTCGGCGGCGGTGACTCGGCGATGGAGGAGGCCAGCTTCCTGACCCGCTTCGCGGACTCGGTGACCATCATCCACCGGCGCGACTCGTTCCGGGCCAGCAAGATCATGGCGGACCGGGCGCTGAGCAACGACAAGATCAAGGTCGAGTGGAACAGCGTGGTCGAGGAGGTCCTCGGCGAGGACGGCAAGGTCTCCGGCGCCCGCATCCGCAACGTGCACACCGGCGAGACCAAGGTGCTCGACGTGACCGGCGTCTTCGTCGCGATCGGCCACGACCCGCGCAGCGAACTCTTCCGGGGCCAGGTGGAGCTCAACGACGAGGGGTACGTGGAGGTCGAGGCGCCCAGCACCCGCACCAGCGTGCCCGGTGTCTTCGCCGCCGGCGACCTAGTCGACCACGTCTACCGGCAGGCCATCACCGCCGCCGGCACGGGCTGCGCCGCCGCCCTCGACGCCGAGCGCTTCATCGCGACGCTGCAGGGCTGAACATCCGAAACACACCCGGAGGAGGGTCATAGTGGGAACGACCAAGGCGGTCACCGACGCGAGCTTCGCGACCGACGTACTCAAGTCCGACAAGCCGGTGCTCGTCGACTTCTGGGCCGAGTGGTGCGGGCCGTGCCGCAAGGTCTCGCCGCTGCTCGAGGAGATCGCGGGCGAGATGGGTGACCAGGTCACCATCGTCAAGCTCAACATCGACGAGAACCCGGAGACCGCCCGCACCTACCGGGTGATGTCCGTGCCGACCCTCACCGTGTTCAAGAACGGCGAGCCGGTGCAGTCCATCGCCGGGGCCAAGCCCAAGGGCGAGCTGGTGAAGCTCATCGAATCTGCGCTCTGACCTGCGCTGAAACACCGAGCCCCGGACCCGTCGCAAGCGGGTGCGGGGCTCGGTCTTTTCGGCTCCCTGCCACCTCGCCGGGCCGGAACGCATAACCTCAAGCCGGGGCCGCCCGGCCAGCCAGCGTCGTGCAGAGGGGGTCGTGCGTGCGTCCGATCCGTCCTGGTGACCGCGGGCCCGCGGTCACGGAGATCCGTTTGGTCCTGGCCGGCCTCGACCTGCTCGCCCCCGCGGCCGGTCCGGACGCCGACGAGTTCGATGTCGAGACCGAGCGGGCGGTACGGGCGTTCCAGCAGTCGCGTGGGCTGAGTGTGGACGGCCGCGTCGGTCCGGAGACCTGGGGCGCCCTGGACGCCGCCCGCTGGCGGCTCGGCGCCCGCACCCTCTACCACGCCGTGCCCGAGCCGCTCACCGGCGAGGACGTCCGGTCGCTCCAGGAGCGCCTGCTGGAGATGGGGTACGACGCGGGACGCGCGGACGCGATCTACGGCGTACGGACGTCGCGGGCGGTGGCGCAGTTCCAGCGGGAGGTGGGGCTGACCCCGGACGGCGCCTGCGGCCCGCACACCATGAACGCGCTGCGGCGGCTCGGCCGGAAGGTGGTCGGCGGCCGCCCACAGTGGCTGCGCGAGTCCGACGCGATCCGGCAGTCCGGCCCGACGCTGGTGGGCCGGACGGTGGTCATCGACCCCGGGCACGGCGGCACCGATCCGGGCGTGGTGGTGCCCGACGGGCCGCTGCGCTGGACCGAGGCGGACCTGGTGCACGACCTGGCCAGCCGGTTGGAGGGGCGGCTCGCCGCGTCCGGCGTACGGGTGCAGCTCACCCGTGGGCCGGCCCCCGGCGAGTGCCTGCCGGACATCGACCGGGCCCAGCTGGCCAACGCGCTCGGCGCCGACGTGTTCATCTCGCTGCACACCGACGGGCACGCCAATCCGGCCGCCGAAGGGGTCGCCACCTACCACTACGGCACCGACAACGGCGTCACCTCGGCGACCGGCGAGCGGCTGGCCGGCCTGGTGCAGCGGGAGATCGTCGCGCGTACCGGGCTGCGGGACTGCCGTACCCACGCCAAGGCGTGGGACCTCCTGCGACTGACCCGGATGCCGGCGGTCCGGGTGGAGGTCGGCTACCTCACCTCGCCGACCGACCGCGCCCGGCTGATCGACCCCCGCTTCCGGGACCGGGTGGTGGAGGCGATCGTGGCCGCCGTGCAGCGGATGTACCTGCCGATCGAGCGGGACGTGCCGACCGGCTCGATCGACGTGAGCGAGCTGCGCGCGGTGGTGGCCGCCAGCACGGTGGTGGACTGAGCCAGGGCGGCGGGCACGGCCCGGTTCGTGGTGGGGCGTCCGGCTCAGTTCGTGGTGGAGCGGGTCGCCGGCGCGGGCCGGACCGGGCGGAGCAGGGTCTCGGGGCTCATCGAGCCGAGGAGCTTCTCCAGCGCGTACTCGACGTCGGACTTCCAGCTCAGCGCGGTGCGCAGCTCCAGCCGCAGCCGCGGGAAGCGCGGATGCGGACGTACCGTCTTGAAACCGACGGAGAGGAAGAAATCAGCCGGGGCGACGCAGGCGCGGGTCGGGTCGTCCCCGTCGCCGAACTTGGCGTCGCCGAACGCCTCGATCGCCTTGATCCCCCGCTTGGTCAGATCCCGCGCGACGCCCTGCACGAGCATCCGGCCCAGCCCACCGCCGGCGAAGGTGGGCACCACGTTGGCGGTCATCAGCAGCGCCGCGTCGGCGGAGACCGGCGAGGTGGGGAAGGCCATCGAGCGGGGCACGTAGGCCGGCGGGGCGTACATCACGAAGCCGGCCGGCATGCCGTCCACGTACGCGAGCTTGCCGCAGGAACCCCACTCCAGCAGCGTCTGGGAGACCCACGCCTCCTTCTCCAGACCGGGGTCGCCGGCGGCGCAGGCCCGATCCGCGGAAACCGGATCAAGCTCCCAGTAGACGCACTGCCGGCACGGACGGGGCAGGTCCTCCAGGGTGTCCAGGGTCAGACTGACCAGGCGTCGCGACATTGGCGCATCCCCACAATAGGCTCGGTGGTGAAACCGGCACGGAACGACAGCGCCGCCTTCCTGCCCCCGACGAGCGATCGTACGCCGCCTATCGACGGTACGGGAGAGGACTCGCGAACGCCCACCGCGGTGGGTGACGGGCGTCCGGGATGTGGGCGTACCGCATGCCGGGCCTGCCTGTCCTGGTCGCGGGCGACTACGATCGACAATCGGCGTCCCCTGCCGCCATGGTCGCCGGTGTCCTGGGTACGCCGGAGCGGGAGCCGCCCCCACCAGCGATCGAGGTGATGTCATGACCGGCACGACGCTCGACGACTACACCGACCGGTACGCCCGCCGCGTGCGCGGTATGACGGCCTCGGAGATCCGGGCCCTCTTCGCGGTGGCCAGCCGGCCGGAGGTCGTCTCGCTCGCCGGTGGCGCACCCTACATCGCCGCGCTCCCGCTCGACGCGGTCGGCGAGATGCTCGGCCGGCTCGGCTCCGAGCAGGGCGTGACCACCCTCCAGTACGGCATCGGCCAGGGCACCCTGGAACTGCGCGAGCGGATCTGCGAGGTGATGTCGCTCTCCGGGATCGACGCCGGCTGCGGCGCCTCCCCGGAGGACGTGGTGGTGACGGTCGGCGGGCAGCAGGCGCTCGACCTGGTGGCCCGGCTCTTCCTCGACCCGGGCGACGTGGTGTTGGCCGAAGGCCCGACCTACGTGGGCGCGCTCGGGGTGTTCCAGGCCGCCCAGGCCCAGGTGGTGCACGTGCCGATGGACGACGACGGGCTGATCCCGGAGGCGCTCGAGGCGGCCATCGCCGACCTGGCCCGGGCGGGCCGGCGAGTGAAGTTCCTCTACACCATCCCCACCTACCAGAACCCGACCGGCGTGACGCTGACCGAGGAGCGACGGGAGCGGGTCCTCGACATCTGCGAACGCGCCGGGCTGCTGGTGGTCGAGGACGACCCGTACGGCCAGTTGGGCTTCGAGGGCGACGCGCCGGCGCCGCTGCGCGCCCGCCGGCGGGACGGCGTCTTCTACCTGAGCACCTTCTCCAAGACCTTCGCCCCGGGCCTGCGGGTCGGCTGGATCCTCGCGCCGCACGCCGTCCGCGACAAGCTGGTCATCGCGAGCGAGGCGCAGATCCTCTGCCCCAGCGGCTACGCCCAGGCTGCCGTCGCCACCTACCTCGGCACCATGCCCTGGCGTCAACAGCTCAAGGTCTACCGGGAGGTCTACCGGGAGCGCCGGGACGCGATGCTCGACGCGCTCGCCGACCTGATGCCGGAGGGCACCACCTGGACCACGCCCGGCGGTGGTCTCTTCGTCTGGGCCACCCTGCCCGACGGGCTCGACTCCAAGGCGATGATGCCGCGGGCCGTGGCCGCCCGGGTCGCGTACGTGCCGGGGACTGGCTTCTACGCCGACGGCACCGGCACCGGCAACATGCGGCTCAACTTCAGCTTCCCGCCCCCGGAGCGGATCCGCGAGGGCGTCCGCCGGCTGGCCGGCGTGATGGAGCAGGAGCTCGCCACGCGGCGGGTGTTCGGCGCGGTCCGGGGGGAGGGCCCGCGTCGCGGTCGGGCCGGCTCGGACGTGCCGGGACCCGACTTGGCATGATTCCGGCATGGCTACGACCGCCGCCGAACAATCCGGGGTGACCGGGACCGCCGTCACCGAGGACCTGCACGTGCTGGTGCTCGCCGGCGGGCTCTCCTACGAACGCGACGTCTCCCTGCGCTCCGGCCGCCGGGTGCTCGACGCGCTGCGCGCCGTCGGCATGGACGCCGAACTCCGGGACGCCGACATCGCGCTGCTGCCGGCACTGGCCGCCGACCCGCCGGATGCCGTGGTGATCGCCCTGCACGGCGCGACCGGCGAGGACGGCTCCTTGCGCGGCGTGCTCGACCTCTGCGACGTCCCGTACGTCGGCTGCGACGCGCGCGCGTCCCGTCTCGCCTGGGACAAGCCGTCGGCGAAAGCCGTGCTCCGCGAGGCTGGCATCCCCACCCCGGACTGGGTGGCGCTCCCGCACGACCGCTTCTCCGAACTGGGTGCGGTGGCGGTGCTGGACCGGATCGTCGACCGGCTCAGCCTGCCGCTGATGGTCAAGCCGGCGCAGGGCGGCTCCGGCCTGGGCGCCGCCGTGGTCCGCGACGCGGCGGCTCTCCCGGCCGCCATGGTGGGCTGTTTCGCGTACGACCCGACGGCGCTCGTCGAGCGGTACGTGCCCGGCATGGACGTGGCCGTCTCCGTGATCGACCTCGGCGACGGTCCGCAGGCGCTGCCGGCGGTGGAGATCGTGCCCCGCAACGGGGTGTACGACTACGCCGCCCGCTACACCGCCGGCCGCACCACGTGGCACGCCCCCGCCCGGCTCGACCCGGAGGTCGCCGAGAACGTGGCCGACGTGGCGTTGGCCGCGCACGCCGCCCTCGGCCTGCGCGACCTGTCCCGGGTCGACCTGATCGTCGACGGCGACGGGCAGCCGCACGTCCTGGAGGTCAACGTCTCGCCGGGGATGACCGAGACGTCACTGCTGCCGCTCGCGGTGTCGGCCGCCGGCCTGGATTTCGGGCGGGTGCTCAGCTCGCTGGTCACCCGGGCCGCGGCCCGCCGCCCCTGACCGCCAGACTCGCCGTACGCGACCGGCGAGCCGCTCACGACCCCGGCGCCGCCGTGGCCTTACCCGCGCCAGCGTCTCCGCGGCCCGGCGATGGGGTGCGAGAGGCGCGCGGGGGCGGCAGTCTCCTGTGCCGCCCCCGCGGCGTTCGGTGGGCTCCTGGCGCTGACGGCTCCTGATGCTCACCGCTCCTGATGCTCGCCGCTCTGACGCTGACCGCTGCTGGTGTTCTGGGGCAGCGGACGTGGCGCTGGGAGCGGTTGCGGCGGAAGTTACTCGGCGGCCCTGCTGCCGTCGCCGGCGGCCACCTCGGCGTCGGGCCCGGCGTTGCCGGATCCCACGTTGCCGAATTTCGCGCTACCGGGCCCCGCGTCACCGACTCCCGCGCTATCGGCTCCGGCGTTCCCGGGTCCGGCGTGGCCCGGTCCGGCGTGGCCCGGTCCGGCGTGGCCCGGTCCGGCGTCGCCTGTGGCGGCGTGGTGGGGC
This sequence comes from Micromonospora sp. WMMD812, assembly GCF_027497215.1. Taxonomy (NCBI): domain Bacteria; kingdom Bacillati; phylum Actinomycetota; class Actinomycetes; order Micromonosporales; family Micromonosporaceae; genus Micromonospora; species Micromonospora sp. WMMD812. The sequence goes on along the minus strand of NZ_CP114904.1, from coordinate 4,690,227 downwards.
TGGGTGCTGGGTTCGGCGCTGGTCTGGGTGCTGGTTTCGCCGCTGGTTTGAGTGCTGGCTTCTGCGCTGGCTCCGGTGCGAACCGAGTCGTCGGAGTCGGTCCTGGAGTTGAGGTCGTCGGAGTGGTCGGCTTCGTCGGAGTGGTCGACGTTGTCGGCGTCGGCCGCGACCGGCTCCGGGTTCTCCTCGGCGGCCTCAATCACCGATACCGTCTCGTCCTCGGGCGCCTGGTCGCTCGTGGCGGCGATCGGCGCGCTGAGGCTGGACGGCGCCTGCCACTGGATCCGGGGCGGCTCGGCCAGCGGACGCCCGCCGAACTCCGCGAGCCAGGCCGCGACGAGCGCGAGATTCTCTCGCCACTGTGGCTCGGGGATCGGCGGCAGGATCGAGTCCCAGAGGGAGAGGAACGTGCCGCGCAGTTGGAGCTGACCGTACGGCCGGGCGAGGAACCACATGTGCAGATGAGCGGAGCCGTCGCCCCAGCGGTTCACGTGCACCCGGCCGACGCCGTCCAGCGACCGAATCGCTCGTTCCAACCGCACCGTCATCACGCCGAGTTCGGCGGCGAGCAGGTTCGGCAGGTCGCCGAGATCGAGATGGGACCGAGACTCCAGGATGAGGACCATCGGCAGGCCGGTCGGGCGGTCCATGGCGCGTACCCGCCACCGTTCGCCGACCCAGATGTACGCCTCGTCCGGTGCGCTGCACGCGGTGCACTCCCGGCTGCCCTCGCCCTTGCGAGGCGGTTCGACCGGGACCGGATCGTCGAGCTGCTTGACGCGAATGTCGCCCTCGAAGGGGAAGGAGGGCCAGTGGGTGAAGTCCGGAACTGCGGGAGGGGTGTCGGGCACGAGGGTGACCCTAACCGAGTCGAGGACCCCTGTCCCTACCCGAATCTTCGGTTCGCCGCCGCCGTCCGACGCGTCCCTTCCGAGAGGCCTACTCGATATCCACAGGCCCTCCGGGCCGCGAACACGGGGCGTCATCCACAGGCCCACACCCCGTTCCACGCGCTGTTTCACGTGAAACGACGTGTGCCTGTGGAAAACCGGTGTGGATAACTTCGGCGGACTCCGCAGCCCTTCAACGACCAACTACGTGCCGTCCTCGCGGCGGAGGTTTCACGTGAAACGAAGGTGCCGAACGGAGCGGGTCACGGCGGGACTGCTCCCTCGACCGTCCCACGGTTCGACCCCGTCAGTTCGCCTCTCGGTTCGACCCGACCTGCCTGTAACTCGTCGTCCTGTGCCGTCGATGCGATCGCGGTCCGGCGGTCCGGCGGTCCGGCGGCCCGGCGGCCTGGTGGCGTGGCGGCCCGGCGGCACCTGCGTTCGGTCCGACAGTCCGGCAGGGCAGCGAGTGCGGCTGGCTGCGAGAGAGACAGCAGCGCCGCGAGGACGTCCGACCGGGCGGGGTGCCCGTTCCGGCCACCGGACCGCCTGGGCCACCGGACCGACTGAGCTACCCGGCCGCTGGACCGGTGGTCCTCCGTTTCACGTGAAACCACCGACAGAGGCAGCGCGGCGGTGGGACATGACACGGCACGGGAGGCGTCGGAATCCAAAAGCGGAGGGCGGAGCCGGGCCGCGCCCTCGGAGCCGGGGGGCAGGGCCGGGCCGCGCCACAGGCGCGGGTGCTCAATTCCGGTGGTCGGCTCGAGGGTGAGGATTCGGGGGCGACGCCCTCCGGGCACGGCTCGGCCCGGACCACCCGCACCGGGTGCTCATCGCCCGCCGATCCGCCGGCATTCGTTGTCACCGCCCGACGCAGCCACGAGGACTCGCCCGCGCTTGACCGACGCATCCGGACCACCAGACCGATGTCCTGGCCGGCTGTCGCGCCAGCTGTCGCGCCGCCTGCGGACGCATCGGTATCTGGTCAACACCGCTCTCGCCATGGGGACGGCAATCCGTCTGTGACGATCCTGGGGCGCGGTGCAGAAGCGATAAGCCGGGATGCGACGCGGCCACGGATGCTCGGGTAGGCCGCCGGAGCGGATCGGGCCGGTGGAGCCTGCGGGAGCCGGCTCGGTCGCATAGGCATGTTGCCGTCCGCCAAGGCGTCGTAAGGGGGCCGGGTCCGCGACCGCAACGACCGCCCCACCCTTCCGACGTGCCGCCGGCCCGGCGTCTCGGGAGACGTCCGTCGGCGACCTTCCGGCACAGCAGAACTATGGCCGCCCTACGGACGGGTCATCGTTTCACGTGAAACCACGCCGCTCGGTGCGGCGGTGGATCGCGCGGGCCGGACCTTGAACCCGCCGCCCTGAGGCGACCGCCTCTGTCGGCATCCGTCACGCGTAACCGGCCACCGTGGGGCGCGGCCGGTCGGTGAGGAGCGGTCTCCACCCGGTTCCAGGAGGACCCTCAGATCCCGCGTACCGCACCGACCCCCTACAACTGCAGGGCACGCCGGCGCGCTTGCCGTCGTCGGGAACCGCTGTCCTCGCGGGCCGGAGTCAGAGCCAACATCAGGACCGACGACGGTGGCCGACAGCCCGACCGACAAGCGCGGGGCCACTGGCGAACGCCACCGAGTAGGCCGGCGGCGGAACCCGCCAGCGCGGGCCGACGACGAGCGGGGGCGGGAGGCCGTTAGCGGGGCCGACAGCAGAGGTCGACGGCAGAAGGTTTCAATAGCGTCGGGCTGACGGGTGCAGCGGGAGGGCGGAAGCGCCGACGGCAGGGGTCGACGGCAGAGGGTCAACAGCGTCGGGCCAACGGGCTTCAGCGGGAGGGCCGACAGCGGAGGGCTGACAGGAGCGCCGGCGGCACGGTGCGACGGCGTCGGGCCGCCGGCGGGGCTCGGCGACGCCCTCGTGCCGACGCTCGGAAATGGCGACGGCCGCGCCCCGGTCGGGAGCGCGGCCGTCGAGGCGATCGGGTCAGCTCTCGGACTCCTCCTGGCCGACCCCGATGATGCCGACGATCCGCTCGAGATCGTCGACGGTGGCGAACTCAATCGTGATCTTGCCTTTGTTCCGCAGCAGGTCCACCTTCACCCGGGTGTCGAACCGGTCGGAGAGCCGATCGGCCAGATCGGTCAGTCCTGGCGCGTGCGGCTTGGGGCGCCGTTTGCTGGCCGGCGTCTTGGCCGTGCCGTCGCTCAGGGCCAGCGCGACGATTTCTTCCGTTGCCCGTACCGACAGCCCTTCGGCGACGATGCGGAGGGCCAGCTTCTCCTGCGACTCGGCGTCGTCGAGGCTCAGCAGGGCGCGCGCGTGCCCGGCGGAGAGCACACCCGCGGCCACCCGCAGCTGCACCTGGGCGGGGAGGTTCATCAGCCGGATGGTGTTCGAGATCTGCGGGCGGCTCCGCCCGATCCGGCGGGCCAGCTCCTCGTGGGTGGCCCCGAACTCCTCCAGCAGCTGCTGGTATGCGGCCGCCTCTTCCAACGGGTTGAGGTTCGCCCGGTGGATGTTCTCCAGCAGCGCGTCCCGGAGCATCGCGTCGTCCCGCGTGTCCCGGACGATCGCCGGGATAACGTCCTTGCCGACCGCCTGCGCGGCTCGCCAACGGCGCTCGCCCATGACAAGTTCGTACTTCTCGTCATCGAGCTGCCGGACGACGATGGGCTGGAGGAAGCCGACCTCCTGGATGGAGGTCTTCAGCTCTTCGAGTGCCTCCTCGTCGAAGACCTGCCGCGGCTGCTTCGGGTTCGGAACGATCGCGTCGACCGGGATCTCGGCGAACCGCGCGCCCGGCACCGGGCTCAGCGTCGACTCGGACTGGGCCGGCCCGGCGGTCGCGCCCACCGACGGTACGACGGCGGCGACGGCGCCACTGGGCACCGCTGCGGTCTCGGGCGCATCCATGACCGCACCGGCGCCCGGCGCCGGCCCGGTCGGGATGAGCGCCCCCAGGCCCTTACCCAGACCTCCCCGGGGACGGTTCTTCATGCCACTCCTCCCGACCAATCTTCCGCACTACGCATTCCGGCTCACCGGCTCCATGGCGCCCCGCTCGGCGATCTCCTGGGCAGCCTCGAAGTAGCTCGTGGCGCCCCGAGATCCGGGATCGTAGGTCATCACCGACTGCCCGTAGCTGGGCGCCTCGGAGACACGCACGTTGCGCGGGATGACCGACCGCAGGACCTTGTCACCGAAGTGGTTTCGGACGTCCTGCTCGACCGCGTCGGCCAGCCGGGTACGCCGGTCGTACATGGTCAGCAGGATCGTGGAGACCTCGAGCTTCGGGTTCAGGTGCTGCCGAACCAGGTTGATGTTGTTGATCAGCTGGTTCAGCCCCTCCAGCGCGTAGTACTCGCACTGGATCGGGATCAGCACTTCCTGCGCGGCCACGAGGGCGTTCACCGTCAGCAGACCGAGCGACGGGGGGCAGTCGATGAAGACGTAGTCGAAGTGGCCGGGGTAGGCGGTGATCGCGCGGTCCAGCCGGGACTCTCGGGCGACCACGGAGACCAGTTCGATCTCCGCGCCGGCGAGGTCGATGGTGGCCGGCACACACCACAGGTTGGGGATGCCCTCCACCGCCTGGGCGACGTCCGACAGCGGCACGCTGTTGATCAGACAGTCGTAGACGTCCGGCACGCCGGTGTGGTGCGGGACGTTGAGCCCGGTCGAGGCGTTCCCCTGCGGGTCGAGGTCGATCACCAGCACGCGGTTGCCGTGGAGAGCGAGAGCCACCGCCAGGTTGACCGTTGTGGTGGTCTTCCCGACGCCGCCCTTCTGATTCGCGACGCACATGACCCGGGTCCGCTCCGGCCGAGGCATCGTCACCTCGCCACTGGGATTCAGGATCTGCACGGCGCGCATCGCCTCCATAGCCAACGGTGGGTCATCGTCTTCGCCCGTTTCACGTGAAACGAGCGACGGGTCGGCCGGCGGAGCCGTGTACGGCTCGACCGGGACTGCGGAGGCGTCCGGACCCACGGCCGTCGGGGCGGCGTCGCGTACGACGTCGGGGGTGGGCTGGTGCGGCACCGCCGACTCGAAGCGGGCCGCCGCCGCGGTGTTCCGGTGTGGCTGAGCGGACCTGGCGTCGGCAGGGCTGTTCCCCGGTCGAGACGCGCCGTCCGCCGGCCGGTGCCCCCCTGGGGACTCTGCCGGAGCCGGCCCGGACGGCGCAGCCCCGTCAGGTGACCAACCCGGATAGTTGGTTTCACGTGAAACACGGTCGTTGGCCGACCCGGTCACGCGTGGATCGTCATACCTGCCGTCGTCATGCACCTGTCATCCCTGCCCGCTTCGGATGGTCGGTCCGCAACCCGTCAACTGGCCGCGCCCGCGCTGCCCCGCAGCGCCCGCGACCCGGTGGGAATGGTCGGGACCCGAGGGGTCCGTGCCGCCCGCTCCACACTATCGACGCGCGGTCAGCCTACGGCGGACGGGCGTGGCCGGTCCACGTCGGGTTCTCATCCCTTCGGTCCACCCGCATCGGATTCAACGACACAACCGGCGGGTGGGAAAGCCGATCGAGGAGAAGAACCGCTGGTCAGATGTCACCCCTGCGTTCGGCCACCCGACGGTCGGCTCGCCGAACGGGTTCGGCGAGCCGGAGGGGCCAACAACTGCCCGATCGTGAGCAGGTCCCGCCGGCCGCACAAGAATGCAGCGCGGGCCGTCACCGACGCGGGGCGGCGAGGCGACAAGCGCCGCCGCCCCGCGCCCTCACCTGACGTCCGCCCAAGGGTGGAACGGCGAGGCGCACGGGTCGGAAGGCCGCAGAATGCCCAGAGCGGCCAGTTGGGCACTGAGGGGATCAAATCCCAAGAATGTCGCCAAGGTGCCCGGGCAACGCGACGTACGCAGTTCGCGCCCACGGAAGCACCCGACAGACGGGGCACCCAGGGCGACGCCGGAACAGTGGCGACGCTACTGCCAGGGCCGGGTCAGCGCCGGCGCTGCCGGCCGCCCCGGGACTTCCGGGCGGACGACGGGCGCGGCCCGACCAACCGCTCCCGCACGATCTCCACGACGGTGGTCGGTGGATCGATCACACCGACGCCGCAGCGGTACACGCTGGCCTCCCCGCCGCCGAGCTTCGCCACCACAGCCGCGTGGTCCGCGATCTCCTCCCCGGCCGAGGCGCCCTTGAGCGCGACCAGCCGCCCGCCCTGGACCGCGAGCGGAAGGCACCAGGCGGCGAGCCGGTCGAGCGGGGCGACGGCGCGAGCGGTGACCACGTCGCCGCTGAGCGGGGCGGCGCCGGTCGCACCGGTGGCCGCCTCCTCGGCGCGCCCCCGGAACACCCGGACCATCTTCGTCAGGCCGAGCTGCTCGACGGTCTCGATCAGGAACGAGGTACGCCGGGCAAGCGGCTCGATGAGGGTGACCGTCAGGTCGGGACGGGCGATCGCCAGCACCAGACCGGGTAGACCGGCGCCGGAGCCGACGTCCAGCACCGCAGCCCCCTCCGGGATCCGCTCGGCCACCGCGGCGCAGTTCAGCAGGTGCCGGTCCCAGATCCGGGGTGCCTCCCGGGGGCCGATCAGGCCGCGGACCACGCCGTCGGTCGCCAGCAGTTCGGCGTACGCGGCGGCCAGGTCGAGCCGGTCGCCGAAGAGGGTACGGGCCGCGCCGGCGAGGTCGGGCGGCAGCACGGCGACGGTCGCATCGGGCCGGACAGCCGACGGCCCGGGTGACGTGCCACCCGGGCCGGCCACGACGTGCGCCGTGGTGTCGTCGTCGGTCACCCGGTCAGTCCACCGGCCGGACGACGATGCGCCGGTTCGGCTCGACGCCCTCGGACTCGCTCTCCACACCGGCCATCGCGTTGACCACGTCGTGCACGCACTTGCGCTCGAAGGCGGACATCGGCTCCAGCCGGACCGGCTCGCCGTACTCCTTGACCTTCTCCACCGCGTTCTTCGCGACCGCGGCGAGCTCCTTGCGCCGGTTGGCCCGGTAACCCCCCACGTCGAGCAGCAGCCGGCTCGGCGTACCGGTCTGCCGGAAGACGGCGAGGCGGGCCAGCTCCTGGAGCGCCTCCAGGGTGGCGCCGCGCTGGCCGACCAGGTTCTGGAGCCGGGCGCCGACGACCTCGACGACCGGGCGCCCGCCCGAGACCAGCTCGTCGATGTCACCGTCGTAGTCGAGGATGTCGAGCAGGCCCTCGACGTAGTCGGCCGCGATCTCGCTCTGCCGGAACAGGTCGCTGTCGCCCGCGGCCTTCTTTTCCGAACCCGCCTCGACCTCGGTCTCGTCGGGCTCGTTGTCGATGTCGCCGTTCGCCGCGATCGGGGCGGTCCCCTCCTCGTCCAGGGACTGGTCGGTGCGGGGGATGCTGGTGTCGGTCACGGTGTCATCTCCGTACTCGCTCGGCCGGACCGTCGGGTCCGCTGGTCTCCCGGGGCCGGCGGGAGATCGCCGGTGCCCACGGGCACGTCTGTACGGGCAGTGTCGCCCGTGTCCGCGCCGCGCGCGGTGCGTTCCGCCCGGCGCCGGCCGTACGGCGGCTGCACGGTGCGAAACGGGCCGCCGTCGGTTGCCCGGCGGCGGCCCGGAGTCAGCTCATCCCTGCCGCTTGGCGGGGCGTCCCTTCTTGGGGTTCGTCGGCTTGGCGCCCGGCTTCGGCCCGGCGACCTTCGGGGCGGTCGCCTTGGCCGGCGGCTGCGGAGCCGTCTTGCCCCGACCGAACAGCCCGCCCGTCCTGACCGGCTGCACCGGGTTCCGCGCGGCGGTCGTGGTGGACTTGCTCGTGGCGGTGGGCGGCGGCGGGTACTTGCGCAGCACCCACTGCTGCTGGCCGAGGGTGAAGAGGTTGTTGGTGACCCAGTAGATGATCACACCGATCGGGAAGATCGCGCCCGAGACGAGCAGCGACAGCGGGATGCCGTAGAGCATCAGGCGCTGGATCATCCGCTGCTGCGGGTCCTCGGCCCAGCCGGTCTTCAGGATCATCTGGCGGCTGGTGAGGTAGGTGGTGCCCATCATCACCAGGACCAGGATGCCGGCGATGATCTTTACCGTGGTGCCGTTGGCGCCGAGCCGGGCCAGCTCGTCGGCCGTGGAGCCGAACTTCCCGGCGATCGGGGCGGTGAAGAGCTTGGCGTTGGACGCGCTGTCGAACTGCTCCACCGACCAGCCGTAGAGCGTCTTGGCCTGCTTGGCCGGGTCGAGTCGGCGCAGCACGTGGAAGAGACCGAGGAAGACCGGGATCTGGAGGAACATCGGAAGGCAGCCCATGAGGGGGTTGGCCTTTTCCTTCCGGTAGAGCTCCATCATCTCCTTCTGGAGCGTCTCCCGGTCACCCTTGTGCTTCTCCTGCAGCGCCTTGACCTGGGGCTGCAGGGCCTGCATCGCACGCTGCGACTTGATCTGCTTGACGAAGACCGGGAACAGGATCACCCGGACGGTGACCACCAGGAAGACGATGGCCAGGATCCAGGCGAAGTTCGTGCCGATCACCGCGTCGACCGGGACCCCGATCGCGTCCCAGGCGGAGTGCCAGGTCAGCAGGATCCACGAGATCGCGTAGTAGATCCAGTCGAGACTGAACAATTCTCAGACTCCAGTCGCATCGGCACGGCGGCGAACGCCCGGCTCCGGCACCGGGTCATGTCCACCTGGGTGGAAGGGGTGGCATCGCAACAACCGCCGGACCGCCAGCACGGCTCCACGCACCGCGCCGTGCCGTTCCACCGCCTCGAGGGCGTACGCACTGCACGACGGGTAGAACCGACAGCGGGCCGGCAGTGCCGGACTTATCCACCGACGGTACGCGATGATGGGCCCGATCAGCACACGGGCGGCGGCGCTGCTCGCTCGGGGGGCGGCCGGGTCGGCGGTCACCGGCGTCGCCCCCGGGGTGCCCGGGCCGCGGCGATCGCGCCATCCAGGTCGGTTGCGAGTCGCGAAAAGGACGCGTCGGCAGCCGCCGGCAGGGCCCGGACGACCAGCGTGCTGCCCTCGGGCAGGTCGGCGAGGCGCTCGCGGACCAGGTGCCGGAGCCGACGGCGGACCCGGTTGCGGACCACCGCGTTTCCCACGGCCTTGGACACGACGAAGCCGGCGCGGGCCGGGGTGGCGGAATGCTCCGCCCCGGTGGCCCGCGCCGGCTCCGGCGAGGTCGGTGTCGATGGTTCGGGGGACACCGGCAGGGTCAGGTGGACCACGACGGCGCCTCGGCCGGCTCGTCGGCCACCCCGGACCGCTGCGGCGAAGTCAGTGCTGCGCCGCAGTCGCTGCGCGGCCGCCAGCACGACTGCCCACGTCCCCCGGACCTACCCGGTCGGCCTCAGGCCGACAGGGTAGTGCGACCCTTGGCGCGACGGCTCGAGAGGATGGCACGGCCAGCGCGGGTGCGCATGCGCAGCCGGAAGCCGTGGGTCTTCGCGCGCCGGCGGTTGTTCGGCTGGTAGGTGCGCTTGCTCACGTCAGGCTCTCCGTTTTCGTACGCGCCCCGTGCGACGCGGTCGCCGGGGTCGTGGGGTGGTCCAGGCCACCTCGACGGTGGCCCCCGATCGGTGCTGTCCGGCGGGGCGGAGCCTCGGCGAGGCGGGGACGCCCGGGGACAGCAAGCATCCATCACCCTAGCAGAGGGCGAGAGAGCAGCCGCTCCAGCCTACGCAGGGGGGCAATGACCGTCAAACGACCCAGCCCGGTTCCACCCGGACGCGCCGACGACCGAAGCGGCGCTTTTCACTGATGCCGACAACGGCCGGGCCGCGTCGGCGGTTGATGGCGCAGGGACAACGCTGTTACCGTGCCCGATTGCGGTCGGCGTCGGGGGGTCAGGTCATCGCTGACCGGCAAGACCGGACAAGGTAGTGAATCGTTCGGCACGGTGTACCCGCTTCAGCGCCCGTTCAGGCGGGGGCAGGTCCCACCCTCGTCCGACGAACGGCCACAATCGGTCGGTACACAGGCTGTGGATAACTTGTGGATGACTGGTCGGCCGTTCGGGTGGTGAGGCACCACCCGCGCGAACGCGGCGGGTCCGGGACGACCGGCTGGCAGACAGCGGCGGCCGGGAGCAGAGGCGAGGGGGTGGCACGACGGTGGCCGGTACGACCGACCTTGCCGCGGTGTGGACGGCGACAACCGACGAGCTCGCCGACGAGATCATCTCCGCCCAGCAGCGGGCGTACCTCCGGCTGACCCGGCTCCGCGCCATCGTCGAGGACACCGCGCTGATCTCCGTCCCGGACGCCTTCACCCGGGACGTCATCGAGTCCCGGCTGCGCCCGGCGATCACCGAGGCGCTCACCCGCCGGCTGGGCCGACCGATCCAGGTCGCCGTCACCGTCCGGGCCGCCGAGGACGCCACCGGCCGCCCCGCGGGCACCGTCTACCGCAGCGCGCCCGAGCCCGGGCCGGACGCTCCCGAAGACGGACCCGCGACCCTGCTCGACGACCTCGCCCCGGAGGGCCACCGGCCGGAGATCTCGATCCCGGAACAGCCACAGCCCGACCGCGCGCCGGATCCGTCGCCGCACGTCGACGGCCACCGTCCGGGTCTGATCCCGCAGGGCCGGGACGGGCAGGAGACGCTGTTCAGCGCCGCCTTCGCCGAGCCGGGGCCCGCGCCGGCGCCCCGGCCGGCTCCCGATCGGCGTGGCTTCGACGAGCAGGCCGCCCGACTGGACCCGCCCGGCCCGGACGCCCGACCCTTCGACCCCCGGTATCGGGACGAGCCCGCATCGCCGCGGGACCAGCACGTGATCCGGCCGCTGCCGCGCGACGGCGGGACCGACAGCGGGCCCGGCCGCGGCGGTGCGGATCACCGGCCCGGTCTGCAGAGCGAGCGCCGGCTGCCGGGCACGGACACCGGCGGCAACCGGCTGAACCCGAAGTACATGTTCGAGACGTTCGTCATCGGCTCGTCCAACCGGTTCGCGCACGCCGCGTCGGTCGCGGTGGCCGAGTCGCCGGCGAAGGCGTACAACCCGCTCTTCATCTACGGCAGCTCCGGTCTGGGCAAGACCCACCTGCTGCACGCGATCGGGCACTACGCGACCACCCTCGGCAACGCGCGTTCGGTGCGGTACGTCTCGACCGAGGAGTTCACCAACGACTTCATCAACTCGCTGCGGGACGACAAGACGAGCGCGTTCCAGCGGCGCTACCGGGACGTGGACATCCTCCTGATCGACGACATCCAGTTCCTGGAGAACCGGGAGCGGACGCAGGAGGAGTTCTTCCACACCTTCAACACGCTGCACAACGCCAACAAGCAGATCGTGATCACCTCCGACCGGTCGCCGAAGCAGCTGGCGACGCTCGAGGACCGGCTGCGTACCCGGTTCGAGTGGGGGCTGCTGGCCGACATCCAGCCGCCGGACCTGGAGACCCGGATCGCGATCCTTCAGAAGAAGGCGGCCCAGGAGCGGCTGTTCGCCCCGCCGGACGTGCTGGAGTTCATCGCGTCACGCGTGTCGAACTCGATCCGGGAACTGGAGGGCGCGCTGATCCGGGTGACGGCGTTCGCCAGTCTCACCCGCTCGACGGTCGAGCTGTCGCTGGCCGAGGAGGTGCTGCGGGACTTCATCCCGGACGGCGCCGGCCCGGAGATCACCGCCGACCAGATCATGGTCTCCACCGCGGACTACTTCGGGGTGAGCCTGGAGGACCTGCGCGGCCACTCCCGGTCCCGGGTCCTGGTGAACGCCCGCCAGGTGGCGATGTATCTGTGCCGGGAGCTGACCGATCTCTCCCTGCCCCGGATCGGGCAGGCGTTCGGCGGCCGGGATCACACCACGGTGATGCACGCCGACCGCAAGATCCGTCAGCAGATGGCCGAGCGCCGGTCGCTCTACAACCAGATCGCCGAGCTGACCAACCGGATCAAGCAGAACACCTGACGCGTACGCCGGCCGTCGGCGACCGACCGCCGGCGACGGAAGGAATGCCCGGCCGGGCCTACGGCCGGGCATTCGTGTTTCCACACCCGGTGCGCTTGACCCTCGAGCCGGTCGAGCCCGCAGCATCGAGGCCGTGTCCGTCCACCGCCGCCGCTCGTTGTCCACATCCCGTTGTCCACCGTCGGTGGATAACTACCGTCGGTCCACGCCCGGTTACCCACAGCCTGTGGAGAAACCCTGGGGACGGTGCTGTGGACGCCTGGGGACAACGCTGCCGTCATCCACCGATGACGGTCGACCTGTGGGCGAGCTGTTGAAGGTTCTGGGGATGACGACGAACATGAGGATCCACGCGGTCCACAGGGTTGGGGAGAAAGTCCGTGGATTACCGGTGGACAACCGGTGGACAGCCGTGGACAACCCGACGGCGAACGACGCCTGTGGACCACGACACGGGTTCAGACCCCGGTTCTCCACAGCGAGAACACCGGTGGATAACCTGTCTCACCTGCGCAAACGCCGGTTCTCCACAGTTTGCACAGGTGCGATGAAGACGATGAGTTATCTCTTCTAAAAGAACAAAAACCAATCATCACCGTTGGACTTTCTGTGGATCGGGCCGGACGCTGCCGAGCCAGCGGTGAGCAGCCACCTCGGCTACGGGGTCGGGCGCACAGGGGATGCGCTCGCGCCCTAAGGTGCGAGGGGTACCCGCACGGTCGGGCGGGTCGGCAGGCAGCGGTCGGCATGAGAGAGTTGTCGTCGACGTCGACGCGGAGGCATTGATGAAGTTCCGAGTGGAGCGCGACGCGCTCGCCGAGGCCGTGGCGTGGACCGCGAAGAGCCTGCCCAACCGGCCGTCCGTCCCGGTGCTGGCCGGTGTGATGCTCCGGGTCACCGACGGCAACCTGCAGGTCTCCGGGTTCGACTACGAGGTCTCGAGCCAGGTCACTGTCGAGGTGCAGGGTGACGCCGATGGTGCGGCGCTGGTCTCCGGCCGGCTGCTCGCCGAGATCACCAAGGCGCTGCCCGCCAAGCCGGTGGACATCGCCGCGGTCGGCGCCCACCTCGAGCTGGTCTGCGGCAGTGCGCGGTTCACCCTGCCCACCATGCCGGTCGAGGACTACCCCTCCCTGCCGGAGATGCCGGAGAGCGCCGGCACGGTCGACGCGGGCGCCTTCGCCGCCGCCGTCGCCCAGGTCGCCATCGCGGCCGGCCGGGACGAGACCCTGCCGATGATGACCGGCGTCCGGATCGAGCTCACCGGCAGCACGCTGGCGATGCTCGCCACCGACCGCTACCGGTTGGCGCTGCGGGAGATCCAGTGGCGTCCGGACGACCCCGAGGTGAGCATCAACGCCCTCGTGCCGGCGCGCACCCTGCACGACACCGCGAAGGCTCTCGGCCCGCTCGGCGGCGAGGTCACCATGGCACTGGCCGCGGGCGGCGCCGGCGAGGGCATGATCGGCTTCGCCGGCGGGACCCGCCGCACCACCAGCCGGCTGCTCGACGGCGCCAACTACCCGCCGGTCCGCGCGCTCTTCCCGGCCAGCCACAACGCCGAGGCCCGGGTGTCGGTCAGCACCCTCATCGAGGTCGTCAAGCGAGTCGCGCTGGTCGCCGAGCGGACCACCCCGGTGCTGCTCAGCTTCAGCGCCGACGGTCTGGTGGTCGAGGCCGGCGGCTCCGAGGAGGCGCGAGCGAGCGAGGCGATGGAGGCCACCTTCACCGGCGACGCGTTGACCATCGGGTTCAACCCGCAGTACCTGATCGACGGCCTGGCCAATCTGGGCGCCCAGACCGCGGTGCTCTCGTTCGTCGACGCCTTCAAGCCCGCGGTGATTTCGCCCGCCGGTGAGGATGGCGAGGTCATCCCTGGGTACCGGTACCTCATCATGCCGATCCGCGTATCCCGCTGATCGCGCTCGCACATCCAGCAACACCGGAAGGTAGGAACAGATGCAGCTCGGCCTGGTAGGACTCGGCCGGATGGGCGGCAACATGCGCGAGCGGTTGCGCGCCGCCGGCCACGAGGTGGTCGGTTTCGACCACAACGCGGCGCTGAGCGACGTCGCGTCCCTCGCGGAGCTGGCGGAGAAGCTTGAGGCGCCGCGAGCGGTCTGGGTCATGGTGCCCGCCGGCGTCACCGACGCGACCATCGACGAGCTCGCCGACGTGCTCGGCGCCGGTGACATCATCATCGACGGCGGCAACTCGCGGTTCAGCGACGACGCCCCGCGCGCCGAGCGGCTGAACGAGCGCGGCATCGGCTACATCGACGTCGGCGTCTCCGGTGGGGTCTGGGGCCGGCAGAACGGGTACGCGCTGATGGTCGGCGGCGCCCAGGAGCACGTCGAGCGGCTGATGCCGATCTTCGAGTCGCTCAAGCCGGAAGGTGAGTTCGGCTTCGTGCACGCCGGGCCGGTCGGCGCCGGGCACTACGCGAAGATGGTGCACAACGGCATCGAGTACGGCCTGATGCACGCGTACGCCGAGGGCTACGAGCTGCTCGCCGCCTCCGAGCTGGTCACCAACGTGCCGGGCGTGTTCAAGTCCTGGCGCGAGGGCACGGTGGTCCGCTCCTGGCTGCTGGACCTGCTCGACCGGGCCCTCGACGAGGACCCGGACCTGTCCGAGCTGAGCGGCTACACCGAGGACACCGGCGAGGGCCGCTGGACGGTGGACGAGGCGGTCCGGCTCGCGGTGCCGCTGAACGTCATCACCGCCTCGCTCTTCGCCCGGTTCGCCTCCCGGCAGGACGACTCGCCCGCGATGAAGGCCGTCGCCGCGCTGCGCCAGCAGTTCGGCGGGCACGCCGTCCGCAAGCGCTGACCGGTATCCACACCCTGTGTACGTCCGCCGGCTGGAACTGGTCGACTTCCGCTCGTACGAGCGGGTCGGCGTGGACCTCGAGCCGGGGCCGAACGTCCTGATCGGCGCCAACGGCGTCGGCAAGACCAACCTGGTCGAGGCGCTCGGCTACGTGGCGACCCTGGACAGTCACCGGGTCGCCACGGACGCGCCGCTGGTGCGGATGGGTGCCGGCGCGGCGGTGATCCGCTGCGCGGTGGTGCACGACGGCCGGGAGCTACTGGTCGAGTTGGAGATCGTCCCGGGCAAGGCCAACAGGGCCCGGCTCGGCCGCTCCCCGGCCCGCCGGGCTCGGGACGTGCTCGGCGCGCTGCGGTTGGTGCTCTTCGCGCCCGAGGATCTGGAACTGGTCCGAGGTGATCCGGCCGAGCGTCGCCGCTACCTGGACGACCTGCTGGTCAGCCGGCAGCCGCGGTTCGCCGGGGTGCGCGCCGACTACGAGCGGGTGGTGAAGCAGCGCAACGCCCTGCTCCGCACCGCGTACCTGGCGCGGAAGACCGGCGGGTCACGCGGTGGGGACCTCTCGACGCTGGCCGTCTGGGACGCCCACCTGGCCCAACACGGGGCGGAGTTGCTCGCCGGCCGGCTCGAGCTGGTCGGCGCGCTGGCGCCGCACGTGACCAAGGCGTACGACGCCGTCGCCGCGGGCCAGGGGGCCGCGGGCATCGCCTACCGGCCGTCGGTGGAGCTGGCCGAACCGACGACGGACCGTACGGTGCTGGCCGAGGTGTTGACCGCCGCGCTCGCCGAGTCCCGGTCCGCCGAGATCGAGCGGGGCACCACGCTGGTCGGGCCGCACCGCGACGAACTGGCCCTCGCCCTCGGGCCGCTGCCCGCCAAGGGGTACGCCAGCCACGGTGAGTCGTGGTCGTTCGCGCTCGCCCTGCGGCTGGCCGGCTACGACCTGTTGCGCTCCGACGGGATCGAGCCGGTGCTGGTGCTCGACGACGTCTTCGCCGAACTGGATGCCGGGCGCCGGGAGCGACTGGCCGAACTTGTCGGCGGGGCGAGCCAGCTCCTGGTGACCTGCGCGGTGGACGATGACGTGCCGGCCGCACTCCGCGGGACCCGGTACGAGGTCGGCGAGGGGACCGTGCGACGTGTCGAGTGAGCGCACTCCGGAGGGCAGTGGCCGGGCCGAGAGATCGAGCCGCACCGCCTCGACCGACGGCCGCGATGCGCGTACCGCGGCCGGCGGAACGGACGGCGGCGGCCGAACCGCCCGCACGGGCGGGACCGGCGCGGCCGGCGGCACCGACCGCGGCGACCGGCTTGCGCCACGAACCGGAACCGGCGCGGACGCCACGGCCGCCGGCGCGGACGGGCCGGACGGGGCCTCGGGACCCGAGTTGGCGCGGGCGGTGCTCGACGCGGCAAAGGCCCGGCGGGAGTCGGCCGCGAAGACCCGCCGGCGCGGCACGGCCGGGGCCGGCGGGGCGGGCGGCGGTGAGCGGCGGCTGCGGGGTTACTCCGGGCCGGGGCCGGACCCACGGGACCCGCAGCCCCTGGGCGCGGTGCTGAACCGGCTGGTGAAGGCGCGCGGCTGGCAGCAGCCGGCGGCCGAGGCGACCGTCTTCGGAGCCTGGGAGCGGGTGGTCGGGCCGGAGGTGGCCCAGCACAGCCGCCCGGTGAAGCTGGAGGACGGCGAGCTGACCGTCGAGGCCCGCTCGACCGCCTGGGCTACTCAGCTGCGGCTGCTCGCCGGCTCGCTGCTGAAGCAGATCGCCCAGGAGGTCGGCCACAACGTCGTGCGCAAGCTGCACATCCACGGGCCGGCCGCGCCGTCGTGGTCGCGCGGCCCGCGGCGGGTGCGGGGACGAGGCCCCCGCGACACCTACGGCTGATCGGCCGCCCCAGCACGCCCCCTGAGCCAACTCGGGCTCCCTCCGGCGGCCCGGCTCCCCCCGGCGGCCCGTCTGGCGGGCCGGTTCGTGCGGCGGGCGGAGTCCGCACCGGGACCCCCGCGGCCGAGGACGAGGCCGGCCAGGCCGGGGGTGAAGACCGGCTCCCCGTAGGTCGGATGAGCGTTATGCCGCAGAGTCATATTTATGCCGCTGAGGCATAACGACATCTACCGTGGTGCCACGTCGGCGGCCGTCGGCGCGGGCGCAGCGGGCGGGACCGGGGATCAGTCGCGGCGCCGGGCCTCGCGGGCGGCCTGCCTCTGTTCCCGCTGTTCGCGGCTGTAGCGCTTGCGGTTCTCCAGGTCACGCTTCCACCCCTCGCGGGCCTCGGCGGAGCCTCCGTAAACCGCGTTCGGCACCCCCTCGGCGGGGCCGGCCAGGTACTTGTAGGCGAACCGCCAGAACCGGCCACCCTCGCCCGGGGCCCTAGTCTCCTTCGGGTCCTCGCTCATGTGCCTTCCGACCTCCGCTCCGGGAAACCGCATCCGTGTCACACCGATGATTGGTGCACCAATCATTGGACCACAAAACATCGGTACGATAACACTCGATGAGGAGGTCGACTGATGCGTGACGGGCTCGACGACGGGGACCCGCTGGCTCTCGAGCAGCAGGTGTGCTTCGCGCTCTCGGTTGCCGCGCGCGGCGTCGTCGCGGTCTACCGCCCGCTGTTGGAGCCCATGGGGCTGACCCACCCGCAGTACCTGGTCATGCTGGCTCTCTGGCAGCACGCGCCGCTCTCCGTACGCGAGCTGAGCCGGCTCCTCCAACTCGACCCCGGAACGCTGTCGCCCCTGCTCAAGCGCCTGGAAGCCAACGGCTACGTCCGTCGCGAGCGCCACCCCGCCGACGAGCGGAGCCTCGCCGTCACGCTGACCGCCAGCGGCCAGGCGCTGCGCGGCCGGGCCGAGGAGATCCCGCCGGCGATCGTGGCGCGGCTCGGCCTGCCGGTCGAGGAGTTGCACCAGCTGCACGCCGCGCTCACCCAGGTCATCGCCGCCGCGAACCGCGCGGGGACCGCAACCGCCGGGTGACAACCCGGCGGAGGGCCGGGCGGCGCGACGACTACTGCTGGGTGGCCCGGCGGGGGGCCTCCGACTCGGCGTAGACGGCGAAGCCGCGGTCCGCGCAGCGCCGGTAGAAGGCGGCGAGCACGCCAAGCTCGGCGCAGGTGAACTCCCACTGCGGTGGGTCGCCGCTCTCGTCGCGCAGCGCGTCCAGCCGCGCGTCGAGCCAGCGCAGCTGCTGCTCGGCCAGCCGTCCGTCGCCGAGCAGCGAGCGGAGCACGGCGCTGACCGAGTCGAACGTCACCGCCTCGCCGTGCGGGCGGTGCCCGGCGACGAACCGCTCGATGCCGTCGGCGATCCAGGCGCAGCCGTCCGGGTCGATCACCGGGTCCTCGTCCTCGGCCGCGGCGTCAGTGGCGTAAAGCACACCTTCGAGACCGAGCAGAAGGTCCACCAGTTCGGTGTACGCGGTCGCCCGGACCGTGCCGGTCTTGGCGATCAACTCGGCCAGAGCGGCTGTGGGCGCGGAGATCTGCGGCAGGTCGACGATCTCGCCGAAGTCGACGAACTCGGCCGGTGCGACCGGGTCGTAGAAGCGGCCGGTCCGCGGCCAGTGCACCGCGACGTTGTCCAGCCCCATCTGGGTCACCTCTTAAGAGCAGTGTGGGGGTTGATCGGGTCGATCGTCCGGTTCCAGCCGACAAAGATCAAGCCGGCTTCGCGACCGCCGCAAACGTACGGCACCGTCGGCGCGTCCGAAACCCCCGACCCGCCCGACAGCGGGTACACCCGTCGGGCGGCGCCGCCCTCGATCGGGGCTTGGCGTGTAGGGGGAGTCGCGGGCGACGCGGTTCGGCCGCGTACGGAGTTCTCAGCCGCTTTGCGAGGGTGCCGAGTGGCGGTTCTACCGCCAGCGCACAGTAAGATTGACGCAGAGACGAAGACCCGGTGCGGAGCGACGGACACGGGCCCCCAAAGGGCTCGCGATCATTGTCCACGTCGGGTCGAGCCGATCGCGATCCGCGGGCGACCGCGGCGACCGGCGCGTACCGACCCGTGACCGGATTCGTCCGGCAGCGGTCCGCGCGCCGACGTCGCGTCCTGTCCGCCGAACCCCGCGTCCGAAGCGCCCCACCGGCGCTGACGGCGCGAGAAAGTGGCCGAGGGTGTCAGCGCAGGACAATCAGCAGTACGGCGCAGAGTCGATCACCGTTCTCGAGGGGCTGGAGGCCGTTCGGAAGCGGCCCGGTATGTACATCGGGTCGACCGGCGAGCGGGGCCTGCACCACCTCGTGTGGGAGGTCGTCGACAACGCCGTGGACGAGGCGCTGGCCGGCTACTGCGACACCATCGACGTGGTGCTGCTCGCCGACGGCGGTGTCCGGGTCACCGACAACGGCCGGGGCTTCCCGGTCGACCTGCACCCGAAGCTCAAGAAGCCGGGCGTCGAGGTGGCGCTGACCGTGCTGCACGCCGGCGGCAAGTTCGACGGCAAGGCGTACGCGGTCTCCGGCGGTCTGCACGGCGTCGGCGTCTCGGTGGTGAACGCGCTCTCCACGAAGATGGCCGTGGAGATCCAGAAGGACGGCTTCTTCTGGCGGCAGCAGTACGCCAACTCGAAGCCGGGCCCGCTGGAGAAGGGCGAGGTCACCGACCGCACCGGCTCGGCGGTCTCGTTCTGGCCGGACGCGACGGTCTTCGAGACGGTCGACTTCGACTTCCAGACCATCTACCGGCGCCTCCAGGAGATGGCCTTCCTCAACCGCGGCCTCACCATCCACCTGCTCGACGAGCGGGTCGCGGAGGGTGAGGAGGGCAAGCCGCGCGAGGTGACCTTCCTCTACAAGGGCGGTATCGCCGACTTCGTCCGGCACCTCAACGCGTCCAAGAACCCGATCCACCGCACGGTGGTCGAGTTCGGCGCCGAGGAGGAGGGCATGTCGGTCGAGATCGCCATGCAGTGGAACGAGTCGTACGGCGAGTCGGTCTACACCTTCGCCAACACGATCAACACCCACGAGGGCGGCACCCACGAGGAGGGCTTCCGGGCCGCGTTGACCAGCGTGGTCAACCGGTACGGCACCGAGCGGAAGCTGCTCAAGGGCGACGAGAAGCTCTCTGGCGAGGACATTCGCGAGGGCCTGGCGGCGATCATCTCGGTGAAGCTGGCCAACCCGCAGTTCGAGGGCCAGACCAAGACCAAGCTCGGCAACACCCCGGTGAAGAGCTTCGTGCAGCGGGTCTGCAACGAGTGGCTGGTCGACTGGTTCGACCGCAACCCGGCCGAGGCCAAGACGATCATCCAGAAGGCGTCCCAGGCGGCCCGCGCCCGGATCGCCGCGCAGCAGGCGCGCAAGCTGGCCCGGCGCAAGTCGCTGCTGGAGTCCGGCTCGATGCCGGGCAAGCTGGCCGACTGCCAGTCGACCGACCCGCGGGAGTCCGAGGTCTTCATCGTCGAGGGTGACTCGGCCGGCGGCTCGGCGAAGCAGGGCCGCGACCCGCGTACGCAGGCGATCCTGCCGATCCGCGGCAAGATCCTCAACGTGGAGAAGGCCCGGATCGACCGGGTGCTGAAGAACAACGAGGTCCAGGCGCTCATCACGGCGCTGGGCACGGGCATCCACGACGACTTCGACATCGAGAAGCTGCGCTACCACAAGATCGTGCTGATGGCCGACGCGGACGTCGACGGCCAGCACATCCAGACGCTGCTGCTCACCCTGCTCTTCCGCTTCATGCGTCCGCTGGTCGAACTGGGGCACGTCTACCTGGCCGCCCCGCCGCTCTACAAGATCAAGTGGAACCGGAAGGGCGACGACGCGCAGTACGCGTACTCCGACCGGGAGCGCGACGGGCTGATCGCGCTGCGCCAGCAGAAGAAGCCCAACGCCAAGCCGGACGACATCCAGCGGTTCAAGGGTCTCGGTGAGATGAACTATCCCGAGCTGTGGGAGACCACGATGAACCCGGCGACCCGCACCCTCCGTCAGGTCACGCTCGACGACGCGGCAACCGCCGACGAGTTGTTCAGTGTCTTGATGGGTGAGGACGTGGAGGCGCGCCGGTCGTTCATCCAGCGCAACGCCAAGGACGTCCGGTTCCTCGACATCTGACGGTCCTCGGCGGGCCGGCCGGGCCAGCCCCGGCCGGCCCGCCGATCCACAGAGTTATCCACAGCTTGACCGCTATCCACAGCGGTTATCCACAGCACGAAAACGACTCTGAGTCTGATAAGGGTATACAGTGACCGATTCTCCCGAGTCCACACCGAACGAGCCCGAGGTCCCCGAGACCCTCGGCGCCGTCGTCGCGCACGACCGGATCGAACCGGTCGGGCTCGAGGTGGAGATGCAGCGCTCCTACCTCGACTACGCGATGAGCGTCATCGTCGGTCGGGCGCTGCCGGACGTCCGGGACGGGCTCAAGCCGGTCCACCGCAAGATCCTCTACGCCATGTTCGACTCCGGCTACCGGCCGGACCGGGGCTACGTCAAGTGCTCCCGGGTCGTCGGCGACGTGATGGGTCAGTTCCACCCGCACGGCGACTCCGCGATCTACGACGCGCTGGTCCGCATGGCGCAGCCCTGGTCGCTGCGCTACCCGCTGGTCGACGGCAACGGCAACTTCGGCTCGCCGGGCAACGACCCGGCCGCGGCCATGCGGTACACCGAGTGCAAGCTCGACCCGCTGGCCATGGAGATGCTGCGGGACATCGACGAGGACACCGTCGATCTCCAGGACAACTACGACGGCCGGGCCAAGGAGCCCACGATCCTGCCGTCGCGGATCCCGAACCTGTTGGTCAACGGCTCCGAGGGCATCGCGGTCGGCATGGCCACCAAGATCCCGCCGCACAACCTGCGCGAGATCGGCGCGGCGGTGCAGTGGTGCCTGGAGAACCCGGAGGCCGACGAGGCGACCACCCTCGAGGCCCTGCTCGGGATCGTCAAGGGCCCGGACTTCCCGACCCACGGCCTGATCGTCGGCACCCAGGCGATCCAGGACGCGTACCGGACCGGCCGCGGCTCGATCCGGATGCGGGCCGTGGTCGAGGTCGAGGAGGACAAGCGCGGCCGGCCCGCGCTGGTCGTCAGCGAGCTGCCCTACCAGGTCAACCCGGACAACCTGGCCGAGCGCATCGCCGAGCTGATCAAGGAGGGCAAGCTCGGCGGGATCGCCGACATCCGCGACGAGTCCTCCGGTCGTACCGGCATGCGGATCGTGCTCGTGCTCAAGCGCGACGCGGTCGCCAAGGTGGTGCTGAACAACCTCTACAAGCACACCCAGCTGCAGGAGACCT
This sequence comes from Micromonospora sp. WMMD812, assembly GCF_027497215.1. Classification (NCBI taxonomy): domain Bacteria; kingdom Bacillati; phylum Actinomycetota; class Actinomycetes; order Micromonosporales; family Micromonosporaceae; genus Micromonospora; species Micromonospora sp. WMMD812. The sequence continues at coordinate 4,668,382 of NZ_CP114904.1, read as the reverse complement.
TCGGCGCCAACATGCTGGCGCTCGTCGACGGGGTGCCCCGCACGCTCAACCTGGCCCAGTTCATCCGCTACTACGTCGAGCACCAGGTCGAGGTCATCCGCCGGCGGACCGCGTTCCGGCTGCGTAAGGCCGAGGAGCGGGCGCACATCCTGCGCGGTCTGGCCAAGGCGCTCGACGCCCTCGACGAGGTGATCGCCCTGATCCGGCGCTCGCCCACGGTCGAGGACGCCCGGCAGGGCCTGATCCGGTTGCTGGAGATCGACGAGATCCAGGCGACCGCGATCCTGGACATGCAGCTGCGCCGGCTCGCCGCCCTCGAGCGGCAGCGGATCCTCGACGACCTGGCCAAGCTCGAGCTGGAGATCGCCGACCTCAAGGACATCCTCGCCAAGCCGGAGCGGCAGCGGAAGATCGTCTCCGAGGAGCTGGGCGAGATCGTCGCCAAGTGGGGCGACGACCGGCGTACGCAGATCGTGCCGTTCGACGGCGAGGTCTCGATGGAGGACCTCATCGCCCGCGAGGACGTGGTCGTCACGATCACCCGGACCGGGTACGCCAAGCGGACCAAGGTCGACCTGTACCGTTCGCAGCGCCGTGGCGGCAAGGGAGTCAGCGGCGCGACGCTGCGCCAGGACGACATTGTCAGCCACTTCTTCGTATGCTCCACGCACGACTGGATCCTGTTCTTCACGAACAAGGGCCGGGTGTACCGGGCCAAGGCGTACGAGCTTCCGGAAGCCAGTAGGGTGGCCAAGGGCCAGCACGTGGCCAATCTGCTCGCCTTCCAACCGGACGAGCAGATCGCACAGATCATCGAGATTCCGAACTACCAGGTGGCTCCCTACCTGGTACTGGCCACGAAGAACGGCCTGGTGAAGAAGACGCGCCTCGAGGAGTTCGACTCCAACCGTTCCGGCGGCATCATCGCGATCAACCTGCGCGATGAGGACGAGCTGGTCGGTGCCGCCCTCGTGGGGCCGGAGGACGATCTGCTGCTGGTCTCCAAGAACGCGCAGGCGATCCGGTTCAACGCCAGCGACGAGGCGCTCCGGCCGATGGGCCGGGCCACCTCGGGCGTGATCGGCATGCGCTTCACGGAGGACGACGTCCTGCTGGCCATGGAGGTGGTCCGGTCGGGGATGGACGTCCTGGTGGCCACGAACGGGGGATACGCGAAACGTACCCCTATCGAGGAATACCCGGTCCAGGGCCGGGGAGGTAAAGGCGTGCTGACTGCGAAGATCACCGAGCGACGCGGTGGTCTGGTCGGTGCGGTGGTGATCGACCCGGACGACGAGCTGTTCGCGATCACGAGCAACGGCGGCGTCATCCGGACTCCGGTGAAGCCTGTACGCCGTACGCGTGACCGGAACACAATGGGGGTCAAGTTGATGGACCTTCCGGACGGCGTGACTATCGTGGCGATTGCTCGCAATGCCGACGAGCCTGACGAACAGGACTAGTTGAATGACGGAGACACAGGCGAAGTCGGGGAACACGGGGACCTCGGCTAACCCGGTCGACGAGGAGGCCGCGTCGAGCGGCACGGCGGCGAGCGGCCGCGCCGCCGTGGGCCGGGCGACCGTCCCCGCCGACGCGCCTGCCCCGAAATTCACCCGGGCTCCCGGGATGACGCCACCGCCGGACAAGCCGACCGACGACGCGGGCGCCGGTGACAAGACCGAGGCCGCGCCGGCGGCCGACGCCGCCGCGGGCAGCGCCCCGAAGGCGGCGCCGGCCACCGCCCGGCCGAACGCCACGCAGCAGATCCCGGTCCGGGCCGGCGTGGCGACCGGAGCGACCGGCACGCAGCCCCGGGTCGGCGCCGCCGGCGCACCGCAGCCGGACACCCGGCCGGGGCCTGGCCGGGCACCCAACGGCGGGGGACTGCCGCCGGGGATCGGCAACGCGGCGGCCGTCGGGGCCGCCCGCGTGGGTGACGCGGTACGCGCCGCGCGTACGTCCGTCAGCTCGGCCGCGTCCCGCGGACCGCGCCGGGCCCGGCTGAACCTGAAGCGGATCGACCCCTGGTCCGTGATGAAGTTCGCGTTCGCCGTGTCGGTGGTGCTCTTCATCGTCGTGGTGGTCGCCACCTCGGTGCTGTACCTGGCGCTGGACGCGATGGGGGTGTTCCAGAGCGTCAACGACAGCCTGACCGACCTGGTCAGCGCTGGCGGCGGCCAGAGCACCGACGGCTTCCAGATCACCGCCAAGGGCGTGATTCTCAGCTCCGCGCTGATCGGCCTGGTCAACGTCGTGCTGTTCACCGCGCTGGCCACGCTCGGGGCGTTCGTCTACAACGTGTGCGCCGACCTGGTCGGCGGCATCGAGCTGACCCTCGCCGAGCGGGACTGAACCACCGGGCGCCGGGGCACCGCGGAAAGCGGTCGCCCCGGCGTTCCGTACTCCGGTAGGTTCGGGGAGCGACGGTGGCGCGCCGGCCGCCCCCCGATTTGGGGCGGCACCCGAGCATGGGTTAATCTTGCTCGTCGCAACGCGGGGCTATAGCTCAGTCGGTTAGAGCGCAGAGCTGATAACTCTGAGGTCGCTGGTTCGATTCCAGCTAGCCCCACCGCACGTCGTCCGACGGCAGCCGAGCGCAAGGGGTCGCCCCATGTTCAAGAAGCTTCTGATTCTCGCCGGCGTCATCGGCGTGGCCGCCGTCCTGGCCAAGAAGGTCAAGGCTTCCAACGACGAGCGCGCCCTGTGGCACGAGGCGACCACCGCACCGGACCTGCGCTGAGGCCACACCTCACCTGTCGACCAGGCGGCATCGGCCGCCCTCGGGGCCCTAGCTCAACTGGCAGAGCACTGCCTTTGCAAGGCAGGGGTTAGGGGTTCAAGTCCCCTGGGCTCCACTCTTACCACCTTTGACCAGGCGTTTCGCCGGAACAAGATCAAGCGGCCCAGATTCGGCACAAGCCAGCATTGATCTTGCAGCCTCTCAGACTCGCTGTGTCTTCGCAGCGGCCTGCAGGATCGAGCCCACCAGGCCGCGTTGACGCTCCCGCTTCGGCCACCAATGCACGTACGCCTCCAGCGTGATCCGAAGCGTCTTGTGTCGAAGTAGCCGCTGCACTTCCTGAGGCTCCGCATGGTTCGTGATCAGCGTCGTGGCGAAGAAGTGCCGGAGCGCGTGAAAGGTCCCATGCTCCTTCGGCCAACCGGCTGCATCGCGCCAGTCGGCCCACTCCCGCGACCAGGTCCGGTCGGTGAATGGGTTACCGCGCGTGGTGGTGAACAGCAGCGGCACCGACCGGCGGACGGGGTCGCCCGAGGTGATGTCGACCAGCTCGACCGAGACGGGCGGAAAGTCCCGGACATGCTCGGCGAGCATCCGGCCGACGACAGGGTCCAGGTCGATGGTCCCGGACGATCCCGCCTTCGGCTCGCTGAGGTAGAACCCGCCGTACTGCTGCGGCGCGTACCGGAGCTGCTGGACCACATGAAGCTCTGCCCCGTTGGTGTCGACGCAGCGGGCATCGTCCTCCATGCCAAGGGTTTCGCCGAGACGGCATCCCTGCCCGGCACCCAGCCAGATTGCCGCCCGGTAGCGGGGTGGCACTACGTCGAGCAGCGCCAGGACCTCACCTTCGGTGGGCACCCACTTCGGGGCCCGAGACAAGCCGCGCAACACCTGGGCGAGCTTGACGCCGTCACAGGGATTGTCCGCGATCACCTTGTCCGTAACGGCGGCATTTAGGACTGTGTCGAGCAGCTCGAAGTACAGCTTCAAAGAGCTGCGGGCTGTCCCTTCGTCCAAACGTCGGGTTAGCCACTCCAGCACCGACGTCAAGTTGATGGCGCGAAGCGGCCGGTCGCCGAACACCGGATACAGGTGAATCCGGAGATTCGACTCCACCCGCTTGCGGGTTTCCAGCGCCCAGCCCACCTCGCGGGAAAGCCGCCAGCGCTCGCCATACTCGCGCAGCGTCAGGTGTCGTTCGGACTGCTGAACCCTGATCTCATCGACGATGCCAGACCGTGCGCGAAGGTCGAAGGCGTCGGCGTCAGCCCTGCGCTCAAACAGCCGTTCCCGAGTCTCGCCGTCGGAGTCCTCGTACCGGCACCGCCACCGTTTCCCACGGCCGTGCCGTTTCGAAGGCAGCCGCTTGCCGTCCGGCCCGCGTTTGCTGAGGTACCACAGGTCGTCGACGGGCATGTCAGGCCGCCTGCTGATTGAGCCAGGCCCGAACGTCAGTTGGGTCGTAACGCAGGTGACGCCCAACCCTGGAAGCCCGTGGTCCAGTCCGGCGATAGCGCCACTGGTAGAGCGTTGCCACGGGAACGCCGAGGAAGGCGGACACGTCTTCGACGGTCCACAGAGGTTCAATCGCACGTGGTGCCATGAGTCCCCTTCTGATCGTTATCGCTGGGCTGGCTATGCGGCGACCGGGTGGCCGCCTGCCGAGCTGAGTTCGTGCGCGAGTTCTTCACGGCCGGTGGCCTGTCGCTCACGGGCGAGGGCGGCGGCGGTGTTGGCGAGGAGGGCGTCACCGGTGGTGTGCCAGCCGACGCCGGCGAAGGTGAGGGTGCCGACGATGAGGGTGGTGTCGTCGTCGAGGTGGTCGGCGGCCTTGACTGGGTCGTTGGCGCCCTGGTCGTGGTCCTCGTTGCGGCGGTAGGTGACGCGGGTGTCGCGTAGGAGTTGGAAGGTCACCGAGTAGCGGCGGGCTTTGGTGAGGAAGTGGCCGCCGAAGCCGAGCATGTGCGCCCAGCGCCGTAGCCGGGCGTAGGGGTTGGCCGTAGGCCTGCTGGCCGGTTGGGCGTCAAGGCTGGCTTGACGGTCGGCGACGCAGACGGGGCAGGCGGCGTAGCGGGTATGGGTGCCGCAGTCGGGGCATTCCCACCGCTGGATGAAGCCGGGCCGGGGTCGTTGGTCGCGGGCCCGGTCGAGCAATGGGGTGCTCGTGCCGGTGGGTCGGCCGAGTCGCCAGCAGGCGTCGATGAGGCGGGCGGTGTGGTCGCCGTCGGGGTCGGCGTAGTCGCCGATGCTTTCGGTGTCGAGGCGGGTGGAGCGGTGCCCGGTTACCTCGGTGCTCTTGGTGGCGTACTTGGCAAGGTAGCCGGCGACCATGCTGTCGGTGACCTCACCACGACCAGTCAGGGAGATGGGACGAACGTCGACCTGCTCACCCCACGCGATCGGCCAGCCCTCCGGCCGGTCGAGGTGGCCAGGGGTGGAGAAGGCGACCTGTGCGGCGGCGGCGCGGATGGCGTCTTCCAGGTCGACGACGGTGAACCCGGCCGGCGGCGGGACGATCGCGGCCGGGTCGGCGGGGTCGACTCCGTCGAGGCGCACCAGGGCGTGGAAGTGCACGGCACCGCGTGCCTGGAACTCGGCGGCTTTGCCGTGGGAGAGCCGGACCGGCGGGACCGTGCGGACGCGCCCCGAGGCGGTGACGACCGGAACGCGGGGGATGGCGCGGCGGCGAGCGAGTTTGGCGAGCCAGCGTTCCGCGGCTTGCTTGGTGCGGTGCCACAGCTCGCCGGAGTAGAGGTTCCAGACGACCTGGTGGTCGTGGTCGTAGCAGTCCAGGCACAGCGGCTGCCCGAGCACCGCGTCGTCGGGTTCGTGTCGTGCCCAGCAGACGGCGGACCGGCCGTGTTCGCAGAGGCCGGTGTCCCGGCGGGCGTGGCAGGGGTCGGGCCGGCAGTCGCAGCGCTTGCGGTCCCGGCAGGTGTGCCGCTTGACCACCCGGACGTGGACCGGTCCGAACGAGGGTGCGGTGAAGGTGGGGAACACGGCCGGGTGGCGGGACACGGTCTCGGGGACGCCTTTGCCGCCGACGAGGCCGGCGCGCAGCAGTTGGTAGGCGTCGCGTTGGTAGGTGCGGGCGCAGGCGGGGCACACGGTGGCGCGGCGGTTGCCGCAGGCGGTGTAGATGGCTGCGTCGGGCATGGCGTCGGTGTGCCGCTGGTCTAGGACCCGGCCGGTCGACGAGTCGACGGTGAGGAGTTGGCCGGCGAGGCGGATGGGGCGGGTGCAGCCGGCGGCGGCGCGGACGTGGTCGAGCCAGCCGAAGTAGTCCGGCTGAGTCGATCGGAGGAAGGCGGAGCCGGCGGCGGTGTAGGCGTAGACGGGCGTGGTGGTGTCGGCGTTCGAGCCCACCCCCCGGGCCGAAGTCCGGGGGGTGAGGTCCAGCGTCGACGCCATCAGGCGGCCACCTGGGGCCGGTCGGTGATGGTGTGTTGAGTGACGATGAGCCGGCAAGCGCCGCATTGGCGATCGGCCGGTTCGTGCCGGTGGCACGCAATGGTGGCGGTCACGGTGCCGCAGCGGATCGTGACCGGGGTGCGGCAGGGACCGCCGGGGATGACGTGGATGACCGTGCGCCGGGTGTCGACCGGGTGAGCGTCGGGGAAGGCCGGGCAGGTGTGGGTGACCTGCTCGATGTCGACGACGTGGATGGTCACCGGGCACCACCAGCAACGGGGGTGCCATTCACGGCGGAGGTGTGGCCGCCGAGGCTGCGCAGGAGCTCCCGGGCGATGTCCGAGCCGACCGACAGCAGGCCGGCCAGCTCGTCCGGGGTGATGGGTCGGCCGGTGCTCTGCTCGTGCCGGCCGATGACGAAACGGGCGGTGGGCACCAGGTGCGCCGGCACTTCCGGCCGAGTGATCGGCGCGGGCGTGATGGGTGCGGCGATGACGGCCGGCGGGTTGTCGACGACCGGCGCGGTGGCCGGGGTCTCGTCGACCGTGGTGGGTTCGACGGCCGGCGCGGTGGCCGGGGTGTCGGTCTTGACCGGGGCCAGGACCAGCTTGACCAGGGCCATGAACGCCAGTGCGGGCACGGCGGACAGGAGCCACCCGGACGGGCCGACCTTCCCGACGGCGACGCCGAGCTGAGCGGCGAGGGAGAAGCCCGCGAAGGCGACGAGCAGGACCATCGGGTAGCCGATCGGTCCGCCGTGGCGCTTGCGCCTGCGGATGACGAGGAGGCAGGCAACGGGGACGAGTTCGGAGATGACCGCGTTGGCCCAGCCGAACCAGCCGGGGGTGCCCTCGGGGCTGTTGGCCATGGTCCAGTCGTGGACGTGGGTGAAGGAGGCGGCCCCGGCGGCGAGGCCGACGAAGATGACGATGAGGACCAGGACGCCGCCTTCCAGGCGGGCGGCCATCGTGGGCGGGTTAGTGGTCGACATGGGGAGTCACCTCCGGAGCCGGAATGGTGTCGAGCGGGATGAGGTCGACCACGCCGGAGCAGTGGGCGCACATGATCGGGGCCAGCCCTTGGGCGGCGAGCTTCTGGCGGAAGCAGGGCAGGCAGGTGAAGTTGGCCGGGAACAGGCCCTCGCCCTCACACAGGACGCAGGGGCCGAGGCAGACGGGGCAGGGCTTGTAGACGGGGCCGAACATGTCGTGGACGCCGGCCGGGCTGCTGCCCTCGATGCACCACAGGCACGGGTCGGACAGGTGGAAGCTCACGACTGGCTCCCTTCGTGGCAGTCGAGGCACTCGCCGAATCGGCGAGGGATGTAGTAGGGCTTCAGGTCGCCGCAGACGCGGCAGGTCCGCCGGGCGCGAAGTGCCTTGGCGATGGCCTCCCGCTGGGCCGGGGTGGCGGTCCGCTTGGGTGCGGCCAGGTCGAGGCGGTAGAGGTAGGCGATCCGCCGCTGCGCCCGGTGCCGCCAGAGGATCTGGGCGACCGGGTCATGCCCGCCGGGACGAAGGCCGGCGGCCCGGAGCTGCCGGCGGGTGGCCAGCCCGGTGGGGGCGAAGTGGTAAGGGAAGGTGGGGAACCCGTAGCGGGTGCCGGCCGGGTCGTAGAACTCGACCCGGATGCCGGTGCGGTCGGCGAGCGCGTCGAGGTCGACGCTGCGGAGGTCGGTCACGGCCTCTCACCGCCCCACCGCTGCTGGGCGGCCTGCTTGGAGATGCCGAGCCGCTGCCCGATCTCCGACCAGGAGTAGCCGAAGGCCCGCAGGCCCATGACGGCGTCGCCGATCGCGTCGTCAATGGACGAGGACAGAGCGACGAGGTCGCGGAGAGCTTCCACGTCACCAGCCGCGACGCGGCGGCCGTGGGCGCGGATGATGCGACGGGCGAACGCGGCGAACTCGTCGTTCTCGACGACGCTGCGGCGCTTCTGACGGGGAAGGCGCGTCAAGGACGCCTTGACGGTGAACATCAGTTCTCGCCTCCCTCGGTGTGGAGGCGGTCCCACTGCTTCGCGGCACCTTCCAGGGCCGCGATCACCTTCTCGGCGGTGCAGAGCGGGTCGTCGTTCCAGGAGTAGGGGGAGGTGTGCTCGTCGATGCAGAGGCCGTCGTCGTCGAACAGGTGGATGGGGTAGTGGTCGTCGAGGTAGTCGACCAGGACGGCGATGGCGTCGAGGTAGGCGTGTCGGTCGTCGGGTTCGAGGTCGGAGAAGTGCTCGACGCGGTGTCCGGCGCAGGCGATGCCGATCGCGCCGACCAGGCAGGCCGGCGGGGTGGGGGTGTCGGTGGTGGCGTAATAGGTGCCCTGGTGCCAGCCGTGCCGGCGCAGGTAGAGGGCGGCCATCCGGAGCAGGTCAGCGGGTGTGACCTGGACTCCGGTGGGTGGGTTGTGGGTAGCCTTCATGGCAGCCACGTCCTTTCGAAAGGGCTGTTGGTGGAGGTCGGCGGAACCGGTCTGCTTTCCAGGGCGTGAGCCGGTTCCGTCGGCCGGTTATCGGGTGCGCAGCCGCAGGTAGCGGCGATGGCGGATGTCGTCCACGCCCATCTGGTGCGGGGCGGAGACGAAGACGAGCCGGCCGGTTTTACTGGCGGCGTGGATCATCACGGCCAGGTCCTCCGGAGTGCCGACGATCCACATCTCGGTGTATTGGTTGGCGCGCTGGTTGTTGGCGCGGGCGTAGGTGCGCTCTCGGGTGGTCATGCCACGGCCTCCCATTCAGTGGGGGTGCCGGCCGGGGTGGTGGCGGGTCTGCGGATCCAGGCGGCGTAGTCGGCGATGCCCGAGATCTGGGTGTCGGTGAGGTAGGCGACCTTGATGCGGCGGGGGATGCCGCCTTCGGCGATGAGGTAGGCCGCGCCCTGGTTGGTCGGTGAGATGTCGGTGGCGGAGTAGCCCTGCTCCGCCCACCCGTGACCCAGAACGATGTTCGACGAGTTGGGGGTGGTGCAGCGGAACGCCGCCCGGTAGCCGAACAGGTCCCGCAGCGAGGTCGGGATGATGTCGAACGACGGCCGCTGCGTGGCGGCCACGACCGGGATGCCGGCGGCACGGCCCCGGGCGACCAGGTCACGCAGGAGCGCGACGAACTCTTCCTGCTCCTGCTTGGCGCCGACGGTGGCGGAGTAGTAGGCGATCTCGTCGACCAGGACGGTGATGACCGTCAGCCCGTCGAGGGCGGTCACCTTGCGGCGCCCGTGGGCGCGCAGCCAGGCGTAGCGGTTGTTCATCACGACCTGAAGCCGCCGCAGCACGTTGAGGGCTTCGGTGATGTCGGGGCCGATGAACGCGTCAGCCACGTCTTCCCACTGCCCGAGTTCGACGAGCTTGCCGTCCAGCAGCACCAGGCGGCTGTCGACGGAGAGGGCGGCGTGGGCGGCGATGCAGTTGAGCAGGCCGGACTTACCTCCGCCGGGCTCGCCGCCGGCGAGGAGGTTGCGGTAGGCGAGGGTGATGTAGACGGGCTGACCGAACTCGTCGATGCCGACGAAGATGGGGTCGAACATCGACAGGCCAGGCCCCACCGGCACGGGGGCCGCTTCGGCGATGACAGCCATGGGGTTGCCCTCCTTGGGCGATGAGTGGGCGCGAGGAGCCACACGAACGAGCCCGCAGGGCTCCTCGCGTCCGGGTTGGGTGGGGATCAGATCCAGTCGTTGACGTCGTCGTCGGGGATGGACGACGCGGACGACGCCGCGGGCTTGCTGCCGTTGGCGGCGGTGGCCGGCTTCTTCGCCGGCCGCCCCTGGGCCGGGAGGGTGATCGTCGGTACGTCGACGTCCGGCAGGTCCAGGGCGGTCGGCACCGTCAGCGGTGCCTGCTCGACCGTCGGGGTGTCCGGGTCGATCACGTCGACCAGCGGCGAGGCGACATCGGCGGTGAGGACTTCACGGCGCTTGATGTCGAACCGCAGATAGGCGGCGTTGCGCTCCGACGCGCGCTCGATGAGCACGGTGGAGGCGTGGCAGGTCACGGCGATCTTGTCGAGCCGGCCTTCCAGGTCCTTGGCCGACAGGCCCGGGCGGAGATACACCCAGACCCGCTCACCGACCGGGGTGGGACGAGCCCACAGGATCAGCGGCAGCGACCCGGACTGGTTGGCGATGATGAACTGCGCGAAGCACACACGCAGCCGATGCCGCACGATCAGGCACCACGCCCACGCCACCAGCTGGTGGCGGATGACCGGCACGGCGGCCGGGACACCCACGACCAGGGCGACCACGAGGAGCGTCACCACGGCGGGGGTGTGGTTGGCGAGCTGCACCCAGAAGGTGAGCACGCCGACGGTGATCCCGATTTCCGGGAGCCACCACCACAGCAGCCGCAGGACCGGCCAGATGCGGACCAGCACCCACACGATCCCGCCGACCGGCACGCCGATCAGCGCGCCGACGATGAGAGCCAGGATCGGGTGCATGTAGGACGCGGCCACCACGGCGGACAGGACGCCGACGATGACCGCCGTGAGGATGAACGCCAGCCGGGCGTTCCGCGCGGAGGACCGGTGGACCTTGGCCTCGATGACCGTCACCGTTCCGCTGGACTTCCCGCCGAAGGGGCGGCGGGGGCTAGACTTGGACACGACGAGTCCTCCCAATCGCGAGTTGGGTCGGATGAGTTGGCGGCACCGGGGTCGGCAGATGTAGGAGTCAGTACCGACCCCGGGCCATTTCCTTTTCGTCACCGCATGGCGGAGACGGGGCCGGGAATGTAGGAGTCAGGAACACTCCCGGACCAGTTCAGGGATGTTGGGTCAGCGGACCAGTTAGGCCGCTTCAGCGAGCCACGGACACCAGTGGCTCACACAGCACGCCGTGCGAGGGACCTACTTGGCCGAGGTGCCAGTCTTCGGCTTCAGCGAGACCGCCCGGAACGCGACGCCGTTACGCCCGTTGGTCGCCCACGGAATGGCCTCCAACTGCTCGACCTCGACGAAGTCGCCCACCTTCACGCCCGGCTTCTCTCCCGCCGTGGTGATGGTGATGACCTCGCCGCCGTTCTCGTCGAGTACGAAGACCTGGGTGGACCACATGAGCCGGCCCGTGTTCTTCTCGGACTTCTGGTTGCCGTTCTGGTCGTTCTTCGGCTCCGGGTCCTTCGACGCCGTCACCTGCTTGCGCGTGGTGTCCACGTACAGCTTCAAGGCTGTCTCCTGTCTGCTGGGGCACCGCTCGTCGGTGCACTCCGTCCTCTTCATGTCTTCATGAAGACGTATAGACAAGCTACGACGGTTCGTCCGATCGCGTCAAGACTTCATGAAGACCTAAACTGGAGCTGAGGCGAAGGAGTATGTAGACATGGCCAAATGGGAGCGGATCGCCGCAGAGTGGCGGGAAAAGATCCATTCGGGCGACCTGGAGCCCGGTAGCAAGCTGCCGAATGAGCAGACACTGAAGGCCGACTACGAGGTGAGCTTGCCCGTCGTGCGGCAGGCGCTCGACGCACTTGAAGCAGAAGGTCTCGTCGACCGCCGGCACGGCCGAGGCACCTTCGTTCGGGCGCCCCGTCAACGAGTGCGGCGCTCTCCCGACCGGTACCAGTGGGAGAAGGACCGAGCCCGGCTCCCCGAGTCCCAACGACGTCGCACAGGTGCGACCGAGCGGGACACGGGATTGACCATGCAGGATCTTGAGTTCTCGGCGGAGTACCGGACCGTGCCGGCAAGCGCCGATCTCGCCCGTCTCTTCAGCGTTCCCGTCGGGGCCAAGATGCTTGAGCGCGTCTACCGCACAAGCTCGCGGAAGGAACGGGTGCCACTCAGCCTCAACACGTCCTACATGGTCTACGACGTGGTTGCCGAGAATCCCGCGCTGCTCGATGCCCACAACGAGCCGTGGCCTGGTGGAACCCAGAACCAGCTGTTCACCATCGGTATCGAGCTAGACCGGATCGTTGACGAGATCACCGCACGCCCGCCCTCGGCGGATGAAGCGGATGCCCTGAAGCTGCCCCCAGGGGTGTCGGTGCTCATCCTCCGCAAGGCCTCCATCGACACCAAGGACTGCGTTGTCGAGGTATCAAACGTCGTGCTCCCCGGCGACCGGACCGAGTTCGTCTACACCACGAAGCTCGCGCGGTGGTCCGAGTGAAAATCTCCGTCATCACCCCGGTTCACACGCCGAGCATCCCCTACCTAGCCGACGCCTATGAATCCTTGCGCTCCCAGGAGCTGCCAGACGGCTGGACGTGGGAGTGGCTAGTCCAGGAGGACGGGCGCACCGGCAAGGTTGCGACTGCCCTCCCAGCTGACCCCCGCATCCACGTTGCAACCGGCAAGCCGGGCGGTCCTGGCGTCGCCCGCAACATGGCCATGGCCCGTAGCGACGGCGATCTACTGCGCGTTCTTGACGCCGACGACCAGCTGACCCCTGGTGCGCTGGCACGCGAGATCGATGCCGTAACGGGTCGGGCTGATGTTGGTTGGACGACATCGAGCGTCCTCGACCTGCTGCCCGATGGATCAACGATTGGGTGGCAGCACGCGGATCCGCCCGGGGGCAAGCTGCAACGGACCGATGTCCTGACCTATTTTCAGCAGCACAACTACGGACTTCCGGTGCACCCGGCAACCCTGTGCATCCGGCGAGAGCTGGCACTTGCCCTGGGCGGATGGATGGCCTTGCCGGGCGGAGAAGATACCGGACTGCTGCTCGCTGCCTCAGTGGTTGCCGACGGATTCTTCATCGCCGAGCCTGGCTTGCTGTACCGGAAGCACCCCGACCAGATCACCGCGCAAGCCGGCTGGACGGCCACCGAGGAGTGGCAACTTCGCATGAAGCTGATCGAAGCTAGAGCGGTGGCACTCCGAGACCTAGCCATCGGAACGCCCGTCTGAGCGTCCGGGCTGGCCAAAGATCCACACACGTCATATCTTGCGGAGCATGGGATCGGGGCAGGAACTAGGTTTGCCAGCCCACAGAGCTGCGCCGAGCAAGTCGTCTCACTGGCCCTGGGTGGTTCTCTCGCTTGTGGCCGTCCTATGCACCGGTGTCGTGGCCGTGCCCGTGTCGTGGGCAGTCCACAAGCAGGTGGAGGCAGAGCGAGGCGAGGCGAGCCCAGAGGCGGCGGTGACTGTCTACGTACTTCAGATGAGCAGCGGGGAGGAACTGGGGCTGTCGAGAGTTCTGGTCGATGGACGCCGTGACGAGCTGCTCCGGCAGTGGCGTCGTTACCGCGGCGAGTTGGAGCGTGCCCGAGTGCCGTCGAAACTCGAGATGGTGGGACCGTTCGACGTCGAGGACCAGGGCGATAACCGCGTGAAGGTGACTGCGCACGTCCGGCCGATCTGGTGGGGCAGTCCTACAAGCATGGCTGGCACCGAACACGCGTGGCGTTTTGAGACTCGGCGATCAGCGAGCGGCTGGCGAGTATGGGAGGCGGACTTGCCGACCTGGTGCGGCGTGCAGGTTCGCGCCGACTCCTGCCGCTGAATTGGTTCGCGTCGTGGCTAGTCGACATTCCGACGGTCGGACTCTCGCCGCAGGGACTCCGTGAGATCACGCCACCTACCGGCAGATGTAGTCATCATCCGGTCGACCATCAGGCGAGCCGCGCTCTCGTCGGCGAAGTCGTAAGCGACCTCTCTGCCCCCGTCTCCTCCCAGGCGACCGCGTACCCGCCACCGTTGGCCGTCGAAGACCAGCCAAATATCTCGGCGAGCGATCCTGCCCCACGCCCCGTTCCACCAGCGGCCACGCACGTCCACGCCGGGAGCCTATCGAACGGGTGTACGAGACGGCCGGCCGCCGGCGACGTGGTTCAAAGTTTCTGTACGTCTTCAAGGCGGCCCCTAACGGGCCGCACGCGCCGCCGCCTGGGCGCGCGCCGGCCGCTGCCGCTGTCGCTCTGCGGCCGTCACGCAGAACGCCCGGCGGCTGGCGCGGAAAGCGGGAAGCCCAGAGGGCCGCCGCGGACAGACAGACCGTTGACGGGTGAGGTGGTGGGCCGGCAGCCGGCCGGGCCGCGCGGCCACGAGCCCGCGCGGCGTAGGGAGCGCACGACGGCCGCGTCGGCGAACTGGCGGCGGTCGCGAGGTTGCGGCTACTGCGCCTCCGGCGGGGGCGCTCCGGCTCCAGGATGGCCGGGGCTCCGTCGGCGGGTCGCGGTCCGTGGGTGGTTGCGGTAGGCCATCCCGCCTGCCGTCGACCCGGGCAAGCCGAGCAGACCACCGCCCGGCCCGCCAGCGTCCGAGCCTGTGTCAAGGTCCGCTTGACGGTGGCGGGCCGGGCGGCGGCCCGCCCCCCGGAGAGCGGGTCGACGGCACACGGGATGGCTGAGGCCGATTAGATGATTGACGTGTGGTCAGCCCTAGGAGCGATACGCGGGATGGGTAGTCTTGCGCCAGACGACAGAGCGGAGACCTTAGCCTCGATCGTTGTAAACCCAGCCACTAGCTGGGCAACAAACGGGCTTACCTCCTTACGCAGCTCTTCATCCTCAATCCTAGGGAGTAGTACTTCCGCGAGATCGGTAAGGGCGATTTCAGCAAGGCCGTCTGATCCGCGTGCGAGACCACGCATTTGCGTCGCGTAAGCTTCGGAGCACAGTCCGACTACTAAATCAAGAACGAGTTCATCGCACTCTGGCCTAATACGCATCCGGTGGAAACCATTCGTGACGATCATGTTCGCGCAGTCCTCGCCCGCGAGGAACCACTTCGTCACGCTGCTCCAGATCGACCCCACGAAGATGTCCCCCGGAGCCGCCAAGTGCCTAGCCCGAGACGGCAGCTCCCAACCCAAGCGGTCATGCCAGCGGTAGGTGCCTACACCGACATCGGCAATTTCGACATGACGGTACGTGCTTTCAGGAGAGATGCTTGTCCGCGCCCCATCAACTGTCGTTCCTTCCGGAATGAACGTCACAACGTCACCGAGTCTGAAATGACGCTTCGACTGAATCTGAGTGCGGAGGTCCGAGAACTTCTTGCAGTGCCGCTTAGGGTCTAGCGTCAAGTTTGCGTCGTCCAGGACGTCCCGTACCGAGATGGTCCAGCCCGCCTCGGCATCCACGGCCGGCGGCGTAAGTCCGGTATTCAGCCAGTCGAAGAACTGGCCAGCATCGCTAGCACGGATTCGCGCGAGAACGTCGCCGAACTCAGCATCTAGGATCGGGTCACCGTCCTCATCAAGGACGAGAGTCCCGTCAGCAGCGTCCCTCTTGTAAAGCGGCGCTCCTCTCTTGTCACCTAACGTCCAACCAACCCGTTCGATCACCTCTACAGCAACGTCATAGTCTTCAGAGTCGGAAGCCCTCGCTAGCGGCGATTCACGCTTCTCGCAGAAGATGAGGCTAGCTGATACGTCGGCACCCGAACCCTTAAAGGTGAACCGAGGTAGTCCAATGATCGCGGCAACCCGGCAATTGCGAAGTAGCCACTCTCGGAAGTGGCTATAGCGTGCCGAGCGGTTACCCAGGTACCCGTTAGGGACAACTAGAGCCAAACGGCCACTAGGGCGAAGCAGTTGAACGCAAGCCTCTGCGAAGAGGATACCGGTCTCCTGCTTGTCAAGAAGACTCTCCCCCGGCACCCAGCGACCGTTCCCGTCAAGCTGCCAATGGTGCCCTAGGTCGAAGTTCTCTAGGGTTTCAGGGTTTTTTTCGACGATTGAGGTTCCAAACGGTGGATTGCAGATTACGACGTCGCACGTCGCAACATTAGCCCTGATCTTAAGGAGGCTGTCCTCCTTGTAGATGTTGGTCTTCCCGTCCCCGTTAAGGATCATGTTGATTACCGCTACCTGCACCGCTTCTGGACTGATGTCGGCACCCCAGATGCTGGAAGCATAGTCGGGCCAGCCCTGCTCTTGGCCTCGACGGAATGCCGCCGTCAGAAAGTCGGCGCTACCGCAGGCGGGATCCTTTACGTGTTCCGAAAAACGGGGATTGAGAATCTCGACAACGAATTCCGTGACCGTCGTCGGCGTGAAATACTGCGCCAGATCCCACTTGTAGATGTGGCGCGCGAAGTACATATAGAAGTCTTGGATGACGCTCTGCTTCATCGCCACGACTTTGATCGGGGCGAGAAGCTTCATCACATCTACCAGAACCGGACCGGGCAACGGCAACATCTCTTCGACGGGTTCAGGCAAAAACTTCTGATAGTACGTAACCGCCCGCTTGAGAACCTTATTAGTAACGCTAAGTGCGGTCGCTGGGTCGACCTCAAGAGCCCCGAAATCCTGAAGTTCGAGCGGGCTGTCTGGCCTTGTTGAATGCTCGTGCTCGTCGTACAGCTTCGCCAGCAGCAGCTGAAGCATTACCTTGAATCGCTTGCTCGGACCAATGGAGGCCGAGTGAAGGATGTCTTCGATCCTGGAGAAGATATCGAGCAGTGAACGGTCAGGGTCTAGCGAATCGAAGGTGAGCCGGGTTGCTCCCGGCTTCTGGCCCGGACCCGGTAGGTCCGACGCCGGCCCTTCGTGGAGCTTCTTGACGCCTCGATGCCGCGTGTGCCAGTAGACCCGCTGCTCAACGTCATCCCAATACATTGCGACGCAATCTTCACGTTGCGCGAAGTCCAGCATCGGAAGTACTTGGAATGCTTTCGCCGCGTTAGCTGCGCTGTTTTCACGCTTGACCTCGACCAAAACTACCGCGTGACTGAGCAAGCGGTCGATGTCGTCAGAAGGAAGAGATGCAACGGGTCGGTTTAATACGACGATATCTGCCCTAAAGCTGTTCCGGCCACTGTTGCCGAAACGCTTGATTACAGCCTCGACACGAATGTTTTCCTTCGGGTAGCCCCGGGCGATCAGGTAGCGGATGGCTTCCACTCGGAGCCGCTCCTCGCTAGGCTTCAGCCCGTCAGCGCTCCGTGACTTCGCCTTCAGGCGGCCACGAACCGGACACACTAGCGTCAAACCGGCAACCATCTACTCATCCTCTCGGGCCATGGCGGGGGTCGCACCGACGACACGCCAGGCGGGTTCCGCAAGCTGTGTCATCGGCGAGGCGCTGGCCTAAACCCGACGAAGGTACATGGTTTGCGCGACTTTGTCGTCGTCGTCGGGGCCCGGATGGTAGTGGCCGATCGTACAGACGTCCGACGGCGGGCCGCCTACTGTGGTCAGCCCAAGGGTTTGTAGGGCCCTCTGCCGTGCCTCAGGACAGCATCCAGGTACAGCAAGCCATGGCACCACGACAGCCTCGACCAACCGACCGAGGCTCGCGACCTGCGTACCGCGCAGTCAGGCAATCGCCGCCGGAGGGTGTCCGAAGATCATCGGGCACAGATCCGGCACAGCCAACAGCGACAACGCATGCGAGACGTCGAGAGGTACCGAGGAGCGGGCCCGAGGTCAGGGGGTCGGTGGGTCCGCTTTCGATGGATCTGCCACCGGCCCGCGGCTTAGGGGTTCAAGTCCCCTGGGCTCCACCACACCATCTGGCCTGGTCACGGCCCGTCTTCATCCTCGATCGCCTTCCCTCCGGCCCGGGGATCATCTCTGGCTGTCGGCGGATCGTCGGCAGAGCCGCCGTCGGCGTATCGATCACGGCCAGTGGGCGGATATTTCGCCCGGCGCTGCGGGTTTGGGTGCTCGCGGGAACAGTCGCCATGAGATCACGTTGGAAATGGCCACTCCGGTGAGTACGGCGGTGGCCGCGACGGCGACCAGGATCGGGGGAAGCAGGAGCGCCACGGGTGTCAACGCGACGAGCGTCAGCAGTCCGATTGGTCGGGACCACGAGACGCGGCTGAAGGTTACGTAGTCGAGCAGGGCCCGCCCGAGCAGGAACACCGCAGGACCGCCGAGGATGACCATGACCCAGGCCAGCTTGGTGTGGCCGAGCGGATACGAGATGGTTATCTGGTCGCCGAGGGCGCTGAGGCCGATGCCGATCACCATGATGAGGTGCGCGTATGCCGCGACTCTGCCGACGTACGCCGACGATTGTGCCGACCCGATGGCGACGACCAGCAGCTCGCCCGCCCGGTAGAAGTAGATCTGCCACAGCAGCACCGTGATGGCGAATGACACCAGCAGCGCCGCGACTCGCTCCCGCTCCGCGCCGTACGAGCCGATCTGGAGTCCGGAGATCAGAATCGTCTCGCCCAACGCGATGATGACGACCTGCCGGTAACGCTCCGAGAGATGTTCTTCCTGGATCCGGCGGGTTCGGAATCCGGCCCGGCCGAGGCGCGGCGTGGGGTAGTCGAGCAGGCCCGCCCCCGTAGTCCACGGCGACGGCCAGACTCCACAAGGCCAGGCGCGCCTCGTTCTGCGTGAAGGCGCCGGCGATCCACGGCACCGCGGAAATGAGGGTCCAGAAGAGGACCCGCGCGCTGTTCCGGCGTACTTCTCTACTTACCTCGGCCAGACGGATCCAAAACGGACGGATCACCTGGACCGCGACGTAGACCCCCGCGAAGAACAGGCCATCCTTGCCGAAGGCCCCAGGGATCGCGATGGCCATCAGCAGGCTGCCGAGCGTGGTGACGATGACCATCAACTGGATCGGTGGCCGGGTGGAGTCGTACCTGTTGGTCGCCCATACCAGCCGGTACCACACCCACCACAGCGCCAGGCCCAACACCAAGGTCTCATAGGCGCTTCGCCAGTCGAGGTCAGAGATCATCCGGTGAGAGAGCCGGGTCAAGGCGTATACGAATACCACATCGAACAGCAGTTCCACGAAGCCGGCGCGCTCGGACTGCTTGTACCTCGCCGGCTCACCCGCCCAGCTCTCCACGCCCATGGAGTCACGCTACTTTCGAACGTTTTGAGTGGTCGCCGAATGCGTTCTCGGGTCAGGAGGACCGCCCACCGAACTGCCAGTTGTGGACCTCGACGTCGGCGTACCGATCCGCGCTCAGGACGGCCCGTGCGCTGTCCACGTTCGGTGCCCTGAGCAGCACCGCCGTACCCAGCCAGGTGGTGCCGTTGTCGGCCAGCAGCGGCCCGTACGCGATCAGCTCGTCCCGGTCGGGCGGTACGGCGAGATCGGTGGCTTCCCCCGAGCTGAGGCCGAGCACCAGGTACCGCTTGCCGCCGGTCCGGCCACCGGGGAAGTCCCACATCGTGCGTCCCAACACGTTGCGCCACCGGCGCAGCAGGACGTCCCGGTACACACCCGCCTGGTAGTTGGGCTCGTCGAAGGCAAACGTGCGGGCGGCGGCCGGATCCGGCAGGTCGAGGATGTGCACGCTTCCGGTGGGCGTGTCGCCGTCACTGGCAAGGGTCGGCCACGGGCGATCATCTCCGTCGCGTACTGATCCATGTAGGACCAGTGCTCATTCAGGAGGTCTCCACGCAGAACCACAGAGCCGGGCCGATCACGGTGGTAGCAGAAGAATTCCATCCCCCCATTTTCTGCCGGTAAGCGACGGACGAGCGGTCCGGCTATGCTCCGGTCATGAGCGAGACGGCTCCTCAGGCTTCCCCGTCGGCAGCTCCCACCGAGGCCGAGTCCCTGCTGTCTGTCCTCGATCGCAATCGGCGGACCTTCGCCTGGAAGACGTCGGGGCTCGACGAAAAGGGCCTGCGCGCAACCGCGGCCGCCAGTTCGATGACGCTCGGTGGTCTCGTCAAGCACATGGCCCTGGTCGAGGCAGACTGGCTCGCTGTCAAGCTCGCCGGACAGGACTACGGAGCCCCGTGGGACGCTGTGGACTTCGATGCCGATCCTGACTGGGAATGGCGCACCGGGGCGCTGGACTCTCCGGACGATGTCTACGCGGTGTGGCGAGGCGCTGTCGACCGCTCGCGCACGCTCGTTGCCGAGGTCATCACGGAGCGCGGGCTCGACGGACCAGCCTCCTTCACCTGGCCGGACGGCCGCACGCCCACCGTCCGCGCGATGTTGCTGGACATGATCGAGGAGTACGCGCGCCACACCGGCCACGCCGACGTCCTCCGTGAAGCGGTGGATGGTCTCGTCGGCGAAGGCGCGCCTGCGGGTTTCGCCGTCTGAGTCTCTACGACTGCCGTTGATCGAGCGCCTTGACGACCCGGCTCCAGCATTCGGCGATAGAGTGGGGGTTCGGAGAACTGCGGAGCGTTCAATGATTGAGACAGCAGTTGTCGTGGTGCTGGTCGCGATCGAGGTGCTCTTCTGGGCCGGGCTCCTCACCACCGTCCGGCGTAGCCACGCGCGCAAGCGGCAGAGCTGTTAGGAACCTGCGGCTGCCTGCCACACTTCCCGTTGTGAGTGACGACCTGGCGGTGCTTCAGAGCGACCCGCCCGCCGGTGACAGGGTGGCGGCGGGCGAGACGGTCGGGTTCGACGTCGTCCGTCGTGCGTTGGTCGAGGCCTGCCCCGGCATCCGGGTCGCGGACATCCGCCGGCTCGACGCGGGATACACCAGCAGGCAGTGGGTCGCCGACACGGACGAGGGCCCGTTGCTGGTCAAGACGCCGATCCGCGACATGGATCCGGAGCACCCGCGGCGGCTGATCGCCGCCACCCGGCGCGCCGCCGAGGGTGGCGTGCCCGTGGTGCGGTTCCGGGCTTTCCTGTCCCGGAGCACCGCCCTCGACGCACCATTGCTGGTGCAGGAGTACCAGGACGGCACGCCCGCCGACGAGGCGTGGGAGGCGATGGACCCGACCCGACGCGTGCGGTTCGCCACCGACCTCGGTCAGCTCGTCGGCCGGGTCCACTCCTGCTCCGGCGCCTGGTTCGGCGACGTGCTGGGCGCGGAGAGGTATCCCGACGTCCGCACGTTTCTGCGCGCCCTCGTCGACTCCCAGCTGGCCGAGGCGCCGGAGGATCTCACCTCCGTCGGGCGCGACGGCCTGTCCGCGGCGCTGCACCACGCCATCGACGCCGCACGTCCGGATGTCAGGCCGTCGCTGGTCCACGGTGACCTGTGGCGTCAGAACCTCGTCCTCCGCGACGGACGGATCGCCTGCCTGCTCGATTTCGAGCACGGCCGCTACGCGGACCGCTTCCTCGATTTCGGCAAGCTCGACGAGCACGTCTTCGGCGACTTTCCGGAGGGGCGCGCCGCGTTTCTCGACGCCTACCACCAGGTGTGCGCGTTGCCGGACGACTGGGAGGACCGGGTCCGGCTCGGTCACGCCGTCCACTCGCTGTCGATGAGCGTCTACTTCCTGCGGTGGACCCCGAAGTGGGCACCGCAGTACGTGCGCGAGTTGGAGGAGTGGCTGGCGACGGGGCGTGACGGGGCGCCGCTCGATGCGGGCGCATGGTCCGGGCGGGCCGGGGTAGGAGAACCGTCACCAACCCCCGGAAGTGAGGTGCCCGTCAATGCCGACCGCACGCGAGATCATGACGAACGACGTCACCTGCATCGGCGAACAGGATGACGTCAGGGCCGCCGCCAGGCGGATGGCCGAGCTGGGGGTCGGCTCGCTGCCGATCTGCGGTTCCGACAACCGGCTCAAGGGAATGCTCACCGACCGCGACATCGTGGTGAAGGTGCTGGCCGAGGGCCGTGACCCGGGCAACGTGACGGCAGGTGAGCTGGCCCAGGGCGAGGCGGTGACCATCGGCGCGGACGACGACGCGGCCGAGATCCTGCGGACCATGGGACAGCACAAGGTACGGCGACTGCCGGTCATCGACGGGCACCAGCTCGTCGGCATCGTGGCCGTCGCCGACGTGGCCCGTTCGCTGCCGGAGCGCCCGGTCGGCGACCTCATCGAGGCGATTTCCGAGCACGCCTGACCCGCACCACCCCCACACACCGATCGCCAGCAGCGCGCCCCGACCCGCCGGTGCCGCCCACCGCCCCCGGACAGATCCGCGCGACACCCACCCGTTGATCACGAGCTTCGTGTCAGGAATCGGCTCAGCCCTGACGCAAAGCTCTTGATCAACGGGGTCAGTGCGGGAGCCGGGCGGGGTCAGGGCGGGGGGCCGGCTGGGGTCAGGGCGGGGTCAGGGCGGGGTCCGGGCGGGTCGGGGCGGGGGTGGCTACGCCAGTTCGTCGGTGTCGGGGCCGCCGAGGTCTGGCGCGAAACCCTCGATCGCCCCGACGATCGCGCCGCCTCCCGACGGGGCGCCGGCCCCGGCGCCTGACGTGGCCGCACCGCTGTCTCCCGACGTGGCCGCGCCGCTGTCTCCCGACGTGGCCGCGCCGCCGTCTTCCGAACCGGCGGTGGTGTCGTCGGGGCGTCCGTCCTGCCCGGACTGGGGCAGCCGTTCCACGAGCCGGGTCAGCGCGCCGTTGGCGAAGGTGGCGCCGAACGCCGAGCCGGCGGCGATGCCCCAGCCGACCGGCCCCAGTGGTGTGCAGCCGAAGAACTGGCTGAGCCCGGGCGTCTGCACCACCGCGCCGAGCACGCCGAGCGACGCCACCGTGGAGGCGAGCACCGCCGGGCTGGTGCCGCCGGCCAGGACGGTCTGACCGAGCTGGGTGCCGACCAGCGAGACCAGCGCGACCGTGCCGGCCCGCTGGGGTGTGCCGCCGGTGTAGCGGGCCAGGGTCCAGCCGGCGGTCGCGCCGAGGGTGGTCGCGGCGGCGCGCAGCCCGATCTCCCGGGTCAGGGTCTCGCCGAGGGAGGTGTCCGGCCCCTCGCGGAGCAGGCCGTCGGCGTGGTCGGCTCCGGGCGGACGGACCGCGATGGCCAGCGCCGGCGCGAGGTCGGTGAGCAGGTTGACCAGCAGCAGCTGTCGTCCGTTGATCGCGGACTGGCCGGTCGCCGCGGCGGTGAGCACGCTGAACGCGATCTCGCCGAGGTTGCCGCCGACCAGGATGCTCAGCGCGTGCCGTACCGACGACCACATCGCCCGGCCCTCGGCCAGAGTGGCGATGATGGTCTCCAGCCGGTCGTCGGTGACCACCAGGTCGGCCGCGGCCCGGGCGGCGGGGGTGCCCCGCTGACCGAGAGCGATGCCCACGTCGGCCAGCCGGATCGCCGGCGCGTCGTTGGCGCCGTCGCCGGTCATCGCGACCGTACGACCACACTTCTGCAGCGCCTGGATGATCCGCACCTTGTGCGCGGGGGTGCACCGGGCCACGACGTCGGTGCCGGCCAGCCGCTCGGCGAGGGCCTCGTCGTCGAGCTGGTCGAGTTCGGTGGCGGTGACCACGCGTTGCTCGTCGTGTTCGGTGATGGTCGAGGCGATCGCCTCCGCGGTCGCCGGGTGGTCTCCGGTAATCATGATGGTGTGCACACCCGCCTGGCGGATCCGGCGTACGGCGGGGGCGGCGCTCTCGCGTACGCCGTCGGCGAGGGCGAGGAAGCCGACGAAGCTGAGGTCGCGGACCTCGTCGTCGGTGACCGTCCGCTCGTCCACCCGGCACTCGGCGACGGCCAGGATCCGGTGCCCGGCGCCGGCCCGGTCGGCGAGCAGCCGCTGCAGCTCGTCCTGCCCGGCTTCGTCCAGCGGCTCCTCCCGCCCGTCGACGCGACGGGACGAACACCGGGGCACCACCGACTCCGGCGCGCCCTTGACGCTGAGCAGCAGGCCGTCCTCGCTGTCCCCGATGCTCGCGTGGTAGCCGCGGGACGGCTCGAACGGCAACCCGCCGACCGCGTGCCAGCCGGGCGCACCGGTCTGCTCCACCACGCCGGCGGACGCCGAGCCACGCCGGACAGCCCGATCGGTCTGCTGCGCCAGCTCCTCCGGGTCGGCCGCGAACGGCGTGGCCCGCAGCGCCGCGCCCAGGGTGAGCCGGAGCCGGTCGTCGAGCCGGTCCACCGGGGCGTACCGGCTGCCGTCGTCGTCGCCGACCCCGGCGAGCAGCAACTGCCCCTCGGTGAGCGTGCCGGTCTTGTCGAAGCAGAGCACGTCCACCCGGCCGAGCGCCTCGATGGTGCGGGGGTTGCGGACGAGGGCGCCGTGCTCGGCGAGCCGCCGGGCGGCGGCCAACTGCGCCGCGCTGACCAGGAAGGGCAGGCCCTCCGGCACCGAGGCCACCGCCAGGTTCGCGGCGGTCGCCGCCGTCTGCGCCAGGGGTACGCCCCGGAGCAGGCCCGCGCTGGCCACCGCCACCGCGGAGCCCGCCGCCAGCGGGATCGCGGCCTTGGTCAACCGGCCGAGTCGGGCCTCCACGCCACCGGTCGGCGGTGCCTGCCGGGCCATCGCGAGGCTGCGCCCGGTCTCGGTGTCGGCGCCGGTGGCGACGACCACGGCGGATCCGTGACCGGCGGCGACCGTGGTGCCCTCGTACAGCATCGAGTGCCGGTCGGCGACGGCGGCGGCAACCACCGGCCGGTCGGTCTTGCTGACCGGCAGCGACTCCCCGGTGAGCGACGACTCGTCCGCCTCCAACCCGACCGACTCGATCACCCGGCAGTCCGCCGGGATGGCGTCGCCCGGTTCCAACCGGATCACGTCCCCCGGCACCAGGTCGTCGGCCGCCACCACCCGCTCGGTGCCGTCCCGCCGCACCCGGGCGGTGACCGCGGAGCGGGACAGCAGCTCGGCCAGCGAACGCTCGGTGTTGCGCTGGTGCACGGCGCCGATGAGCGCCGAACCACCCACCACGCCCCCTACGAGGGCGGCGTCCACCAGCGACCCGAACGACGCGGACAGCACCGCGCCGGCGGCCAGCACCGGGGTGAGCGGGTTGGACAACTCGTCGACGAACGCCCGGAGCAGGCTGCCCTGACCCGCCCCGTCGTCGCCCCCGCCGGTACGTCGCTTCTCCGCCTCCGCCTCGGCCAGCCCGTCCGGGCTGGTGTCGAGCTTGTCGAGGACCGTCCCGGTCGGCATCAGGTGCCAGGCGGTCGCCACCGGCGCCGGCGCGTCGTCCGGCTTGGGCAGCCGGCTGGCCCGCCACACGCCGTTGCCGAAGGCCAGGGCCGCCGCGCCGTTCACGGCGAGCAGGGTCTGGCTGGGCAGTTGCTGGGGGGCGGCGGTGAAAGCGCCCAGCGCACCGAGACCGGTCCCCGCCAGGGCCAGCCGGATGTTCTGCGCGGTCATCCGGCGTGCCGCTCCGGCGGCCTCGACGAGCAGGGCCACCACCCGCAGGTCGGTGCCGACCAGCAGGTGCGCGCCCCACGGCGGCAGGTCGTCCGGGCCGGACAGGCCGAGCCCGCAGTCCGATGCGCCGAGCGCGGACCGGTCCCCGGATACCAGCATGACCACCGCCCCGTCCCGCTGGAGCGCGCGGACGGACTCGGTCAGCCGGTCACCACCGGGCAGCACAGCCTCGGCGAAGCCGAACCGTTGGCGGTCATCGCCGGCGACCACCAGCCGCAGCCCGGCGTGGCGGGCGGCGGTGGGCAGCCCGTCGACGCCCGGCGCGGGTTCGGCGTCCACCCGCAGCAGGGCGGCGAGCCTGCCGCGGTTGGCCAGGCCGAGCAGCCGGCCACCGGCCGAGCGGAGCCGGGCGCTCTCGTCGGTGTCACCCGGGTCCTCGGCGTCCAACCGGTCCGGCGGACCGATCCGCCAGCCGTCCGCCTCGTGCAGGCGGTCCGGCGCCGCCGGGTCGAAGAGGGCGAACGCCCGCTCGGCCACCTGCCCGGTGTCCGCGCCCGGGAGCGGCGCCAGGTCGGACAGGACGCCGCGGTCCGACCCGAGCACGGCGGCGTCCAGCACCAGCGTGTCGATCCGGTCGAGTTCGCGCAGCACGCCGCGGTCCATCGCGATCACGCCGCGGCGGGCCAGGATCCGGCCCAGCTGGGCGGCGTACCCCTCGCGGCCGCTTCCCGGCGCCTTCGGCAGGGCGGAGAGCCCGAGCGCGGCCGCCCGTTTCCGGCCGGCCACCGGTGCGGCGGTCGCGGCGGCCACCGCCCCGGCGGCGAGCATCCGCACCGCGTACCGCTCCACCGGGCTGTCCGGCTTGGGCAGGGGTCGCTCGAGGATCGGCGCTCGGGCGACGGCCCGCTCCGGTGTGCCGGTGAGTCGGGGCTCGGCCTTCTCCCAGACGGAGAGTTGCGCGCGGTCCTCGCCCCACTGCACGATCCGCTGGGCGCTGTCGAGCACTATCCCGGCCCAGCCGCCGGTGAGCCCCTGCACCACCGCCTCGACCAGGGGGAAGAGCAGGTCGGCCCGCGGGTCGGCCCGGAGGCCCTTGCCGGCGAGCGCGTGCAGCCGCGGATGGAGGTCCACGGCGGCGAGCAGACCCGCGACCTCGCCGGGGACCGGCGTGAACGGCAGGATCCGGGTGGCCGCGGAGATGGTCAGGCCCAGCGCGTCGGAGGCGAGCGCGCCGAGAGTCCGCGGGGTTCGGGGGCCCTCCTCCGGCGGGTGCGGCGGCGGCACCTCCGGGTCCGGCTCGTACGGGCAGGTGCGCTCGGTGCGCGCGACCGTGGCGATCAGGTCGCGCAGCTTCGGCTCCGGCGGCTCCACGGCCACCACCACGCGGCCGGACGGCGCGTTCACGCGGGCCCACATCACTCCGGGCATCCGCTCCAGCGCGCCCTCGACCTGCCGGGCGAGGGCGTCGCCGCCGTCCTGGCAGACGCCGTGCACCTCGATGTGGTGCCGGCCGGGCCGGGACCACACCCGGCGGTTGGTGATGCCGGCCAGTCGGGCCAGCCGCGAGGCGGCCGAGCCGACGGTCCGCGAGGCCTCCCCGACCAGCCGCGGGACGCCGACCGGCGGGAGGAGCCGAGCGGCGACGCGACCAGCCGGCGTCATCGAGGCGTACGGCCGGACCGGCGCCGACCCGGCTCCCCGGTGCTGCTGGCCATGTCGTACGCCATGTCGCCTCCCACGCCTCGTGTCCAGCGACCCGCCTTCCCGGCGTGCCGTCCGTTATGCCCCCCGAGCAGGGGAAGTTTCCGCCGTCGTCAGCGCATGGACGGGGTCGGCAGTGGAAAGCGGCGTAGGTCAGGAGCCAGCGGAGGTCAGCAGCCAACGGGGAGGCCGCAATGAGCACACTGACGCGACACCTCAACGGAGCCCGCGAGACGGTGGAGGTCTACAGCCGGCGCGTGCGGGTGCCGATGCTGGGCGAGGTGGCGGTGCCACCCGCCGACAAGATCGCCTACTACGCGGGCCTCGGCGTGCTCGCCGCGTTCCAGGTCATCGAGTGGCCGATCGCGCTGGTGATAACCGCCGGCCACCTGCTGGCCGACCAGCACTTCTCGGGACTGGTCAAGGGAGTGGGCGAGGCGCTGCAGACCGCGTGACGAGAGCCGGCTCACCCCACCGGACACCGGAACCGGGTTGACCTGAACCCCGGTTCAGGTCGCAGGCTGGGCGCATGCCGAACGAACTGCTCCGGGTCCCGCCGTCGGGTGGGCCGCGGTGACCGCCACCGTCGCTCCGGCGGCACCCGTACCGGGGCTCTTCGCCCCCCGCCTGCGCGCGATGACGGTGGGCAGCGTGGCGTTGATCTCGCTGCTGGCCTTCGAGGCGCTCGCGGTGGGTACGGCGATGCCGACCGTCGCCCGGAGTCTGGACGGGTTCGCCCTGTACGGGTTGGCGTTCGGCGGCCCGTTCGCCGCCGGCGTGCTCGCCATGGTGCTCTCCGGCATCTGGTGCGACGCCCGGGGACCGCGGTCGCCGATGTGGCAGGGGCTGGTCTGGTTCGTGGTCGGGCTGGTCGTCGCCGGGACCGCGCCGGTGATGGCGGTCCTCGTCGTCGGCCGGGTGGTGCAGGGCTTCGGCTCGGGGCTGCTGTCCGTGGCCCTGTACGTGATCGTCGCCCAGGCGTACCCGGAGGAGCTGCACCGGCGGATCTTCGCCGCCTTCGCCGCGGCGTGGGTCGTACCGTCACTGGTCGGGCCGGCGCTGGCCGGCCTGATCGTCGAGCACCTGGGCTGGCGGTGGGTGTTCCTGGCGGTGCCGGCGGTGGCCGTGCCGGCGGTGCTGCTCATTCACCCGGGGCTGCGCTCGATCGCCGGTACCCCGGCGACCGGCGCGCCGGCGGGTGCGGCGGCGCGGATCGGCTGGGCCTGCGGGGCGGGGGTGAGCGCGGCACTGCTGCACATCGGGGGACAGCAGCGCGGCGCCACCGCCCTGGTGCTCACCGCGGTAGCGATCGCCGGCCTGCTGGTGTGCGCCCCCCGGCTGCTGCCGCCCGGCTTCCTCCGGGCGGCCCGCGGCCTGCCGACGGTGATCGGGCTGCGCGGGCTGGCCTCGGCGGCGTTCGTCGGCGCCGAGGTCGTCATCCCGCTGATGCTCTCCCGGGAACGGGGCCTGACACCGACCGCGGCGGGGCTGGTCCTCACGGTCGGGGCGATCGCCTGGTCGGCGGGCTCCTGGATACAGGGCCGGATCCCGGCGCCGGCCTCCCGGGCCAGTCTGCCGCGCGCCGGCCTGGCCTGCATCACCGCCGGCATCGGCACGGTGGCGCTCGCCGTCGCGCCCGGCGTGCCGGTCGCCGTGGGTGTGCTCGGCTGGGCCGTCGCCGGGCTGGGCATGGGGCTGCTCTACCCCTCGCTGTCGGTGCTCACCCTGGAGTTGTCCGCGCCCGGCGAGCAGGGCCGCAACAGCTCGTCGCTGCAACTGGGGGACTCGCTGTTCGCGGCGACCGTGCTGGCGCTGACCGGCGCGGTGCTCGCGGCCGGGACCGCGCCCGGCCCGGGCAGCTACCTCACGACGCTGGCGGTGGCCGCCGGCCTGGCCCTGCTCGGCGCCGTCCTCGCCAGCCGGGTGGTCCCCGCCGTGCGCTGATCCCCGGGTCATCGGCGAACCGGCCCCGGACCGGCCGGCGGCCGGACAGGATGGTCGGGCGATGAACTTCCTGACCATCCTGCCGCTGGCCGTGGTGATGGTCGCCGGGACGCAGCTGGTCGCGGCGGTGCTGCTCGCCTCGGCCGAGCGGCCCCGCGCCACCTCGCTCGCCTACCTGGGCGGGACGAGTGCGGTGGTCCTCGCCGGGGTGACGGTGACCTGGCTCGTCACCCGGGTGCTGCGAGGCCTCGCCGGTGACGCGGAGACCCACGTCAGCCGGTTGCAGCGGACGGCGAGCCGGATCGACTGGGCGGTGCTGGCGCTGCTGGTCGTCCTCGCGGTGATCGTCTACCTGCGCCGGCACGAGACCGGGCCGCCGCGGTGGATGCGCCGGCTCCAACGCGCCACGCCGGGCGACGCCGCGCGGTTCGGGGCGATCCTCCTCGTGACCTCGCCGACGGACGACCTCACGATGGCAGCCGTCGGCGCCAGCGCCGCCCGGCACGATCTCGCGTGGTGGCATCTGCTGCCGTTCGTGCTGCTGACCCTCGCGCTGCTCGCCCTGCCCCTGCTGGTCCTGCTGCTGGCCGGCCGGCGGGCGACCAGCGCCCTGCCCCGACTGCGGGACCGGGCCAACCGGCACGCCTGGGTGGTCAGCGAGGTGGTGATCGCGTTCTTCGCGCTGGTGACCGTGCTGGACCTGCTGCGGTGAGGCCGGCCGCGATGATCTGCCGCACAGGCCGTCACCTCGGGCGGGCCGGTCTCGTCATGGCGGCGCAGGGGCAGTGCCCGGCGGCGACGAGGCCCGCGAGCGGTGCCGGCCGCCGAGGCCGACGAAGGAGGACGAGATGAGGGTGCTGGTCACCGGGGCCGGAGGTCACCTTGGGCGCGCCGTGCTGCCGCGGCTGCTCGATGACGGCTTCACCGTGCGGGCGACGAGCCGGCGGCCGCGTACCGATCCGGTGGTGGAGTGGACGGTGGTCGACCTGGCCACCGGGACCGGGCTGGCCGAGGCGGTGGACGGGATCGACGCCGTCCTGCACCTCGCGTCGTTGCCGCGCCCGGGGCGGCGTACGCACCAGGTCGACGTGCTGGGCACCCGCCGGCTGGTGGTCGCCGCCGGGCAGGCGGGGGTCCGGCACCTGGTCTACATCTCCATCGTCGGCGTGGACCAGGTGCCGTTCCGGTACTACCGGCACAAGCTCGCCGCCGAGCAGGTCGTCGCGGCCGGTCCGGTGCCCTGGTCGGTGCTGCGCGCCACGCAGTTTCACCAGTTCCTCGACGACCTGCTGAGCACGGCGAGCCGGCTGGGCCCGACGATCGGTGACCGGTCGATCCTCGCCCAGCCGGTCGACCCGGGCGAGGTCGCGGCCCGGCTCGCGGCCCGGCTGGTCGCGGGGCCGCTGCGCGGCATCGAGGAGTACGGCGGGCCCGAGGTGCTCCGCTTCGACGAGGCGGTACGCGCCTGGCGGGCCGCTCGGCACTCGCGCCGGCCGCTGCTGCCGGTCCACCTCCCGGGGCGGCTCGGACATACCCTGCGCGCCGGCGGGCTGGTCAGCGATGCCCTGCCCCGGGGCAGCCGGACCTGGGCCGACCACCTCGCAGACACGTACGGGGGAACCGGCGGGAGATGAGAACCTGTCCCGTTCATGTTCGGCCTAGCGTGACCGCATGTTCGCTGTCGTCACCGCTGTCATCCTGTACTGCTTCGGATTCGTCTTCCTCTACGGCGTGATCCGGCTCGCCGTCCGGCACGGGCTGGAGGACCTGGAGGTCCGCCGCGCCCAGGTCGCGCGGGCCGAGGAGCTCGCAACCCACCGGGACCGCACGTTCCTCAAGGAGAACGCCTTCCTCGCCGGCAGCTGAGCCGGTCCGCGCCGGCGGCCGAGCCAGTTAGCGCGGCCGTCGCCAGTCGGGCGGCCGCGCCCGCGTCGGCCAGCCAGGCCCGCGAGCGTGGCCGATCCGGCGGTCGCGGCGCTTCGGGTGGGCGGTACGGCGTGGCGGGTGCGAGGATCGCACCCGTGATGGGGACGCTGAAGACCGAACCCGCCCGGACCCGCCTCGACCTGCTCGCCCCGCCGGTCGCCGCGGCGCTCGGGCAGTGGCCCGCCGACGCTCCGGTGGACGTGGACGACGTGCTGGTCGCGCCGATCGACGCCGACCTCGCCGACACCGCCGCGTTCTGCGCGGCGTACGAGGTGGGGCTGGATGTGTCGGCCAACTGCGTGGTGGTGGCCGGCAAGCGGGAGGGCGTGGTCCGCTACGCGGCCTGCGTCATCCTCGCCACCACCCGGGCCGACGTGAACGGGGTGGCCCGGCGGGCGCTCGACGTGCGCAAGGCCAGCTTCGCGCCGATGGCGGAGGCGGTCGATCTGACCGGCATGGAGTACGGCGGGATCACCCCGATCGGCCTGCCGGAGGAGTGGCCGATCCTGGTCGACGCCCGGGTGGTCGCCACGCCGCACGTGATCATCGGCTCCGGCGTGCGGCACAGCAAGATCGCGTTGCCCGGCCCGGCGCTCGGCGCGCTGCCCGGCGCGCGGGTGATCGAGGACCTGGCCCGCCCGGCCTGACCGGCCACTCGCCGACATCGATGCCGTTTCACATGAAACATCATCGATGTCGATGTCCGGCCGGTCAGCAGCCGGTCGTGGTCAGTCGGTGCCGGACTCCCGGCGCTCGACCTCGGCGAACGCGGCGAGCAGGGTCGCGCTGTCCTGGGCGCCCTGGATGCCGTACTTCCCGGCGAGCACGAAGGTCGGCACGCTGCTGACCCCGAGGTCGCGGGCGGAGGCCAGGTCGACGGCGACCTCCTTGGTGCCCTCGTCGGAGTCGAGGTAACGGCGGGCGTCGGCGCCGTTCAGGCCGACCTGCTCGGCGAGCGTGGCCAGGGCCTCGTGCGACCCCAGGTCGACGCCGTCGACGAAGTGCCCCCGGTAGAGCGCGTCCAGCATCTCGCTGGCCCTGCCGTGCTCGGCGGCGTACCGGGCCAGCCGGTGCGCGTCGAAGGTGTTTGCGGTGACCGCCCGGTCGTAGTCGAGGGCGAGACCCGCGCCCGCGGCCACCTGGGTCACCCGGTCGATCGCCTGCCGGGCGCTGTCCGGGCCGCCGAACTTCGCGGCGAGCGCGTCGCGCAGCGGCAGCGGCTCGGACACCGGCGACGGGTCCAGTTGGAACGGACGGAAACGGACGGTCACGTCGCCGTCGTACAACTCCAGTGCCTCGTCCAGCCGGCGCTTGCCGATGTAGCACCACGGGCAGACCACGTCGGCGTAGATCTCGATCTCCATGATCAGTCCCAACTCCCCGCTCAGCCGACTTGTTCCCGGACCTGGCGCTTGAGCCGGGCCAGGATCGCGGTGCCCCCGCGCACCCGCAGCGGGCTGATCGCCTGGGCCAGGCCCATCCGCTGGTAGAGGTCGTCCGGCACGGCGAGCACCTCGTCCGGGCTCGCCCCGGCCAGCCCCTCGGCGAGGATGCCGGCGAAGGCGCGGGTGGTCGGCGCCTCGGGCGGGCAGTCGAAGAGCGTCTCCACGGTCTTCTCCGGCGTCACCCGGGCGCGCAGGAAGAAGGCCGTCTGGCACTCCGGCACCTGTTCCATGCCCTCCCGCTCGGCGCTGTCGGGCGGCAGCGGCGGGAGGACGTCGGCGTACTCCAGCAGCATCTCGAGCACCACCTCCCGAGGGGCGGCGGCGAACTCGTCGACGATCTCGGCCAACCTGGCCGGCATGGCGGACATGACTCGAAGGCTACCGCCGGTGATCAGGGCTCCCCACCGCTACGGGCAGGGGCCCCGATCACACCGTCGGCGCCTGCTCGCTGATCTCGCTGAGCGCGGACTGCGGGTCGAGCTGCATCGCCAGGTCGCCGAGGGAGACGATCCCGACCAACTTGCGGTCGCTGTCGCAGACCAGCACCCGCCGGATCCCCCGCTCGCGCATCAGCGCCGCCGCCTCTCCGGCCGTGGCGTGCTGCTCGATCATCACCACCTCGCGGGTGATGATCGAGCCGATCGTGGTGGTGGCCGGGTTCGCGCGTTCGGCCACCGCCCGGACCACGATGTCCCGGTCGGTGAGCATGCCGGCGAGGCTGGCGCCGTCGGTGACGACGACGTCGCCGATGTCGGCCTCCTTCATCACCTTCGCGGCCTCGTCCAGGTTGGTCTCCGCAGGCAGGTAGACGACCTGCCTGGTCATCACGTCGCTGACCCGGTAACCGGTCATGAGATCCTCCGAAAACGCATACGCCGATCGGAGTGCGGTACCCCGTGACGTGGCGGATACACCAGGTTCACACGCTCGCGGCCACCTCGTCGACCAAACGGGCCACCAACCCGTCGACCGGTAGTTCGGTCCGCTCGCCGCTGGCCCGGTCGCGCAGTTCGACGTACCCGTCGGCGAGGCGGCGGCCGACCACGACGGCGCGCGGGATGCCGATCAGCTCGGCGTCGGTGAACTTCACCCCGGCGGACACCGCCGTGCGGTCGTCCACCAGCACCCGCAGGCCGGCCGCCGAGAGCTGACCGCCGAGGTCGAGCGCCGCGTCCAGCTGCGGCCCCTTGCCGGCGGCCACCAGGTGTACGTCGCACGGCGCGACCGCCGCCGGCCAGACCAGGCCCCGGTCGTCGTGGTGCTGTTCGGCGACCGCGGCCACCGCGCGGGACACCCCGATGCCGTAGCAGCCCATGGTGGGCCGGACCGGCTTGCCCTGCGGGCCGAGCACGTCCACGGCGAAGGCGTCGGTGTAGCGGCGGCCGAGCTGGAAGATGTGCCCCACCTCGATGCCCCGCCGGATGGTCAGCTCGCCCTCGCGGCAGCTCGGGCAGGGGTCGCCGGCCCGGACCTCGGCGGCCTCGACGGTGCCGTCCGGGGTGAAGTCGCGGCCGCAGACCACGTTGGTGGCGTGCCGGCCCGGCTCGTTCGCCCCGGTCAGCCACGAGCTGCCGGCCACCACCCGGGGATCCACCAGGTAGCGGAACCCGAGCTTCGACATGAGCTGCGGGCCGATGTAGCCGCGGACCAGCTCCGGGTGCGCGTCCCACTCCTCGAAGACCGCCACCGTCGCGGGGGCGAGCGCGGCGTCCACCCGCTTGAGGTCCACCTCCCGATCACCCGGCACCCCGATCACCAGCAGCTCCGTCTCGGCCACCCCCGGCCGGCGTACGGTCAGCACCACGTTCTTCAACGTGTCGGCGGCGGTCCAGTCGGTGCGCCCGGCGAGGGCACGCGCGTTCGCCAGCTCGACCAGCGACGCGATGGTCGGCGTCTCCGGGGTGTCGTACACCTCGGTGGCCGGGTGCGCCTCCGGGTCGCCGGCCGCCGGGGCCCGGGTGGTGACCGCCTCCGTGTTCGCCGCGTAGTCACAGGCGGTGCAGCCGACGAAGGTGTCCTCGCCGACCGGCGTGGCGGCCAGGAACTCCTCGGACGCCGAGCCGCCCATCGCACCGGACATCGCGCGCACCACCGTGTAGTCCAGGCCGAGCCGGTCGAAGATCCGCTGGTACGCGACCCGGTGCCGGTCGTACGCGGCCTGGAGACCCGCCTCGTCCAGGTCGAACGAGTAGGCGTCCTTCATCAGGAACTCCCGCCCGCGCAGCAGGCCGGCGCGGGGCCGGGCCTCGTCGCGGAACTTCGTCTGCACCTGGAAGAGCGTCACCGGGAAGTCCCGGTAGGAGGTGAAAAGGTCCTTCACCAGCAGCGCGGCCAACTCCTCGTGGGTCGGGGCGAGCAGATGCTCGGCGCCCTTCCGGTCGGCGAGGGTGAAGATGTCGTCGCCGTACTCCGTCCACCGGCCGCTGGTCCGGTACGGCTCCGCCGGCAGCAGCGCCGGGAAGTGCACCTCCTGGTCGCCGATCGCGGTGATCTCCGAACGCACCACCGCGGCGATCCGGTCCAGCACCAGCTTGCCGAGCGGCAGCCACGTGTAGCCGCCCGGGGCGGCGCGGCGGACGTAGCCGGCGCGCAGCAGCAGCCGATGGCTCGGCACCTCCGCGTCCGCCGGGTCCTCGCGCAGGGTCCGGAGCAGCAGGGTCGACATCCGTAGCAGCATTGCCGCAGCGTACGACCGGCGGTTCCGCGGCGGCGACGCAATTCGTCCGGGTTGCCGGCCGGGACTGTCGGAAATCGGCGTGCGGAACGGCAACCACCGTCGCCCGGGGAGGCGTCTGGGAGGGCGTCAGAATGCTGCGCACCACTACCCCCAAGGATCGGCTCGTGTGGACCCTCTGCTGAGTGAGTTCGACTCGTTCGTCCGTACCCGAACGCCGGCGCTGCTGCGCTCGGCCTACCTGTTGACCGGCGACCAGCACCTCGCCGAGGACCTGGTCCAGTCGGCGCTGGCCAGGACCCACCGCTCGTGGAACCGGCTGCACCACAGCGGCAACGCCGAGGCGTACACCCGCCGGACGATGTACCACCTCCAGGTCTCCTGGTGGCGGCGGCGCCGGGTGGCCGAGTCGATGCCGGGCGACCTGCCCGAGCCACGCGGAGGCGACTCGGCCCCCGACCACGCCCACCAGACGACCCTGCGGCTCACCCTGCGGGCCGCGCTGGCCAGGCTCTCCGCGAAGCAGCGCGCCGTGCTGGTGCTGCGCTTCTTCGAGGACCGCACCGAGGTCGAGGCCGCCGACCTGCTCGGCGTCACCGTTGGCACCGTCAAGAGCCAGACCGCCAAGGCGCTGGCCAAGTTGCGCACCGTCGCCCCCGAACTCGCCGAGCTGTACGTCCTGGAAGGGAGCACCCGATGAACGACGACCGTCTCCGGCTCGACCTGGCCAGCCTGGCCGACGAGGTCACTCCGGTCGACCTGCGGGACCGCGCGTTGCGGACCTCCCGCCGGCTCGGCATCCAGCGGGCCGTGGCCACCACCGCGGCGGCGTTCGTGCTCGTCGGAGCGGCGACCGGCACCGCCTTCGCCATCCGCCCGGACGCGACCGCGCCGACGCCGCTGCCCGCCGACTCCCCGTCGATCGTCGACACCACTCCGCCGGCTCCACCCGCTCCGCCGACGCCGTCGGTCGCGCCCAGCACGCCCACCCCGCCGGCGGCGCCCACCGCGACCATCGGCCGGCTCCAGTACGGCCCCGGCCCGGGCACCCTCGGCGAGGGCAGCAGCCCCACCGCCCACCTCTACTCGTGGCAGCCGGGCAGTGGGCCGAAGCAACTGCTGGCGATCCCACGGGAGGTCGCCGTGCTCAACGCGGCGGTGTCTCCCGACGGCCGCCGGGTGGCCTGGGTCGTCGAGGACGCGCTCTGGGTGTCCGACGTGGACGGTTCCGGAAAGCGGAAGCTGCGGGACGGTGTCGACCGGCACTGCTGGACCCCGGCCTGGTCGCCGGACTCGCGGCGGCTCGCGATCGGCACGCTCACCAAGACCCACCCGGACGACTACCGGGCCGGCGTCATCGACGTCGCCTCCGGCACGTTCACCGAGTCGGGCGAGCTGCCGGGATGCCACCCCGTCTGGTCCGCGGACGGCGACTTCATCGCGTACGCCGACGGCTCGACCGGTGCGGTGCTGCTCACCCGCCTCGACGGCCCGGTCCGACGTGCCATCCCCGGTCTCGGTAGCGGTTCGAACTACCGCAGCTTCGACCTGGCCAGCCTCTCGCCGGACGGTGGACGGATCGCGCTCCACCGCCGCAGCCCGGACATGGAGGCCGGCGACGTGGCCCGGGAACTGGACGCCAACGTCGTGCTCGACACGCGCACCGGCAAGGAGGTGCGGCTGCCGCTCGGCGGGCGGGAACTGCGGCAGGTGTACTTCCAGGCGGACGGGACTCTGGTGGCCCGGGTGAAGTCGGGTGGCGGCTTCGCGGTGGTGCTGGTCGACGCCGAGGGGCGGAAGATCAGTGAGTCGGCCGAGCCCGCGGCGCTGAAGGACATGCAGATCCTCGGGGTGGCCGGCTAGGTCACCCGCGACCGTCACGGAAGGCCCTCGGCGACCGCGCCGGGGGCCTTTCCGTGAACCGGCGCCGGGGATTCGGCCAAACCGTGCCGAGGCTCGGTCAAACCGTGCCGGGGTTTGTCGGTGATCGACTCCGTATCCCTGATATCGGGGTGTCCGAGTGTCGGGGATACCGCGATATCGCTGACACGGAGTGGACCTTGGTCAGTGGCGCTTGGCGTACTCCACGAACGACCGCCAGGTCCGCGGGTCGAGGGTGAGCACCGCGCCGGACCGATCCTTGCTGTCGCGCACGAGCACCACACCGGGCAAGTTGTCGGCCACCTCGACGCACTCGCCCTGGGTGCCGCTGCGAGTGGACGTGCGCCAGACGGCTCCGATCAGCTCCATGACGTCATCACTTCCTTCATCAGCTCGATCGACTGCCGGCGAGGCAGTGCCTCACTTCGGACGCTCTCCCACCTCGACAGCAGGATAGACAGATCCTCATCCCTGTCGACCACCATGCCGCCGAGCTGGGTCTCCAGGTGACCGATCCATCCGCCATCGTTGCCGAGGGCCAGAACGAAGGGCCCGACCAGGCCGACGTGCACACTGACCACCGCGGGAATGACGTGCACGCTGATGTGCGGGTTCTCCGCGCACCCGATCAGATGGTCGATCTGCTGGGTCATCAGTCCACGAAAGCCCTCGTCCGCGCGCCGCAGCACCGGCTCCTCGATGACCGCCACGAACATGGGCGGATCGGCGCGGAGGAAGATGGACTGGCGGTCCATCCGCACGGCCAAGCGCCGCTCCACCTCGTCATTGGTGATGCCGTCGTCGCACCGGATCAGCGCCCGGGCGTAGTTCTCGGTCTGGAGCAGGCCGGGTACCAGGCTCGGCTGATAACAGCGCAGCTGCTGGGCGTTGCGCTCCGCTTCGAGCCAGGGGCGGAACCAGCTTGGTTGGCCGTCGCGCTCGGCCATCTTCAGCAGGGAGCTGAGCAGGCCGCCGGTCTTCAGCACCTCGTCGGCCCGCCCGAGGATGAACCGGTCGAGCGGCCGTTGGCCCAACTCGACGGCGGACACCTGCGAGCCCGAGAAGTGCACGAGCTTCCCGAACTCCTCCTGACTCAGGTCGGCGTTCAGCCGCAGCCGCCGCAGTTGTGCCCGGATCAGCTCGGCCGTCGGTTCACCTTCCACAGTTCCTCCACACCGGCACCCCTCCCCGAGGCGCGCCTCCCGGCCGGTCGGCCGCCCACCCGGCCCTCGCCCCGACCTCCGCCGATCTCTATCCGACCGTAGTCAGTCGGACGCACAGTGTCACGTGACCGTGTCCCCGGAGAGGAGGTCGTCGTGGATCTGCCGATCCGCCACCTGCCGGTGCCCCGCCTCGGGCCGTACGCCGATCGACCCCGGCCGTACCCGCCGGGCCATCCGCCGCACCAGCCCGTACGCCCGCTCTGGCTCTGCCGGGCCTGCGGCGGGCCGTGGCCCTGCGCGGAGGCTCGGCTCCTGCTCCGGGTCGAGTACGACGGCCGGTACCTCGACCTCGCGATCTACCTCTCCGGGCTGTACCACGAGGCGACCCACGACCTGTTCCGGCTGAACCCGGACGACGGGCCGACTCCTCGTGAGCTGTTCGAGCGGTTCGTCGCCTGGGGGCCGTACCGCAGACCGATCGTCGATCCGCCCGGTGGCGTGCCGCGATGACCTGTGCCACGTTCGGCCGGCGAGGGGAACCACGGCCGCCGGTCGCGGTGCAAAACTGGTCGCCGCAGGCAACGAGGGAGCGTTGAGGGGGGCCCGGTGCGCTGGCGGAGTTTCGTGGCGGTCGGAGACAGCTTCACCGAGGGAATGGACGACCCGTACCCGGACGGCACCTACCGGGGCTGGGCCGACCTGGTCGCCACCCGGCTGGCGGCCGAGGCCGGGCCGGACTTCCGCTACGCGAACCTCGCCATCCGGGGGCGGCTCTTCCCGAACATCGTCGACCAGCAGGTGCCGGAGGCAGTCGCGATGAAGCCGGACCTGATCAGCTTCGCGGCCGGCGGCAACGACGTGCTGCGCCGCACCTTCGACGGCGCGGACCTGATCAGCCGGTTCGACGAGGTGGTCCGCGAACTCCGCTCCGGCGGCGCCGACGTGATCGTCTTCCGGTTCGCCGACGTGATGGCCCGGCTCCCCGGCCAGCGTCTGGTCGCGCCCCGGGTCGAGCTGCTCAACCAGGCCGTCGGCGAGACCGCCGAGCGGCACGGGGCGATCCTGGTCGACCTGTACGCCGACGACACGTACCTCAACCCGATGCTGTGGAGCACCGACCGGCTGCACCTCTCTCCGGCCGGGCACCGCCGGGTGGCCGGCCAGGTGCTGACCGCGCTGGGCGTGGGCTGCGACGAGGAGTGGCTGATGGTGCCGCCGCACCCGGCACCGACGCCGTGGCTCGCCTCCCGCGCGGCCGACCTGCGCTGGGTCGGCCAGCACCTGGCGCCCTGGCTCAAGCGCCGGCTGACCGGCCGGTCGTCCGGCGACACCGTAACCGCGAAACGCCCGGCGCTCGGCCCGGTCGGCGACTGACCCGGCGGCCCGACCGAGCCCTGCCCACTATGCCGGATGGGGGGCCGGTCACGTTTTCCGGTTGGTCTCCGGGATCCGGCGTAGGTTGGGGATCATGTCTGTGCCGAGCGATCCTGATCCGCGCCTGCAGGCGTACGCGGATCCGCAGCGCCTGGTCACCACCGAGTGGCTGGCCGAGCACCTGGGCGACGAGGGCCTCGTCGTCATCGAGTCCGACGAGGACGTGCTGCTCTACGACACCGGGCACATCCCGGGCGCCGTCAAGGTGGACTGGCACCTGGAACTGAACGACCAGGTGACCCGCGACTACCTGGACGCCAAGAGTTTCGCGGAGCTGTGTGCCGCCAAGGGCATCGGCCGCAACGACACGGTGGTGTTCTACGGCGACAACTTCAACTGGTGGGCCGCGTACGCCCTCTGGGTCTTCTCGCTCTTCGGCCACCCGGACGTGCGGCTGGTCGACGGCGGTCGGCAGAAGTGGATCGCCGAGGGGCGGGAGCTGAGCCGCGAGAAGGTGACCCGGCCCCGGGCCGACTACCCGGTGCCGCAGCGGGACGACGCGCCGATCCGGGCCTACCGCGAGCAGGTGATGGCGCACGTCGCCGCCGGGCGGCCGCTGGTCGACGTCCGTTCGCCCGGCGAGTACACCGGCGAGATGCTGCACATGCCGGACTACCCGCAGGAGGGCGCGCTGCGCGGCGGCCACATCCCGGGGGCGGTCAACAAGCCGTGGAAGTCCGCGGCCAACGACGACGGCACGTTCAAGTCCCCGGACGAGCTGCGGGCGATCTACGCCGACCAGCTCGGGTTGACCCCGGACGACGACATTGTGGCGTACTGCCGGATCGGTGAGCGGTCCAGCCACACCTGGTTCGTGCTGCGGCACCTGCTCGGCTACCTGCAGGTGCGCAACTACGACGGCTCGTGGACCGAGTGGGGCAACCTGGTCCGGGCTCCCGTCGCCAAGGGCGACCAGCCGGGCGGCCTCAACCCCTGAGCGGCGACCGGCCCGGCGGCCTCGACCCCTGAGCGGGCGACCGGCCCGGCGGGATCAAGGCCGGCCCCGCGCGACGGCTTCCGCCCCACGCGCGGGGCACGGCCTGGCCCGCCGGGGGTCAGCCGGTGGCGAGCGAGACCTGGCCGTAGAGATCGCGGACCACGCCGGTGACCGCCCCGGTCGACGGCTGCCAGCGGACCAGCCCGCCCGGGTTGTGCCGCAGCAGCACGGCGCCGTCCCGGTCCCAGCCGAGCACCTCGCAGCAGCCCTTCCAGCGGTCCCGGCCGAGGTCGAGCAGGCGGGTGACCACGCCGGTCCCGGTGTTCAGCACCGCGGCCCCTTCCAGCCCGCTCGTGTTGCCGCTGGTGATCCAGCCGGCCCGGGCCACCTGGTCGCCGCGCTGCCAGCCACGCCCGTAGAACTCGTCGACCCGGTTGTCGGCGGGTAGTGCGCGGAAGTCGAGCGGCTGGTCGTGTCGCTGCGTGCCGGCGGCCGTCGACGTCCGCCGGCTCAACGTCATCCCCTCCCGCATTCCACCCACCGTCAGCAGGTCGTCGGTGCGGGCGGACGGGTCCGGGGTGACCACGTCCCAGGGCGACACCGTGGGCACCTCCCGGGTCGCGCCGGTGCCCCGGTCCACCTCGTACAGGGTGTCGTCGTCACCGACGAGCAGCCGGTCGCCGGCCCAGACGACGTGCTCCAGGTAGCCGCTGAGCGGGTAGCGGCGGACACCCGGGGTGGCCAGGTCGACCACGATCACCTCGTTCGTCTGGGCGAACGCGGCCAGCCGCCCGTCCGGCGAGAGGCTGCCGCTCTTCAGCGCGACCGCCGTGTTGCCGGCGGCGTCCCGGGTCGGGGCCGGAGTGACCACGTCGAGATCCCGGACGAGACCGTCGTCGCCGAGAACGCGGATCCGTCCCTCGACGCCGGTGTTCCGGTCGACCGGCTGGTACAGGGCCAGCGCCTGGCGAACCGGTCGGGCGGACAGCGGCGCGATCGGCGGGTCGCCGAGGCGACCGAGCGGGCCACCCGGATAGGTCAACTGGTCCGGCGGCCGCTGCACCGGCGAGGCGCTCGGGACCGGAGCCGCGGTCACCGTGGCGGGGCCGACGGGCGGCGGCCGGTCCGCGGGCCGCAGGGCCAGCGCCGTGGCCGCGGTGAGCAGGACGACCGCCACGGCGACGGCTCCGGCGGCCCGGCGGGTGCGGCGGGTGCGGCGGGCCCGCTCCCAGCCGGTGGACGCGGGGAGCGTCGGCCGTACGTCCTCGGTGGCCAGCGTCAGCAGTCGGGTCAGCTCCTCCTCGCTCACGGGTTCACCTCCATCCCGCTGGTCAGGCCGTCCTCGCGGCCCAGTTCCGGCGCCACCTCGCGGAGCCGGCGCAGCCCGGCGTGGCACTGGCTCTTCACCGTGCCCACCGTCACGCCCAGCACCTGGGCGGTCGCCGTCTCGGTCAGGTCCTCGTAGTAGCGCAGCACCAGCACCGCCCGTTGGCGCGGCGGCAGTTGGCTGAGCGCGTCGTGCAGCGCGAGTCGGAGCGCGCCGTCCCGGTCGGCGCCCACCTGGTCCGGAGGTTGCGCGCTCAGCCACTCGCGGCGTCGTCGCCGCCACCAGGACACCGCGTCCCGGTAGAGGATCGTCCGCACGTACGCGGCCGGGTCGCCCTCGCGCACGCTGGTCCAGCGCAGCGCCAGCTTCAGCAGCGCGTCCTGGAGGAGGTCCTCGGCCTGGTGCCGGTTGCCGCAGACCAGGTAGGCCGCGCGCAGCAGCCGGTGCTGATGGTTCTCCACAAAGGCGACGTAACCGTCCCGCCCGTCGCTTGCCGTCGGTGCCATCCGCCCCCTCCCCGGCCGTCGCGTACCCGCGTCATCTGGCAGACGCACGGGAGGCGGGAAAAGGTTGGGTCACTCCTCGGGCTGACCGGTCAGGTAGCGCTGGATCGTCGGCGCGACCCAGGCGACCAGCTCGTGCGGCGTCATCTCGGCCATCGGCGGCAGACGGACGATGTAGCGGGTGAAGGCGAGGCCGAGGATCTGACTGGCCACCAGCCCGGCCCGTCGGCCGGTGGTCGCCGGGTCGGTGCCGAACCGGGCCACGGCCGCGCTGAGCTGGCTGGCGAAGAGGTCGCGCATCTTCTCGGCCGCGCCCGGGTTGGTGCTGGCGGCCCGCAGCAGCGCCGCGAGGGTCTCGTCGCCCTCCCAGCGGTCGAGGAAGTGGCCGACGAGCACTCGACCGAGCCGGGCGGGCGGGACGTCGGTCAGGTCGGGCAGCCGCAGGTCGAACTCGGCCGCCGCCGCGAACAGCCCCTCCTTGCTGCCGTAGTAGCGCATCACCATCGACGGGTCGATCCGCGCGTCGGCCGCTATGGCCCGGATGGTCGCGCGCTCGTACCCGTCGGCGGCGAACCGCTCGCGGGCCGCACGCAGGATGGCGGCGCGGGTGGCGTCGGAGCGGCGGGTGCGAGGAGCTGCGGCGGTCATGCCCACAACTGTAGGCCAACAGGCGTTGACATCCGCGGCGACCCACCTCTAGCGTCAAGTCAACAAGTGTTGGCAAACGTACGTTGGCACATCGGAGGTGGGTCATGATGCCCGAGCGCACCGACGTCCTGGTCGTGGGAGCCGGCCCGACGGGTCTCGCCACCGCGCTCACGCTGGCCCGTCGCGGGGCGGCCGTGACGGTGGTCGACCAGCAGCCCGAGCCGCCGGTGACCTCCCGGGCGGCCGTCGTGCACGCGTACACCCTGGAGGTGCTGGACCGGATCGGCGCGGCGACGCCACTGGTCGCCCAGGGTGTGCGGGCGCCGCGATTCACCGTGCGGGACCGGGACCGGGTGCTGCTCGCCGTGCCGTTCCACCGGCTGCCGTCCCGGTTCCCCTACGCGCTGATGGTCTCCCAGTCGGTCACCGAGGCGGTGCTCACCGAGCGGCTGGCCGACCTCGGGGTGCGGGTGCGCCGGCCGTGCCGGCTCACCGGCCTGACCCGCACCGGCGGCGGGGTCGTCGCCGAGGTGGACGGCACCGCCCTGCGGGCCCGGTTCGTGGTCGGCGCGGACGGCCTGCACAGCACCGTCCGCCAGTCGAGCGGCATCGGCTTCACCGGCCCGACCGGCGCCGAGTCCTTCGTGCTCGCCGACGTCCGGGTCCGCAGCACGCTGCCGCGCGACGAGGCGGCGCTCTTCCTCGCGCGCTCCGGGCCGCTGGTCTGGGCGCCGCTGCCGGACGGGGTGGTCCGGCTGGTCGCCGCCGTGCCGAGCGCCCCCGCCGA
The DNA here is from genome assembly GCF_027497215.1 of Micromonospora sp. WMMD812. Classification (NCBI taxonomy): domain Bacteria; kingdom Bacillati; phylum Actinomycetota; class Actinomycetes; order Micromonosporales; family Micromonosporaceae; genus Micromonospora; species Micromonospora sp. WMMD812. Next base: position 4,625,004 of record NZ_CP114904.1, on the reverse strand, counting down.
GCCCGACGTGGCCCACCTCCAGGCGCTGCTCGACGAGCGCGGGCCGGCGCGGCGACCCGACCGGGTGACCGAGGTGCTCTGGGGCTCCCGGTTCCGGGTGCACCACCGGATCGCCGACACCTTCCGGCGCGGGCCGGTGCTGCTCGCCGGGGATGCCGGGCACGTGCACAGCCCGGCCGGCGGCCAGGGCATGAACCTCGGCATCTGCGACGCGGTGGCCGCCGGCACCGCCCTGGCCGACGTCCTCGCCGGCGGGCCGGAGACGCTGCTCGACGACTACACCGCGCGGCAGCGCCCGATGGCCGAGGACGTCCTGCGCTTCGCCGCCGGGCTGACCCGGCTGGCCACCCTGCCCCCGGCCGGCCGGCCGGTGCGCGACGCGCTGTTCCGGGTGCTCGGCGCCCTGCCGCCGGCCCGGCAGCGGATCGCCCTGCGGCTCTCCGGGCTGTCCCACCGGGAGGCCCTGCCCGGCGATTCGGTGCCGGCGGCTGGTCAGCACCCCGCCGGCTAGGCTGCGCCGATGGGGCAGGCGTGGCGAGACTGGGGCGACGTCGTCCTCGCCGTGCTGGCCGGCCTGCCGCCGCTGGTGCTCGTGGTCGCCGGGCTCGCCCGGGTGCGCCGCGACGCCGCGACGGCCCGGGACGCGTGGCGGCGCAGCGTCGCCGAGGTGGGCGCGGTCGCGGGCACCCTGCCCTGGGTGTGGATGATCCTGACCCCGCGCGACGCGCCCCGCGACGTCGCCCTGGTGCCGCTGCGCGACCTGGCCGACCTGCTCACCGGGCCACCGGCGACCGTGGTGGTGCAGGTCGTCGGCAACCTGCTGGTCCTCGCCGCGCTGGGCTTCTTCGCGCCGGTACGCGTGGCCGCCCTGGCCGGCGCCGGCCGGCTCTTCCTGCTCGGCGCGGCCGGTGCGGTGCTGGTCGAGTCCCTCCAGTACGCCCTGGACCTCGGCCGGGTGTCCTCGGTGGACGACGTGCTGCTCAACGCGACCGGTGCGGCCCTGGCCGGGCTGCTGTCCCGACGGTGGTGGGCGGGGCGGCGACCGGCGGTGCCGGGGCCGGCCGCAGCACCCGCCACGCCGCGAGGGTGACCACGACGAACGTCGCGGCGGCCCCCACGGCCACCGGAACCGTCCCGTACGCCGCGCCGACCAGCCCGGCGAGCGCCGCGCCGACCGGTGCGGTGACCAGCCCGAGCATCCGTTGGACGGAACCCACCCGGCCGAGCAGACCGGCCGGCACGTGCCGCTGCCCGTACGACGACCAGAGACTGTTCCAGACCGACGTGCCGGCGGCGAACACGGCCAGCGTGATCCCGCCCGGCACCGGATGCCGGGCCAGCGCGAACCCGGCGAGCGCGACGGTCTGCACGGCGAGCACGGCGCGTAGCGCGGGCACCGTGCCGAGCCGGGCGGCGAGCCGGCCCGCCCCGAGCGCCCCGCCCACCCCGCCGAGGATGGCCGCCGCGGCGAACAACCCGTACCCGGCCGGCGGTACCCGCAGCACGTCCAGCGCGTAGAGCACCATGACCGCGAGCAGCCCGCTGATCGCCAGGTTGCTGGCCGCGGTCAACAACGTGACCCGCCACAGTGTCCGGTCCCCCCGCACGAACCGCACCCCCTCCCGCACCTCCCCCCACACGGACCCCCGCCGGCCCGCCCCCGCCCGCTCTTCCGCGATCTTGCAGTTTTGGCCCTTGTTACGCGGCTTTGCGGGCGATTCGCCGGGGCGGAAAGTGCACGATCGCGGGGGGCTGTGGAGGGTGAGGATCAGCGCGGCGGCCAGCGCGAAGGTCAGGGCGTCGAGGACGAACGGGAGGGCGGGGGTGGTGGTGAAGAGCAGGCCGGCCGCGGGCGCGCCGAGGAAGCCGCCGGCCACCGCCGCGCCGGCCTGGAGGCGGCCGTTCGCGCGGGGCAGCGCCGTCGGAGGCACCACCGCCGGGAGCAGCGCGAAGGAGGCGGCGTCGAAGAGGGTGCCCAGGGCGGCGAGCAGGAATGCCGCCGCCAGCAGCACCGGGATGCCGGCCCGGTGGACGGCGACCGCCACGGCGAGCGCGGCCACCAGGGCGGCTCGCAGCCCGTCCACCAGAGCCATCGTCCGCCGGCGGTCCCAGCGGTCCGCGTACACGCCGCCGAGCAGGCCGAACAGCAGCGGCGGCAGTTGACCGGCCACGGTGACCGCGGCGATCACCCGCGGGTCCCGGGTGAGGGTGGCGGCCAGCAGGGCCAGCGCGGGCGTGCGCAGCGCGTCCCCGAGCCGGGAGCTGACGGCGGCGGACCAGAGCAGGCGGTAGTCGCGGCCGAGCGGGGAGGCGGTCATGCCGGCGATCCTGCGGGCTCGACCGGGTCGAGGGTCAAAACCGCCGGATGAAAGGGGGACGCGGATCGTCGGTGATCATCGGTACGGTGAGCGCCGGCATCGGACCGGGGGAGCATCCAGTCGTGGACCACACCTTCCAGGTCGACCTCCGTGGCGTGGTCGACCTGCTCAGTCACCATCTCTACGGCAGCCCGCGGGTCTACGTCCGCGAGCTCCTCCAGAACGCGGTGGACGCGATCACCGCCCGCCGGGCCACCGAGCCCGACGCGCCGGCGCTGATCCGCATCGAGCCGCCGGCGGTGACCGGCGACGGCACGCTACGCGTGCACGACACCGGCATCGGCCTCACCGAGGCGCAGGTGCACGAGTTGCTGGCCACCATCGGCCGCAGCTCCAAGCGGGACGACCTGGGCTTCTCCCGGCACGAGTTCCTCGGTCAGTTCGGCATCGGCCTGCTCTCCTGCTTCCTGGTGGCCGACGAGATCCGGGTGCTCACCCGGCACGGCGACGAGCCGACGGTGCGCTGGACCGGGCACTCCGACGGCCGCTACGCCGTCGAGTTGGCCGCGCCGGGGGCCGGGCGGAGCGAACCGGGCACCACCGTCACGCTGGTCCCGCGCCGGGACGCCGACCAGTGGTACGCCACCCCCACCGTCACCGACCTGGCGCGGCTGTTCGGTTCGCTGCTGCCGGTCACCGTCCGGGTCGGGGACGTGGTCACCGCCGCCGGGCCGCCGCCGTGGCCGACGACGCCGGGCGCGCCGGTCGACCGCGCCGCCCTGATCCGGTACGCCCGCGAGGCGCTCGGCTTCGACCCGTTCGACGTGCTGCCGCTGTCGGTGCCGGAGGCCGGGCTGACCGGCGTCGCGTTCATCCTGCCGGAGCCGGTGAACCCGGCGGCCCGCGCCGGCCACCGGGTCTACCTCAAGCGCATGCTGCTCACCGAGCACGCCGACGGCCTGCTGCCGGACTGGGCGTTCTTCGCGCACTGCGTGGTGGACGCGAGCGAGCTGCGCCCGACCGCCAGCCGCGAGGCGCTCTACGAGGACACCCTGCTCACCGCCACCCGGGAGGCGCTCGGCGACCAGGTGCGCGGCTGGCTGGTCCGGCTGGCCAAGCACGACCCGCGCCGGCTGGCCGAGTTTCTCCAGGTGCACCACCTGGGGGTCAAGGCGCTCGCGCTGCACGACGACGAGATGCTCCGCCTGGTCGACCAGTGGTGGCCGATGGACACCAACGTCGGTACGCTCACCCTGGCCGAGTTCCGGGCGCGGCACGGCCTGGTCCGCTACGCGGCCAGCCTCGACGAGTTCCGCCAGCTCGCCGCCGTGGCCGCGGCGCAGGACCTGGCGCTGGTCAACGGCGGCTACACGTACGACACCGAGCTGATCGAGCGACTGCCCACGGTGGACCGCTCGGTGCTCATCGAGCGGCTGGAGCCGAGCGACCTGACCACCCGCTTCGACAGCCTCGACCCGCAGGTCGAGCTGGCGCTGCGGCCGTTCCTCACCGCCGCGCAACGGTCGCTGGAGCGCACCGGCTGCGAGGTGGTGATCCGGGCGTACGACCCGGTGTCGCTCCCGGCGCTCTACCTGGTCAGCCGCTCGGCGGCGTTCAACGACCAGCTCGCGGCCAGCCGGGACCGGGCCGACGAGTTGTGGGGCGGCGTGCTCGACGCCCTCGCCGCGTCGGCGCCGCCGGACCGTCCGCAGCTGGTGCTCAACCACCGCAACCCGCTGGTCCGCCGGGTCACCACGCTGACCGACCCGGAGCTGGTCGGGCTCGCCGTGGAGGCGCTCTACGGGCAGGCGCTGCTGCTCGGGCACCATCCGATCCGCGCGGCCGACGCCGCGCTGCTGAACAGTTCCTTCCTCGGCCTGCTCGGTCGGGCCGTACCGGGACGGGAGTGAATGGTGGCCACCAGCGACGAGGACCTGTGGCGGGTGCTGCGCGAGGTCAGCAACATGCCGTACGGGGCGGGGCAGATCGCCGCGCTGGAGCAGCTGCTCCGGCGGGTGGACGCCGCCGACGACCGGGAGCTCGGCTTCGTCACCCGCATGCAGGCCACCACCGGGTACATCTACGGCGGTGAACCGGTCAAGTCCTTCGTGACCTTCTCCTGGTGCCTGTCGGAGTACGACCGGCATCCGCAGCCCTACCACACCCGCTACAGCCGGCAGCTCCTCTGGCACTTCAAGTACATGGTCAACGGGATGCTGAAGTTCCCGGAGCTGCCGCTCGACCGCACGTACGCCGTGCTCGACGACATGGAGCGGCGCTACCGGGCCGGCGGCCACAGCCTCCAGGCGGTCCACAAACACCGGTTCCGGGTCGCCGACCACGTCGGTGACGTCGAGGCGGCGGCGCACTGGTACCGGCTCTGGCAGACCACCCCGCGGGACGACCTCAGTGACTGCGCCGGCTGCGACCCGAGCAGCCAGGTGCAGTACCTGACGGACACCGGCTCGTACGCCGAGGCGGTGACGCTGGCCGAGCCGGTGCTCGCCGGGCGGCTCACCTGCACCGAGCAGCCGCAGGCCATCCTGACCGCGCTCCTCGTGCCGTACCTGCGCACCGGCCGGCACGAGGAGGCGCGTACCGCCCATCGGGAGGCGTACCGCCGGCTGCGCGGCAACCTCTCCGACCTGTGGGACATCGGTGACCACATCGAGTTCTGCACGCTGACCGGCAACGAGGCCCGCGCCCTCGAACTGGTCGAGCGACACCTGGACTGGCTGGACCGGGCCCCCTCGCCGGCCGCCGCGATGCACTTCGCGGCCGCCGCGTCCGCCGCGCTGCGGCAGGTGGACGGGGAGCTGACCGTCTACCGGCGGGCGGCCGGCGACCGGCCGGCCGGCGACGTTCCGGCGGCCCGGCTCGCCGCCGAGCTGGCCGAGACCGCCACCGCGTTGGCCGCCCGGTTCGACGCCCGCAACGGCACGGGTCACCAGTCCGAGCTGATCGCCGGCCGCCTCGCGGTGCGGCCGACCGGTGAGCACCTACCGCTCTCGGCGAGCCTGCGCCGCCGCCCGGCCCGCCCGGCCGACCCGACGTCCTCGCCCGGCTCGGTCGCCGCGGTCGTGGGCGCCGCGGACCGGACGGGCTCGGGCGCTGACGGGGCCGCACCGGTCGTGACGCCCGCCCGGGTGGAGGTGCCCGCCGACGCCGACGCCGACGAGCTGCTGGACCTCGCCGAGGAGCGCTGGCGCAAGCACGACCGGGACACCTTCCGAGCCGCCGTGGCCGCGTACGACGAGCGGTTCGGCGCGGCGGAGCTGCCCCCGGCGACGGTCGCGCACCGGCTGGAGCTGCGGTCGGCCGAGCTGAGCGACGCCGAGGAGATGCCGGCCGCGATCGAGGCCGGCCGCGCGGCGCTGGCCGCGTACCGGGAGCTGGGCGACGAGGTCCGGGCCCAGGTGGTCGCCGGCCGGCTCGGCGTGCTGCTCACCATGACCGAGGAGGGCACGGAGGAGGGGCTGGCGCTGGTCGCCGCCTCCGCCGCCGCGTTGGAGACGATCGGGGACGACCGGCTGCGGGCCGCCGCGCACGACCGCGTCGCGCTGGCGCTGGTGCACGGCCAGCGGTGGGAGGAGGCGCTCGCCGCGCTCGACCGGGTTCCGGCGGACGCGGGCGGCGACCCCTACCTGGCGTTGCGGGTGGCGCTGCACCGCACGCACCTCCTCGAGGAGCTGGACCGGGACGAGGAGTTCCGCGCGGCGGCCGAGCGGGCCCGCGGGCTGGCCCGGGACCTGGGCGTCGGCGAGCTGCTGATGACGGCCTGCCTGGCGTACGCCCGGGCGGCCGGCGACCCGGAGGCGGCGGTGGCCGCCTGCGACGAGGCGCTGCGGGTGGCGCCGGCCGAGGCGCTCCTGGCGACCCGGGTCACCCGGGCCCGGGCGCTGATGGCCGCCGACCGTGCCGGCGAGGCGGTGGACGACTTCGCCGAGGCGGTGACGCTCTGCGTGGAGCGGGGCGCCGACGGGGACGCCTTCCTGCGCTGGGAGCTGGCGAACGCGTACCGGGTCGCCGGTCGGCTGGGCGAGGCGGCCGAGGTCGCCGAGGAGGCCGTGCTCGGGCTCGACCGGCTCGGCGCCCAGGCCGAGGCGGACCGTTGCCGGCACCTGCTGGCGGGCGTCTACCAGCGCCTCGGCGAGATCGATCCGGCGCTGGCGCTGCTGGATCAGCTCGCCGCCAATTTCGACGGGCCGGACAACCTCCCGCACCGTGGGCAGGTGCTGGAGGAGGCCGGCGGGATCCTCTACGACGCCGACCGGGACGCGCTGGCCGCGCAGAAGTTCGCGGCGGCCGGGCGCGCGTACGAGCTGGCCGGGCTGCCCCTGGACCAGCTGCGGGCCCGCCGCCGGGAGGCGTACGCGTGGCTCTGGTCCGGTGACGGCCCGGCGGGGGCACGCACGGTGGAGGTGGTGGACCGCCTCGCGGCGACGTACGCCGGCCGCACGGACCTGTCGCCGCCGGAGACGTACGAGCTGGCGATGGCGGCCGAGGCGGGCGCCCGGGTGCTGGCCGGCGACGGCCGGGAGGGCGACGCGCTCGACCGGCTGGCCGGGGTGCCCGACCGACTCCGGTCGATCGAGGCGTTCGGCGAGGCGGCCCAGACGGAGATGTTCACCGGCGAGCTGCTGCTGCGGCTGGATCGGCCGATCGAGGCGGAGCGGGTGCTGCGCGGCGTGCTCGGCGGGCTGCCAGAAGGCCGCGGGCCGGCGCAACAGGCCGCCTGGCTGCTGGCCCGGGCGCTGGACGAGCTGGGCCGCCCGGAGGAGGCCGCCGCGCTGCGCGAGGAGCACGGGCTCGACCACGAGCACTGATCGTCGCCGGGGGCGGGCGTCGCCCGTCCCCGGCGCGTCGCCCGTCCTGGGGTGGCGGTCCGTCCCTGGGGTGGCGGGGCCGTCCCCGTCAGGTGTGACGAACCGGTCGGTAACCGAGCCTCCACCTCGCGCTGCCACGGGTCTACGCTTGCCCGGTGACGGTGGAGCAACAGGCACGGGGCACGGCGGGCGCTGGTCGGCGCCGCTCCCGCAAGGACGAGATCCTGGAGATCGCGGTCGGTCTCTTCGCGGCCCGGGGCTACCACGGCGTCTCCATGGACGACATCGGCGCGGCCGCCGGGGTCACCGGTCCGGCGCTCTACCACCACTTCGCCGGCAAGGAGGCGATGCTGGCCGCCGCGCTCATCCCGGTGAGCGAGGGGCTGCTCGCCGGGGGCCGGGAGCGCGCCGCGGGCCGCCCGGACGACCCGCGCGGCGCGCTGGAGTCCCTGATCGACTTCCACGTCGACTTCGCGCTCGCCAACCCCGCGGTGATCGCCCTGCACCTGCACGAGTTGGACCGCCTCCCCGACGAGCCGCGCCGCCGCATCCGCCGGCTCCAGCGGCTCTACGTCGAGCAGTGGGTGACCGTGCTGACCGCGCTGCACCCAGGCATGCCGGACGGCGAGGGGCGGGTGCTGGCGCACGCCGCGTTCGGCCTCATGAACTCCACCCCGTTCCTCGGCGGTGAGGTGGACCGGCGACGGCGTGCCGAGCTCCTGCGCGGCGCCACCCTGGCCGCCCTCCTGGCCTGACCCATCCCCACCCCGACTTCCCCTCCGGCCCCCACCTCGGTGATCAAGAGGTCCGCCTCATCTTCGGGGCGAACCATGACGCAAAGCTCTTGATCGATCTGGCTCGGGCTGGACGATGCGGGGCCACTCGCGGGGGGTCCGGGTGGCATGGTTTCCTGACAGCGTCCCGACATCTGGACGCTGGGAGGAAACATGATCGAGTCACTGCTGGTCGCCAACCGGGGCGAGATCGCCCGTCGGGTCATCCGTACCGCCAAGCGGCTCGGTATCCGCGCGATCGCGGTGCACTCGGAAGCCGACGCCGGCCTGCCCTTCGTCACCGAGGCCGACGAGGCGGTCTGCGTCGGCCCGGCCAATCCGGCGCAGAGCTACCGCAACACCGAGGCGATCCTCGCCGCCGCCAAGTCCACCGGCGCACAGGCGATCCACCCCGGCTACGGCTTCCTGTCGGAGAACGCCGACTTCGCCCGTACCGTCGAGTCGAGCGGCCTGATCTGGGTCGGGCCCGGCGCGGACGCGATCACCGCGATGGGCGACAAGATCAATGCCCGGAACCTGATGGCGGCGGCCGGGGTTCCGGTCGCACCCGGCGCCACCGAACCGGCGGCCGACCTGGCCGCGGCGGTCGCCGCGGCGGCGGAGGTCGGCTACCCCGTCATGGTCAAGGCGGCGGCCGGCGGTGGTGGTATGGGCATGGGCGTGGCCGCCGACGAGGCCGCGCTGCGCACCGAGTACGACAAGGTGCGCTCGTTCGCCGAGCGGATGTTCGGCGACGGCTCGGTGCTGATCGAGCGGTACTTCCCCCGGGTGCGCCACGTCGAGGTGCAGATCCTCGGCTTGGCCGACGGGCGGGTCGTGGCGCTCGGCGAGCGCGAGTGCTCGGTGCAGCGGCGCAACCAGAAGCTGGTCGAGGAGTCCCCGTCCCCGGCGGTCTCGCCGGAGCTGCGGGAGCGGTTCCTGGCCGCCGCCGTGCGGGCCGGCGAGGCGGTGAACTACCGCAACGCGGGCACGGTGGAGTGCCTGTTCGATCCGAGCACGAGCGAGTTCTTCTTCCTGGAGATGAACACGCGGCTCCAGGTGGAGCACCCGGTGACCGAGCTGGTCTACGGCCTGGACCTGGTCGAGGAGCAGCTGCGGGTCGCCTCCGGCCTGGCCCCGACGTTCGACCCGGCCGCGCTCGCCCCGCGTGGGCACGCCATCGAGCTGCGGATCAACGCCGAGGACCCGAAGCGCTTCCTGCCCGGGCCGGGCGCGATCACCGCGTGGACCGAGCCGATCGGCGCGGGGGTGCGCGTCGACTCCGGGTACGTCAACGGCAACACCGTCACCCCGTTCTACGACAGCCTGATGGCGAAGCTGATCGTCAGCGGCGCGGACCGGGCCGAGGCGATCGAGCGGGCGAGGGCGGCGGTCGCGGCGTTCGAGATCGCCGGTCCGAAGTGCAACCTGCCCTTCTTCGCCGAGCTGCTGGAGAACCCCGAGTTCCTCTCCGGCGACTACGACACCGCCATCGTCTCCCGCATGCGCTGACCCCCCACCGCCCCGGCCCCCCGGTCATCCCCGTGTTGATCATGAAGTTATTGCCCATCACGTCGGCGTGTCGCGGCAATAACTTCATGATCAACCCGCCGGCGGGCCATCGGGGGGCGAGGGTGCGGCGAGGGTGCGGGAGTGGCCTGCGGGGGTGACATGCTGGGGGGACCAGGACCAGCACCGTGTCACAGTGAGGTGACCCCTTTATGACGAGCCTGCCGAACTCCGTGTCGATCCGGGAGGTCGGGCCCCGCGACGGGCTGCAGAACGAGGACCCGATCCCGACCGACGCCAAGGTGCGCCTGCTCGACGCGCTCTCCGGCACCGGCGTGCAGCGGATCGAGGCCGTGTCCTTCGTGCACCCCAAGGCGATCCCGCAGATGGCGGACGCCGACGAGGTGTGGCAGCGCGCCCGTAGGGTCGAGGGGGTGCGCTACTCGGCGTTGGTGCCGAACAGCCGAGGAGCGCAGCGCGCGCTGGCCGCCGGGTTCACCGAGATCGAGGTGGTGGTCTCGGCCAGCGACACGCACAACCGGCGCAACGTCAACCGCTCGACCGACGAGTCCCTGGACGACATCGCCGAGCTGATCGACCTGTTGCACGGCGCGGGCGCCCGGGCCGAGGTGATCGTGGCGACCAGCTTCGGCTGCCCGTACGAGGGGGACGTCGACCCGCAGCGGGTGGCGGGGATCGTGGACCGGGTGGTCCGGGACGGCGCGGACCGGGTGGCGTTCGGCGACACCACCGGCATGGGTACGCCGCGCCGGGTCCGCGACCTGCTGACCGCCGTACGCGACCGCAACGCGCACGTCCCGGTGCTGCTGCACTTCCACAACACCCGGGGCACCGCGCTGGCGAACCTGCTGACCGCGCTCGAGCTGGGGGTCACCGAGTTCGACGCCAGCGTCGGCGGTCTCGGCGGCTGCCCGTACGCCCCGGGGGCGAGCGGCAACCTGGCCACCGAGGAGGCGGTGCACATGCTGCACGACATGGGCATCGACACCGGCATCGACCTGGACGCGCTGGTCGAGGCCGCCGAACTCGCCGAGCGCCTGGTCGGCCGGCAGCTCCCCTCCGGCGTCCTGCGCGCCGGCCCCCGCACCCGCCTGACGCCGATGCCCGCCTGACCCAGGCCCCTGCCTCGCTCGCGTTGATCAAGAGGTTCGCGTCAGGATCCGGCCCGGATCCGACGCGAACCTCTTGATCAACGCGGACGGGAACGGGCGGCGGGTGGGCTCGCCGGTCGGGGCGTGGATGCGCTAGCCTAACGATCGTTCAGGTCGGTACGGCGAGGGAGTCGGCGTGACGCTCGACGGTGAGGCACTGGAGCAGCTGCGGAAGCACGCCAAGGCCGGCGGTGCGGACAAGTACCACGCGGCGAACGCCGCCAAGGGCAAGCTCTTCGCCCGCGAGCGGGTCGCGCTCCTGGTCGACGAGGGCAGCTTCGTCGAGGACGGCCTCTACGCCAACGCGATGGCCGAGGGCCTGCCCGCCGACGGCGTGGTCACCGGCACCGCCACGATCGACGGGCGGCCGGTCTGCCTGATGGCCAACGACTCGACGGTCAAGGCCGGCAGTTGGGGCGCCCGCACCGTCGAGAAGATCATCCGGATCATCGAGCGGGCGTACACGACCGGCGTCCCGATGGTCTACCTGGTCGACTCGGCCGGGGCCCGGATCACCGACCAGGTCGACCTCTTCCCCGGTCGCCGCGGCGCCGGCAAGATCTTCTGGAACCAGGTCCGCGCCTCCGGCTCGATCCCGCAGGTCTGCGCGCTCTTCGGTCCCAGCGCCGCCGGCGGTGCGTACATCCCGGCGTTCTGCGACGTGGTCGCCATGGTGGACGGCAACGCCAGCATGTACCTCGGCTCGGACCGGATGGTCGAGATGGTCACCGGCGAGAAGACCACGCTGGAGGCGATGGGCGGCGCCAAGGTGCACTGTGCCGAGTCGGGTGTCGGGCACTTCCTGTGCAAGACCGAGGCCGAGGCGCTCGACGTGGTGAAGAGCTACCTGTCGTACCTGCCGGCGAACTGGACGCAGGACCCGCCGGCGGCCGAGGCCACTCCCGCGCCGGAGAAGGCCGACCTCGCCGCGCTGGTGCCGGCGAGCGAGCGGCAGGCGTTCGACATGCGGCGGTACGTCAAGGGCCTGCTCGACGAGGGTTCCTTCTTCGAGATCCAGGCGCTCTGGGCCAAGGAGCTGACCATCGGCTTCGGCCGGTTGAACGGCGAGGTCGTCGGCGTGGTCGGCAACAACTCGATGTTCAAGGGCGGGGTGCTCTTCGTCGACTCGGCCGACAAGGCGACCCGGTTCGTCCAACTCTGCGACGCTTTCAACGTGCCGCTGCTCTTCCTCTCCGACGTGCCCGGGTTCATGGTCGGCAGCGCGGTGGAGAAGCAGGGCATCATCCGGCACGGCGCCAAGATGATCACGGCGATCTCCGAGGCCACCGTGCCGAAGATCTGCGTGGTGGTCCGCAAGGCCTACGGCGCCGGCCTCTACGCGATGGCCGGCCCGGGCTTCGAGCCGGACGCCACCATCGCGCTGCCCACCGCGAAGATCGCCGTGATGGGTGCGGAGGCCGCCGTCAACGCGGTCTACGCCAACAAGATCGCCGCCATCGAGGACGAGGCCGAGCGCGCCGCGTTCGTCGCGGCGCGGCGCGAGGAGTACGAGCGGGACATCGACGTCGTCCGGCTCGCCAGCGAGCTGGTGATCGACGCGATCGTCGAGCCGCACGAGCTGCGGGCCGAACTGGTCCGCCGGTTCGCCGCCGCACGCGGCAAGGAACGGCACTTCTCCCGGCGCCGGCACGGCGTCACCCCGGTCTGACCCGCACGACCCACCGCGTCCCGGCCGGCGTCACAAGCGCCCGGCGGGCCCGTCCCACAGGAGGAACCCGATGGACTTCCGGCTCACCGAGGAGCAAGAGGCGCTGCGGGAGAGCGTGCGGGACTTCGCCCGCGAGGTGGTCGCGCCGGTCATCGCCGAGCACTACGAGAAGCACACCTTCCCGTACGAGGTGATCCGGCAGATGGGCAAGATGGGTCTGTTCGGGCTCCCCTTCCCCGAGGAGCACGGCGGGATGGGCGGCGACTACTTCGCGCTCTGCCTGGCTCTGGAGGAGTTGGCCCGGGTCGACTCCAGTGTGGCCATCACGCTGGAGGCCGCGATCTCCCTCGGCGCCATGCCGATCTTCCGGTTCGGCAACGAGGAGCAGAAGGCGCAGTGGCTGCCGAAGCTGCTCACCGGCGAGGCCCTCGCGGGCTTCGGGCTCACCGAGCCGGGCACGGGTTCGGACGCCGGCGGCACCCAGACGCGGGCGGTGCTGGACGGCGACGAGTGGGTGATCAACGGCTCGAAGGCGTTCATCACCAACTCGGGCACCGACATCACCACGCTGGTCACGGTCACCGCGGTCACCGGCACCCGGCCGGACGGCTCGAAGGAACTCTCCACCATCATCGTGCCGTCCGGCACCCCCGGCTTCACCGTGGCGCCCGGCTACTCCAAGGTCGGCTGGACCGCCTCGGACACCCACGAGCTGACCTTCGACGACTGTCGGGTGCCCGCGGCGAACCTGCTGGGCGAGCGCGGCCGGGGCTTCGCCCAGTTCCTGCGCATCCTCGACGAGGGCCGGATCGCCATCGCCGCGCTCGCGGTCGGTCTGGCACAGGGCTGCGTCGACGAGTCGATCAAGTACGCCAAGGAGCGGCACGCCTTCGGCCAGCCGATCGGGAACTACCAGGCGATCCAGTTCAAGATCGCCGACATGGAGGCGAAGGCGCACATCGCCCGCCTGGCGTACTACGACGCCGCGGCGCGGATGCTCGCCGGCGAGCCGTTCAAGCGGCAGGCCGCGATCGCCAAGCTGCACGCCAGCACGATCGCGGTCGACAACGCCCGGGAGGCCACCCAGATCCACGGCGGCTACGGCTTCATGAACGAGTACCCGGTGGCCCGGTTCTGGCGGGACTCCAAGATCCTGGAGATCGGCGAGGGCACCAGCGAGGTGCAGCGGATGATCATCGCCCGGGACCTCGGCCTCTGACGTCACCGGCGGGCCCGCCCGACGGGCCCGGCAAGCGTCGGCCCGCCGGGTAGAACCGGGCTCGGCGAGGCGGCGCGTCCGCTGTCGGATATCGGCAGCGGGGCGTCGGCAGCCCGACGCTCGACTGCCGGAGGTCGGACCCGATCCGTAGTCTTCCTGCCCATGACGCCGGCTCATGATCGCTCGCCCGGTCCGGGCGGTCGTCCCGTTCTGCCGGACCTGCTGCGGGGGCACCGGCTGGCCGCCGGCCTCACCCAGGCCGAGCTGGCGGACCGCGCGGGCGTGGGCGTCCGGACGGTGCGTGACCTGGAGCGGGGCCGGGCCTCACGACCCCAGCGGACCACCGTCGAACTGCTCGCCGACGCGCTCGATCTCGACGGCGCCGCGCGGGCGGCGTTCTTCGCCACGGCCCGGGGGCCGGCCGCCGAGCCGCCCGCGCCGGCGTCCGCCCTGTCGGAGTCCGAGGTCGCCGGGGAGCCGGACGACAGTGGGCCGCCGGTCGCCCTCCCACCGCCGGTCGAGCTGATCGGGCGGGACCGGGACGTGACCGAGCTGATCGGGATGCTCACCGACGAGCTCGGACCGAGGCTGGTCAGCCTGGTCGGGCTGGCCGGTGTCGGCAAGACCGCGCTGGCCCTGACGGTGGGGCACGCGGTGGCCGGGAGCCACCCCGGCGGCGTGGCGGGGGTCCTGGTCGGGGAGGGGACGGACGGGGCCGACGTGCTCGCCGCCTCGGTGGCCGTGCTCGGCGCGACCCGGGTCTCGGACCTCGCCGGCCGGCTCGCCGGCCGTCCAGCGCTGCTCGTGGTGGACGCCGCCGAGCGGGCGCCCGACCCGGTCGCCGAGGCGCTGCACCGGCTGCTCGCCGCGGCACCGTCGGTGCGCGTGCTGGTCACCGGGCGGCATCCGGTCGGTCTGCCCGGGGAGCGGGTCTGGCCGGTGGCACCGCTCGAGGTCCCGCCGCCCGAGGCCGACCGGTACGGGCCGGCGGCGCTGGCCGGCTGGCCGGCGGTGGCTCTCTTCACCGCCCGGCTCGCGCAGGTGCGCCGGGAACCGCCCGAACCCGACGAGCTGCCGGCCCTGGCGGCGCTGGTCCGCCGGCTGGGCGGGCTGCCGCTCGCCATCGAGCTGATGGCCGCCCGCGGCCGGATCCTCGATCTGACCGAACTGCTCGACCGCTACGGCGACCGCGTCCTCGATCTGGCCACGCCCGGCGACGCCGGGAAGCACCCCGGCTGGGACGGGCCGGGCGGCGCGGAGACCTTCCGCCCGGCGGTCGCGGTCACCCTGCGGGACGCGGTGGCGGCCAGCTACCGGCTGCTCGCGTCGGACGAGCAGGCCGCGCTACGCCGGCTGGCGGCGTTCGGCAACCGCTGGTCGGTCGACCTGGCCGAGGAGATGTTCGGCGACGTGGCGGACGCGGACGGCACGGTGGCCGTCGACCCGGTGCCGGTGCTGGACCGGCTCGCCGAGTTGGGCCTGCTGAGCGTCCGGGGTGCCGGGCCGTTCCGGTTCCGCCTGCTGGACGCGGTCCGGGACTTCGCCACCGAACAGGCCGCCGGGGCCGGTGAGCTCACCTGCATCCGGCGTCGGCACGCCACCGTGATCGCCCGGCTGGTGGCCCGGACCGCCCCCGACCTGGTCGGTGCCCGGCTCACCGATGCCGTCGGGCGGCTCGACCAGGTGAGCAGCGACATCAGCGCCGCGCTGGCGCACGCTGCCACCGACGATCCGCTGACGGCGTTGCGGCTGGCGGCCGGGCTCTCCCGGTGGTGGCGGTTCCGGGGACGGGACGTGGCCGGACGGCAGTGGCTGCGCCGGCTGCTGGCCGACCCGCGTACCGCCGATGCCGACCCGGTGCTGCGGGCCTGGGCGTCGATCGGCGTGGCCCAGCTCGCCGCCGAACACGGGGCCGGCGCGGAGGAGTTGCCCACGGCGCGGACGGCGCTGGACGCGTTCCGCCGGGCGGGCGATGTGACCGGCGAACTCGCCGCGCGTACCGTGCTCGGCGCCCTGCTGGTCGGTGCCGGGCGCCAGGACGAGGCCCGGGAGCAGGCCGAGTCGGTGCTCCGGGTGGCCGCTCGCAACGGCCGGGTGCGGGACATGGCGGTGGCGCAGAACAACCTGGCCTGGCAGGAGATCCGGGTTGCCGACCTGGCCGCCGCCCGGCGTCGGCTCGCCGCGGTCGACCGGCTCGCCGCGCAGTGCGGGGAACAGCGGCTGCGGGTGCTGGCGAGAGCGAACCTGGCCGAGGTCGCCCGCCTGGGAGGCCGGTACGCCGACGCCGTGGACCAGGGCCGCCGGGCGGCGGCGGCGCTGGCGGAGCTGGGTGATCCGGGGCACCGTCGCCGGGTGCTCGGTCGGGTCGGGATGGCGCTTGCCCAGGACGGACGCGGGACCGAGGCCGCCGAGGTGCTGGCCGAACTGCGCGCGTCCAACCCGACGCGGGTCGGCCAGCCAGCCCGACCGGACAATCCCGTACCGCGGCAGCGGACCGGCGGACCGGCGTCCCACCCGGGCGGTGCGGTCGCCGCGCACCCCGAGGAGGGGATCTGCGCGCTGATCGAGGGGAACCTCGCGCTGCACCGGGGGGACCGGGAGTTGGCGGCGGAGTGGTTCGCCGCGGCCGTCGAGGCGGGCGCCGAGGGGCCGGACCGGCGGGACCTGGTCGAGGCGTTGGTGGGGCTGGCTGCCAGCACCGCCGACCCGATGGTGCTCGACCGGCTGAACCGGGCCTGCCGCGAGAACGGGATCCGGCTGCTGCCACAGGAGGAGGGCCTGCTGTACGCGCTGGTGGTGGGACGCGGCGGACGCCTGCCTCGGTGAGAGTGCCCTCGTCGGGGTGCGGCCAGCCGGGCGGCGCGGGCCCCTGTCGGGGTGGGACCAGCTGTGCGGTGGGACGGGGCCGGAGGTGGCGCGAGCGAAGAGCCCCCTGTTGCTACCCCTCGCTGTTCGCCCGCGCCGTCACCCCCCGGTGAATCCCCGCTGATCGAAGACTAGCCAGCGCCGTCCAGGCGGCTTGTCCGATTTCGGGGGCTGTATCCGGATGGCGCGGGCAGTTCTGCCGCTCTTTCTGCCGGTCCGTGGGGTCGGGCTCAGCCGCGGGTCGTGGCCGCCCGGTCGTCGACCGCCTTGTCCTCGGGGTGGGTGGTGCTGCCGGCGGTCGCGCAGGGGTGCACGGCGTCGCGCACCCGGCGGAGCCCGTCGAGGAGCGCCCGCAGGGCCTCCGCGTCGAGTTGGCCGGTGAACCACTCCTCGATGATGCGCAGATGCCCGGGCAGCGCCTCGTCCAGGCGCTGCATGCCGGCGGCGGTGACGACCGCGTACGAGCTGCGCCGGTCGGAGGGGCAGGCCCGGCGCCGTAGCAGGCCGTCGCGTTCCATCCGGTCCACCACGCGGGTCACGCCGCTGGTGGAGAGGGAGGTCTGTGCCGCGAGGTCGGTCATCCGCAGCTGGTTGTCGGGCGACCGGGCCAGCCGGGTCAGCACCTCGAACTCGACCGAGGAGAGGTCGTGCTCCTCGAACTGGGCGGCGAACCGGGCGGACAGTCCGGCGTGCACCTCGTAGAGGAGACCGACGGCGGTGATCCGGGGATCGTCCAACGCGTTTCTCACCCGTTCATCGTACCAGTCCTTGACACGGGGAATATTGCAGCCGCTATAGTTGCTGCGGCAGTCGTTGGGCTACTAAACATTCCCCCTGGAGGAGAGCACCATGACCAGCAGCACCGATGCGGTTACCCGCGACTGGGAGGGTCTCACCATCCCGACCGCCGGCACCTACCTGCTGGATGCCGCGCACGCGCGGGTCGGCTTCGTCGCGCGCCACATGATGGTGAGCAAGGTCCGCGGCGAGTTCGCCGACTCGACCGCCACCATCACCATCGCCGAGGACCCGCTGCAGTCCTCGGTCACCGCGACCATGCAGGCGGACAGCATCAACACCGGCCAGGCCGACCGGGACGGTCACCTGCGCAGCGGCGACTTCCTCGACGTCGAGAAGTTCCCGACGCTGGAGTTCCGCAGCACCGGTGTGAAGTCCCGCCGGGGCAGCGAGTTCGTCCTGACCGGCGAGCTGACCGTCAAGGACGTGACGCGGCCGGTCGAGCTGGAGGTCGAGTTCGAGGGTGTCGGCCGCAGCCCCTTCGGCCAGGACATCTTCGGCTTCTCCGCGAGCACCGAGATCGACCGCGAGGAGTTCGGCCTGACCTGGAACGTCGCCCTGGAGACCGGCGGCGTGCTGGTCAGCCGGAAGATCAAGATCGAGATCGAGGGCGAGGCCATCCGTCAGGCCTGATCCCTCGGATCGCCGTACGCCGGGTCCGCGCCGCACGACGGCGCGGGCCCGGCGTTGCTCCACGTGCGAATTGTCACGACATGTTCGCGGGTCGAGGCGGTGGTGGGCCGGCCGGGCGGGGTAGTGATCCCGCCGGGAGCACACCGCCCGGGCCCGGCCGGGACCGCTCCGGCGCGGGATACCGGAGTCGGCCTCTGGTCCTGGTGCGGTGGGCGCTCTTACCGTTGATGGCTGACAACGCGCGTCCGGGGCGGCTCGGTCCCGACAGCGCCTCGTGCCGGGAGGACACATGGGCAGGGACGTCTCGCAGGGCGCCTTCACCCGCGAGGACCGGGTCCGCTACCGGCAGAAGGTCCGGCGGTGCCTGGACGTCTTCGCGCTGATGCTGGACGACTTCGGCTTCGACGCCGACCGGCCGATGACCGGGCTGGAGATCGAGCTGAACCTGGTCGACTCGGCGGCCGAGCCGGCGATGCGCAACGAGGAGATCCTCGCCAACATCGCCGACCCGCTGTTCCAGACCGAGCTGGGGCAGTTCAACCTGGAACTGAACGCGCTGCCCCGGCTGATCGAGCGCGCCGGCTTCGCCGACTACGAACAGGACCTGCGCAGCAGCCTGTCCCGCGCGGACGAGCGAGCTGCGAAGTCGGACGCGAAGATCGTGCTGGTCGGCATCCTGCCGACCCTCACCGAGGGGCACCTGGTCGAGGACAACCTCTCCACCAACGAGCGCTACCGGGTGCTCAACGACCAGATCGTCGGCGCCCGGGGCGAGGACATCGAACTCGACATCCGCGGGGTCGAGCGACTGCAGACCCACACCGACTCGATCGCGCCCGAGGCGGCCTGCACCAGCCTCCAGTTCCACCTCCAGGTCGCGCCGGACAGCTTCGCCGACTACTGGAACGCCTCCCAGGCCATCGCCGGGGTCCAGGTGGCCATCGGTGCGAACTCGCCGTTCCTGTACGGACGGCAGCTTTGGGCGGAGACCCGGATCGCCCTCTTCGAGCAGGCCACCGACACCCGTCCGGACGAACTCAAGGCGCAGGGCGTACGGCCCCGGGTGTGGTTCGGCGAGCGGTGGATCACCTCGATCTTCGACCTGTTCGAGGAGAACGTCCGGTACTTCCCGCCGCTGCTGCCGATCTGCGAGGACGAGGACCCGGTGGAGGTGCTGCACGCCGGCGGGGTGCCCCAGCTCGGCGAACTACGGCTGCACAACGGCACGGTGTACCGGTGGAACCGGCCGGTCTACGACATCATGGACGGCCGCCCGCACCTGCGGGTGGAGAACCGGGTGCTGCCGGCCGGCCCCACGGTGGTGGACATGCTCGCCAACGCCGCCTTCTACTTCGGCCTCGCCCGCGCACTGGCCGAGGCGGACCGGCCGATCTGGAGCCAGCTCACCTTCAGCTCCGCCGAGGAGAACTTCCACGCCGCCGCCCGCCGGGGGATGGAGGCGGTCCTGCACTGGCCCCGGCTCGGCGACGTCCCGGTGACCCAACTCGTCCTCAACGTGCTGCTGCCCAAGGCCGCCGCCGGGTTGGACGGGTTCGGCGTCGCCCCGGCGGAACGGGACCGCCTGCTCGGTGTCATCGAAGAGCGCTGCCGGACGGGGCGCAACGGCGCCGTCTGGCAGACCGAGTCGGTCTGGGCCGCCGAACGCCACCGGGGCCTGGACCGGACCGCGGCGTTGCACCACATGCTCCAGCGCTACGCCGAACTCCAGCGCAGCAACGAGCCGGTGCACACCTGGCCGATCGACTGACCGGTCGTCACTCCCGGCCGATCGACTGACCGGTCGTCACTCCCGGCAGATCGACGGACCGGTCGTCACCAGCGGCAGATCGGCTCCGCCGCGCGGGCGGTCGTCACTCCGGACGGCGCGGGGATCGGCCGCGCCGTCCGGCCTGCTTCGAGGCCGCTTCCGCCGTCGCCGGTCCGCTGTTGTCCGTGCCGGCCGGCGCCAACCGGTCCGCCTCGCCGGTGCGCGGGGCCGGGACCCGGGGGTCGGCGGCGGGTGACGCGCCGGCGGCCGGTGCCGGACCGGGGTCGCCCGCGGTGCCGGTCTTCGTCGCGGACGCCAGCCGCCCGCGACCGCTCGCGGTGGACGTCTTCGGCTCGCCGGTGCTCGGGCCGGCCGTGGCCAGCTGTCCCGTGCTCGGGCCGGACGTCGCCGGCTGGCCCGTCGTGGGGCGGAACTGCGGGGTGGGAACCGGTGCCGCCGTCCGCCGGTCGGCGCGCTGGGCGAACGCGGCGACCAGGACCGAGCCGCCGATGCCCCCGATCACCGCGTACGGCGCGATGAGGTGCGCGGACACCTGCTCCGGGCTGATCGCCGACAGTCGCGGCACGGCCAGCAGATACCCGAGCGCGACGAGCAGCGGCCCGGCCGCGCCGGAGATCGTCGCGCCCACCCGGCGATCCGTCGACCGGGCCGCGCGCCGGGCGGCCAGCACGCCGATCACCAGCGCGGAGCCGAGCGAGAGCACGGCCCCGGGCCAGTAGAGGTAGTCCCGGATCCAGAAGCCGGGCCGATCCGCGCTGATCTGCCAGATGCCGAGCTGAGCGGTGGTCAGCCCGCGGCCGGAGAGCACCCCGTCGACCACCGCGATCACGGCGAGCAGCCACAGCCAGGCCACGGTCGCGATGATGTTGGCGGCGGCGGCGCGCGACCGCAGCGCCCAGAGCGCGGAGAGCACGCCGAGCAGCACACCGATGGCCGCGTACGCAGCGGCGACGCGCTGCGGAGTCGCCGTGTCCGGCGCCTCGGCGACCCGGGCCGGCACCCCGACCAGCAGCACGGTCACCAGGGCGCCCAACCCGGCGGCGACGGCCAGGCCGACGTGCGCCAGGCCGGCGTGCCGGCTGCCGCCGCCCGCCCGTGCGGGGGTCCGATCCCCGGCCACCGGTCCGGTCGACGCATCGTCCACAGTGCCCTGAAGCGGAGCGGACTCGCGGTCGGTGGCGTCGAGCGGTCGGGCCGGGTCGGCGCCGTCCGGCGTCGCCGTGCCGGAGCCGGTCGTGGTGTCGCTCCCGGCGGCCGCCGGGGTGGTCGCAGGAACCCGCTCGCGAAGCCGGTGCGCGCAGACAGCGCCGAGAATCGTCGAGGTCGCCGCGATCCAGGTGGCCCAGATCAGGCTGGCGACCCAGGCCGCCGGTGCCACGCCGGCATCGGCCGGCGCCCAGTTGATGATGCCCAACCCGTAGCCGAAGCCCAGTTGAGCCGCGCCGGTACCGGCAGCAACGCCGATCGCCGTCGCGATCGATCCTCCCCAGCCGCGTCTGGCCATGCCGGGCAGCGTAACGTCCCGTCGGCGGCGCGGCGAGCCGTCGGCGCCCGGCTTGGCGGTGATCGGCTTGGCGGTGACCGGTACGGTCGCCGGTGACTGAGGCGGTGGCGGTGTGACGGACGGGAACACGAACGGTGGCGGCGAGGCCGGACCGGGACGGCTGAACATGGTGCTCGGCGGCGGCCTGGCCGTGGTGCTGCTCGCCGCGATCGGCGCGACCGGGGGCTGGTTGCTGGCCGGCGAGGACGACGTACCGCCGGATGAGCCGGCGGTGGCGGGGAGCGCGACCGGCGGTCCCAGCGCCTCCCCCACGCAGCGGCCGACAGCCACCCGGACGACGCCGTCCGCACCCCGCACCTCGGCGTCCAGCGGTACGGGTCTCGCCGTGCCGCCGGTGATCGGCACCGACTTCGAGACCGCTCGGGATGAGCTGCACGAGCGGAAGCTGGGCTGGCGGTTGGTGTTCGGCAGCGGCGCCGGCCGCACGGTCGAGCGGACCGCGCCGGAGGTCGGCGCCCCGGTGAAGCGCGGGGCGACGGTGACCCTCTACGTCACCGGACCGGCACCGGCCACCATCGTGCCGGACCTCGTGGGCGACAAGTGCGACGAGGCGGCGGAGGAGTTGGGCGACGACGGCCTCTACCCGCGGTACCCGGCGGGCCGCAGCGGCGCCATCGTCCGGCAGGAGCCGGCGGCGGGAACCACGGCCCGGTGGAACGATCAGGTCCAGATCTGGTGCGGGGCCGAGCCGGCGGATTCGACGACCCCGGCCCCGTGACCGCCCGACCGGCCGTCGGACCGGGCGGGTCGGGACCGTGATCCGCGGCGACGGGCGCCCGGACCGCTAGGTTGGCGGTCGAGGGCCAGGGCGCCCGCCCGGTTCGGGAGAGGACGGTGCGATGAGCGACGACCGCCAGGAACCGCCCGCCGGGGAGCACGACGGCGACCAGACCCGACCGCTGCCGCGCTCCGGCGAGGAGCCGGCCGACCACACCCAGCGACTGCCCGGCCCGGCCAACCGGCCCGGGTCGGCACAGCCGGCCGAAGAGCAGCCCCGACCCACCCCACCGGATGCGACCGCGCCGCTGGGACGGCCGGCGGACGAGACCGCGCCACTGGACCGTGCCGCGCCGACGGGGCGGCCGGCAGACGAGACCGCGCCGCTGAACCGCGCCGGACCGGACCGGACCGCGCCGCTGCCGCCGGAACGGTCCGCGCCGTGGTCCGGGCGCGCCGAGGTGCCACCGCCCCGACCCGCGGACTACCGGGAGCCGGCCGGTGAGTGGTACGCCGAGGACCAGGGCGGCCGGCGCTGGTGGCTACCGATCCTCTGGGGCATCCTGGCGCTGCTGCTCGTCGCCCTGCTCGGCACCGCGCTGTGGCTCGTGCTCAGCGCGGACGACGACCGGACCGGCCCGGAGCCGACCCTGTCCCCCTCGCTGACCACGGCCGCGGCGACCAGCGCCGCCCCGACGTCGGCCGCCCCGACGAGCGAGTCGCCGAGCGCGCCGCCGACCACCGAGGCCGGGGTGCCGGTGCCTCCGCTGGTGGGGTTGTCGCAGGCGACGGCCGAAGGGCTGCTCGACCGGCTCGGGCTGAGCTACCGGGTGGAGTACCGCACGTCGGAGCTGCCACCGGGACGCGTGATCGCCAGCGAGCCGGAGGCGGGTGAACCGGTGCCCGACGGCGAGGAGGTCGTGCTCGTCGTGTCGCGGGCCGCCGAGCCCACGTCCTCGGGCCCGCTCACGTCGAGCCCCACGGCGACCGGCCCCACCGCGACCGCCACGTCCTGACCGCCGGCCGTCACCACATTCGTCGTCTGGTGCCGACCAGGCCGAGGCCGACGAGCGAGATGGTCAGGCCGATGATGCCGGACCAGAACAGCGAGCGCCGGATGTCCGCCGCCGAGTGCGGTCCGGTGCCCGTGCCGTTGTCGCCGGCCAGCGCGCCTGCGTCGGGCCCGGAACCCTCGTCCGGCGCGGTGCCGGCGTCGGCCGTGGAGCCGGCGTCCGCGTCGCCCGCGTCGTCGGGCGAGCCGTGCCAGCCGGGCATGTCCTCCTGGTCGGGCGGGTCGTCCTCGCCGATCACGGTGATCTCCGGTGCCGGCACCGGTTCCTGCAACTGGGTGGAGGAGAGAGCGGGGTCGCGGACCACGATCACGAGCGTGGTGGCGGCGCCGAAGAGCGCCAGGATCCCGAAGGCGTAGCCGAAACGTGAACGGTGGTGCCGCCGCGCGGCGGGCAGATTGACCATGACCATCCCAGGGTCTGGGTCCTGGACGCGCGGGGTGGAACATGCCGGGGTGGGCGTGCCTCGATTCTATGGCGAGGACACGCCCGCCGACGGCGGTTTCGGCTGGTCAGCCCACCCGGACCGGAGTACGGACGACCGGCCGGCGAGGTCGTACGGTGTGCGAGCGCTGTTCCGGCGCGGCACGCAGCTGCCGCAGCCCTTCGCGCTGCACGTAGATCGACCGCCGGTTGACCGCGTCCCCCGCCGCGTTCAACTCGTAGCCGTCGAGCCAGAGCCAACCGTCGTAGGTCGGCCAGTCGAGCACCCGGATCACCCGGAACGTGATGGGCCGGAAGAACTGGACGCTCGCCGCGCGAGTCACGTGCAGTACGTCACCAGAGCGGGGAAGCACATGGGCTCCTGAAAGGTTCGGCCGGCGGACGCGCCGGCGATGTCGGGTCGGGGGACGTCTCGGCCGGTGAACGGGGTCGTGCCTCGTGGACCGGTGTCGTGCGGGTGGTGGTGGTCGGGCCGTACCCGCTGGTGGCGCGCCGCCACCCGACCATCACCCGGCTGCTCCGGGTATCGCGCCCGCCGCCGCAGCCAACTGACGTGCAGCGGCGGGGTCTCACCCCGGTGCAGCTCTGGTTGTCGCAGGCCCGGGCCACCGGGATCCCGTCCGCCCCGACCAGTGATGATCACGATCGGGGATCGGGCGGAGACGGTGAGTAACCCGTGCCATACCGAACAGGGTGCACCAGTGGCGTGCTTCATGCAAGTTGCACGTCGACTTTTGCCGATACGTGAGTGCGCCCCGCAAACCGGCGCTTGATGCCTTACACGTCGGGACGGCACACTGAGGGCCGGTTTCGCCCGTCGCGGCCGGCCGAGGACCGGCACCACCCCCAGCCGCGAAACGTTCGCCGACGAGGGTCGCGCCCACGGCGGGCGGCGACCAACGGCGCGTCGACCGGAGGTAGGCCGGGTGACAGCGAGCAGCCAGCGTTCCGAGGTGGCGCCCGTGCGCGCGGACAGCGGGGCGGGCCCGCGATCGCGGAGCGAGGTGAACCGGTGAGCGAACGGCGCAGCCCGACCATCCGGCGTCGCCGGCTCGGCGCGGAACTGCGCCGACAGCGCGAGTCGGCGGGCATCACGATCGAGGCGGTGGCCGAGCAGCTGGAGTGCTCGGCCTCCAAGGTCTCCCGGATCGAGACCGGCCACACCACGGCCACCCCGCGAGACGTACGGGACATGCTCCGGATCTACGGGGTGGTCGGCGCGGAGAGCGACGAACTGGTCCAGATCGCCCGCGAGGCCCGGCAGAAGGGCTGGTGGCATCCGTACAGCACCGTCCTGGTCGGCGCGTACGTCGGGCTCGAGGCGGCGGCCAGCTCCATCCGGGCCTACGAGCAGCAGGTGGTGCCGGGCCTGCTGGAGACCGAGGAGTACGCGAGCGCGATGATCCGGGCCGCCCGGCCCGACTTCACCCCGGACCAGGTCGCACAACGTGTCCGTGTCCGCCTGGGTCGACAGTCGTTGCTGACTCAGGATGATCCGGTCGATCTGTGGGTGGTGCTCGATGAAGCGGTGGTGAGCCGTCCGGTGGGCGGGGACGAGGTGATGCGCGACCAGCTCAAGCGGCTGGTCGAGGTTGCCGAACTGCCGAACGTGACGTTGCAGATCCTGCCGTTCGAGGTGGGGGCGCACGCCGGCATGGACGGGACCTTCACGATCCTCAGTTTCCCGGAGCCGGGTGATCCGGATGTCGTGTACGCGGAGAACGCCACGGGTGGGCTCTTCCTGGAGAAGAGCGACGAACTGCAGAAGTACAGCTTCATCTTCGATCACATCCGAGCAGCGGCCATTCGCCCCGAGGAGTCCATCGCACACATCGCGAAACTGGCAGAGGAGCCGTTGTGGAAATGGCGACCAAGAGGTTCCCCGTGGACCTGACGCAGGCAACGTGGTTCAAGAGCTCGAAGAGCGGGCCGAACTGTGACAACTGCGTGGAGGTGGCGTACGTGACCGGCGCGGTCGGAGTGCGGGACTCCAAGGACAGGACCGGGCCGGCTCTGATCTTCGCTCCGGGTGACTGGCGTGAGTTCGTCGCCCGCACCAGGGAGGGCTCGTTCGGCCCGGCCTGAGTCGCCGGGCAGACGCTGACGGGCGGCCCCCGTCCGGGTAGGTCACCGGACGGGGGCCGGGCCCTGCCGAGCCGACGTCGGTGCCCGGATCCGTCCGCTCGCCCGCCCGGATCGAGCACGCCGGACCGGCGTACTACCCGACGGGCCAGGATCCGCCGGGATTCCCGTCGCCACATCGGTCCCGCCTCGTTGAACCGGTCGGTACGGCGCTGGTCGACAAACCCGCCGCAGGGATCCGCAACCGAGCGAGGTAGGCGAGACGGATGACGACGATCGGGTCAGACAACCTCACGAACGGTCCCGGGAAGCCGGAGCGGTTCGGTGGCAAGTACCGGGGGGCGCGCCGGGACACCGTCCTGACCGAGGTGGTCTCGAGCGATTCCGACCTTGACGCGCGGGAGACGCCGGCACCCGAACAGTCCGGCCCGCCGCTCTCCCTTCCGTCGCTGGACCCGAACCCGCTCACCGAGCCGTCCTTCCCGCCGACCGGCTGGTCGACGGAGCCCGGCGAATCGCTGGTCGACCACCCGCTGCTGCGCGGCCTGCTGATGGAGCTGCCGCCGAAGGGCAGCGTGCCGCCCCCGGGCTGGCTGGACCGGTGGTTCGAGGCGACCCGCGCCATCCTGGAACTGCTATACGTGCAGGGGGCTGGCCGCTCGCGCTGAGGCCGGTTCCGGCCGCCGGGCCCGCTCGGCGAGCCGGTTGTGCCGCAACGCGTGCCGGACGCCGACGGCCAGGACGACGAGCGCGCCGACGGTGATCGCCGGACCGGTGACGCCCGGCGCGGCGAACAGACCGCTCCCGCTCGCCGTGATCAGCGCCGGCACGGTGAGCAGGCCGGTGACCTGCAACGGCAACCCGATCAGCGGGTGTGCCGCGGCCGCCCGCAGACCGTGCGGCGCGGGTGTGTCCGGCGCCGTGGCGAACGCGCGGGCACCGGCCCACAGCCGGCGTACCCGGCGTACGGTGCAGGCCGCCACCACGAGCGCGGGGAGCGCGGCGAGATCCAGCGCGGCGGCGGCCCGGTCGGCCGGGGCGTCCCCGGCGCTGAGCAACCCGGCGCCCAGTACGCCCAAGGTCAGCGTCAGGCCGGCGAGGGTCAGGGTGAGCAGCCACCCGGCGCGCCGACGCAGCGCGCAGGCGCGGTCCAGCCGGGGCAGGCGGTCCGCGACCGCGCCGGCGGCCAGCCACACGGTGGCGATCGGCAGCAGGACGGCGAGGTGGCTCTCCATGCTGGACAGTTTTGCCCGGTCACGGGCTCCGCGAATCCGGGGCGCGCCCCCGTTCGCCCCGGACGCCGTCCCGTAGGGGGTCATCGTCCCGCGTTATGAAAGATTCGACATGTTTAACTTCGTCGTTCTTCTGATCTACCCTCGGCTATATTGGCCGCCGTCGATCTGAGCGGGACCCGCGTCGGGCGGCTGCCGGTAGGAGGTAGAGACATGGGTCTTGCCCACAGGTCCGTACTCGTCGGGGTGGCCACCCTGACCATGCTGGCCGCCGCCACACCCGCACTGGCCGCCGAGCCGACCGGCGCGATCCGCGCGGCGGGTGGCGACACGGCCGTCGCCGACAGCTACATCGTCGTCTTCAAGGACAGCGCCGTCAGCC
Source organism: Micromonospora sp. WMMD812 (assembly GCF_027497215.1). Lineage (NCBI taxonomy): Bacteria > Bacillati > Actinomycetota > Actinomycetes > Micromonosporales > Micromonosporaceae > Micromonospora > Micromonospora sp. WMMD812. The sequence continues at coordinate 4,597,942 of NZ_CP114904.1, read as the reverse complement.
GCAGCACCGTCGGCGACAACGCGAGCCGGCTGGTCGGACGGCACGGCGGCGCGGTGGCCCGCACCTACGGGGCGGCGCTGCGCGGCTTCGAGGTCCGGGTCGGCGCCAAGGCCGCCGCGCGGATCGCCGCGGACCCGGCCGTGGCGTACGTCGAGCAGAACCACACCGTGTCGATCGCCGGCACCCAGACCAATCCGCCCTCCTGGGGTCTGGACCGGATCGATCAGCGGAACCTGCCGCTGAACAGCTCGTACACCTACCCGAACACGGCGTCCAACGTCCGCGCCTACGTCATCGACACCGGTGTCCTCTACGGGCACAACGACTTCGGCGGCCGGGCCGTCTCCGGCTTCGACGCGGTGGACGGCGGCTCCGCCGACGACTGCAACGGCCACGGCACGCACGTCGCGGGCACGGTCGGCGGGTCGGCGTACGGCGTGGCGAAGGGCGTCCAGATCGTCGGCGTCCGGGTGCTCAACTGCCAGGGCAGCGGCACCAACGCCCAGGTGGTGGCCGGGATCGACTGGGTGACCGCGAACGCGGTCAAGCCGGCGGTCGCGAACATGAGCCTCGGCGGCGGCGCCAACAGCTCGATCGACACGGCGGTCACCAACTCGATCAACTCCGGCATCACCTACGCGGTGGCGGCGGGCAACGGCGATATCTTCGGCAACCGGCAGAACGCCTGTAACTACTCACCGGCCCGGGTCCCGGCGGCGATCACCGTCGGCGCCACCCAGAACAACGACGCCGCGGCGAGCTTCTCCAACTTCGGTACCTGCGTCGACATCCTGGCGCCGGGCGTCAACATCACCTCGGCCTGGTACACGGGCAGCAGCGCGACGAACACGATCAGCGGCACCTCGATGGCGTCGCCGCACGTCGCGGGCGCCGCGGCGCTGGTGCTCTCGGCGAACCCGTCGTGGAGCCCCCAGCAGGTGCGGGACAGCCTGGTCAACAACTCCACGCCCAACGTCGTGACCAACGTGGGCACCGGCACCCCGAACCGGCTGCTCTACGTCGTGAACGGCACCCCGCCGGCCAACGACTTCTCGGTCTCGGTGTCGCCGACCTCCGGCTCCACCGCGCCGGGCGGCTCGGTGACCACCACCGTCGGCACGGCCACCACCGCCGGCTCGGCCCAGTCGGTCAGCCTCTCCGCCAGCGGCCTGCCGTCCGGCGCGACCGCGTCGTTCAACCCGGCCACGGTGACCTCCGGCGGCTCGTCCACCCTCACTATCGCCACCTCGGCGAGCACCCCGGCCGGCACCTACCCGGTCACGATCACCGGCACCGGCACGGCGGGCGCCCGTACGGCCACGTACACGCTGACGGTGACCGGCACGGGCGGCGGCTGCTCCGGCACCAACGGCACGGACGTCGCGATCCCGGACACCGGCGCCACGGTGGCCAGCACGATCACGATCGCCGGGTGCAACCGCAACGCCTCGGCGTCGTCGACGGTCGCGGTGAACATCGTGCACACCTACCGCGGTGACCTGGTGATCGACCTGGTGGCCTCGGACGGCTCGTCGTACCGGCTGAAGAACAGCAGCTACTTCGATGGCGCCGACAACGTCAACACCACGTACACCGTCAACCTGTCGGGCGAGGCGGCGAACGGCACCTGGCGGCTCCAGGTGCGGGACGTCTACGCCGGTGACACCGGCTACATCAACACCTGGACCCTGACCCTCTGAGGCCGGGATCCACCGGGGCCCCTTCCGACCTGGGCGGGAGGGGCCCCGTCGCGTCCGGCCCGGGGAACGAGGTGGGCAGTCCCGCGCCGGAGACCGCGACGGGTCGGGCGGTCAGACCGCGAAGCCGGTGGGACGCTCGGTGGCGGGCGCCGGCGGGGTGGCCTTCCACAGGCCGAGCTTCTGGGCGGCCAGGCGGCTCAGGTAGACCGGGTTGAGGATCACGTAGCGCCGCCAGAGCCGCTTCGGCTCCTGGCCGAGCCGCCAGAGCCACTCCAGGCCGGCCCGCTGCATCCACGGCGGGGGCTGGCGCAGCAGTCCGGCGTGGTAGTCGAACGCCGCTCCGACGGCCATCAGCGGCATGTCGAGCAGCGGCCGCATGGCGTACGCGAAGACCTCCTGGCGGGGGCAACCGAGCCCGACCAGGACGAGCCGGGCGCCGCTGGCGCGGATCCGGTCGGCGATCTCGGCGTCCTCGCCCGGCTGCGCGGCGCGGAACTTGGACGGCTCCACGCCAGCGATCTTGAGGGCCGGGAACATCAGCTCGAGCGCCGGGATCAGCCGCGCGAGGGTCTCCTCGGTCGAGCCGTAGAGGTAGACCGGCAGGCCCTCGTCGGCGAACCGGGAGAGCACGTGCAGGGTCAGCGTCGGGCCGTAGACGCGGTCGGTGAGACCGGCGCCGTGCAGCAGGTTGAGCGCCCAGCGCACCGGTTGCCCGTCGGGGGTGACCACGTCGAACGAGTTCAGCCGGGCGTTGTGCGCCCGGTCGAGCACGCCGGTCATCACCCCGTGCACGGCCAGCGCGGTCAGCGCCAGCGGTCGACGCTCCCGGGCGGCCTCCACCACCCGCTGGGTCGCGCCCTCGTAGTCGGTCGCGTCGACCAGGACGCCGAGGACGTTCCGCTTCCGCTCGGTCATGCGCCCGGCACCCACTTGTCGACGTTGGCCTCGTGGATCTCCCGCATGATCATGGGCACGTCGTAGACCTGCTTCCAGTCGGGGTAGTCGACCTGGAACGCCTCGTTCGAGCCGATCCACCACTTGTGGTCGCCGACCCGGTTCTCCTCGACGTACTCCGAGATCATCTCCTGGCCGGTGATCCGTTCGGCCTCGGCGAACGCCTCCCGCATGGAGGTGTTGGAGTGCCGCCCCCCGCCCAGGTTGTAGACCGCGGACGAGCGCGGGTTGCGGAAGAACGCCTCGAACGCGGAGACCACGTCGGAGCTGTGGATCGCGTCCCGGACCTGCTTGCCCTGGTAGCCGTAGATCCGGTACATCCGGCGCTCCATGTTGGCCCGCATCACGTAGCCGAGGAACCCGTGCAGCTCGGTGGCCGAGTGGGCCGGGCCGGTCAGCGTGCCGCCCCGGAAGCAGGCGGTCCGCATGCCGAAGTACCGGCCGTACTCCTGCACCATCACGTCCGCGGCGACCTTCGAGGCCCCGAAGATCGAGTGCAGGGAGGAGTCGATCGACATGTCCTCGCGGATGCCATGCTCGTACGGGTGCCCCGGCTCGATCTCCCAGCGCGTCTCCAGCTCCACGAAGGGGAGGCTGTTCGGCCGGTCACCGTAGACCTTGTTGGTGGAGCAGTGGATGACCGGCGCCTCGATGCAGTGCTCGCGGACGTTCTGCAGGACGTTCAGCGTGCCGCCGGCGTTGACGTCGAAGTCGGTGAACGGGTCGCGGACCGCCCAGTCGTGCGACGGCTGGGCGGCGGTGTGGATCACCACGGCCACGTCGTCGCCGTAGCGCCGGAACAGCTTCCCCAGCGCGCTGCGGTCCCGGATGTCGATGCTGTGGTGCGAGTAGGCCGGGCCCAGCTCGTCGGTCAGCCGCCGGACGTTCCAGGCGGTCGACGCCTCCGCGCCGAAGAACTCCTGCCGCATGTCGTTGTCGATGCCGACCACGTCGAGGCCCAGGCCGGCGAAGTGCCGGGCCGCCTCGGAACCGATCAGACCGCCCGACCCGGTCACCAATGCGACACTCACACGCCACTCCCGGTCTCTCGGAGGCAGAGAACGATCGGAGCATAGCGTGACGCCCGGCACGCCCCGATATGCCGCGAGGGCCCCGCAATCTGCGGAGCCCTCGACTTCTGGTGGGGAAGGGGGGAGTTGAACCCCCACGCCCTTTCGGGCACACGGACCTGAACCGTGCGCGTCTGCCATTCCGCCACTTCCCCGTGGCAAGACCTGACTACTGTAATCCGCCCTGACCTCGCCGTCGCCGGCGGGGCCCGGAACATATTACGCTGTCCCGGTCATCGCTACGAGCGGTTACCGCTCGCGGCGGACGAAAGAGTAGCACGACAGGAGCGGCCCGTCCGAACGGGCCGTGAGCAGGCGGCCGAGCGGCGTGTGAGCTGCGCGCGCGCCGGCCGGATACCATCATGTCCTCGGGACCCGAGGAGGAGCCGGTGAGCGTGCTGCAACGCTTCGAGAAGCGTCTGGAAGGCCTGGTCGAAGGGGCCTTCGCCAAGGTCTTCAAAGGGGTGGTCCACCCCGTGGAGATCCTCAACGCCATGCAGCGGGAGGCCGAGGCGCACAAGGCCATCCTGGCCGGTGGGCGCACGTTGGTGCCCAACCGCTACGTGATCGATCTCTCGCCGTACGACCACAGTCGCCTGGCGCCGTACGCCGCCGCGCTGGCCCAGGAGCTGGCCCAGTCGCAGGCGGAGTTCATCGGCGAGCAGGCCTGGACGGTCTACGGCGACGTGATCGTCGAGATCGAGCGCGGTGAAGGGCTGGACACCGGCATGTTCCGGGTCACCGCCGAGGTCTACACCGGTGGCGAGGTGGCTCCGGCCCCGGGCCCCGGCTACGACGCCGGCCCGCCCGCCTACCCCGCGTACGACCAGGGCGGCGGCTACGGCCCTCCGCCCGGCCACGGCGGCACGCGCAACGTGCGGTTGGTCTCCGGCGACGGGCGCACCTACCCGCTGCAGATGGGCTCGACGGTCATCGGCCGCGGCGACCAGGCCAACCTGCGCCTGCCCGACGTCGGGATCTCCCGGCGACACGCCCGGCTGGACTTCGACGGCGGTCAGGTCGTGCTGACCGACCTCGGCTCGACCAACGGCACGATGGTCAACGGCCAGCGGGTCTCCGCCGTCGCCCTCAACCCGGGCGACATGATCCAGTTGGGCACCACGACGCTGACCTTCCGCGTGGACGGCTGACCCGCCTTGCCGGAACTGGTCATCACCGTCGCTCGGTTCGGGTTCCTGATCCTGCTGTGGATCTTCGTGTTCACGGTGGTCGGCGTCATCCGTCGGGACCTCTTCGCGGGTGCGCGTTCGGGCCGGCTGGTGGCCGCGCCCCGGGCGGTCGGCGCCTCGACGGGGCAGCCGGCGAAGCCGGCGAAGGTGAAGCGGGGCAGGGCGGCGCACCAGTTGGTGGTGACCGCCGGTCAGCTGGCCGGCACCCGGATCACGCTCGGTGAAGCGCAGATCACCATCGGTCGGGCCGAGGACTCCACCCTCGTCATCACCGACGACTACGCCTCCGCGCGACACGCCCGGCTCGTGCCGCGCGACGGGCAGTGGTTCGTCGAGGACCTCGGTTCGACTAACGGCACGTACCTGGATCGCGCTAAGGTCACCGGACCGACCCCCGTTCCCCTCGGCGTGCCGATCCGGATCGGCCGCACTTCCCTCGAATTACGGCCATGACTCTGACCCTGCGCTACGCGGCCCACAGCGACCGCGGTCTGATCCGAGACGGCAACCAAGATTCCGTCTACGCCGGGCCGCGGCTACTCGCCGTCGCCGACGGCATGGGCGGCATGGCCGCCGGTGACGTCGCCAGTAACATTGTCATCGGTGCCATGGCGCCACTCGACGAGGACGTCCCTGGTGACGCCCTCGTGGACGCTCTGCGTTCCGCCGTGGGCACCGCCAACCAACAACTCCGCGACACCGTGGACGCCAATCCCCAACTGGAGGGGATGGGCACCACGCTGACCGCGACGCTCTTCTCCGGCAGCAAGCTCGGCATGGTGCACATCGGCGACTCCCGGGCGTACCTGCTGCGCAACGGCGAGTTCGCGCAGATCACCAAGGACGACACGTACGTCCAGATGCTCGTCGACGAGGGCCGGATCAGCGCCGAGGAGGCGAGCAGCCATCCGCAGCGGTCGCTGCTCACCCGCGCGCTCGACGGCCGGGACATCGACCCGGAATACTCCGTCCGCCAGGTGCTCCCCGGTGACCGCTACCTGATCTGCAGCGACGGGCTCTCCGGCGTGGTCAGCGCGGACACCATCGCGGAGACCCTGCGGGAGTACGTCGACCCGCAGCAGTGCGTCGAGCGGCTGGTGCAGCTCGCGCTGCGCGGCGGCGGCCCGGACAACATCACCGTGATCATCGCGGACGCCACCGACCAGGACATCGTCGAGGCGACGCCGATCGTCGGCGGTGCCGCCGCCCGCGACCGCGGCATGGCCACGTCCGCCGACGACTCCACCCCCGCCGCACGGGCCTCCGCGCTCTCCGCGCCCCGGCCCGCCGCGCCGGAGGAGCCGGCCGCCAGCGCCGACGACGAGCCCGAGCGTCGCCGGCACCGGCCGGTACGGGCCGCCGCGATGGCGCTGGCGCTGCTGGTCATCCTCGGTGGCGGGCTCTTCGCCGGGTGGAGCTACACCCAGCGGCAGTACTACGTCGGCGCCACGGAGGACGGTCAGGTGGCCGTGTTCCGCGGGATACAGGGCCAGATCGCCGGCATGGACCTGTCCGACGTGCACTCCACCAGCCCCGCCGAACTGGACGACCTGACGCTGGCCGCTCAGGAGCAGGTCAAGCAGGGCATCCCGGCCAAGAGCGAGCCGGACGCCGAGCGCCGGCTCGCCGAGCTGACCAGCGACAGCCCGACCAACCCCAATCTGAAGCCGATCTGTCCGCCGAGCCCGACCGCCGGGACCGGCGCGGAGACGCCGACGCCGAGTGCCGTCGCCACCTCGCCCACCCCGGGCGGCTCCGCGACGGCCACGCCGCCGGCCGCCAGCGGCGCCCCCAGCCCCAGCAACAGCCCCGGGGGCGCCGAGCCGACGCCCACACCCGACGCCCCGCCGTCCGACTCGGCTCCGCCGGCGCTCGACCCGGCCACCTGCCGGTCGCCCGAGTGAGCGCCGGCCCGACTCCGAGGATCCATCCGTGACCGCAGCGGCCACACCGGCAGCCTCGCCCGCCACCACGGGCGAGCAGCCCGGCGTACGCCTGGCCCGGTCCCGGCGCAACGCGGAGCTGTCGCTGCTGCTGCTGGCCATGGTGCTGGTGGCCGCGTACGGGGCGACCGTCGAGGCCAACATGCTCGACACGGTCACCCCGGACTTCTGGCTGCCCGCCGCCGCGCTGGGCGCGGTCTTCCTCGGCCTGCACCTGGTCATCCGGTTCCTCGCCCCGTTCGCCGACCCCGCACTGTTGCCGGCGGTGGCGCTGCTGAACGGTCTCGGGGTGGGCTTCCTGCGCCGGATCGACCTGGGCGAGGCGCCGCCGGTCGACCGGGAGGAGCTGGCCATCTTCGCCGGCATCGGCGGGCGGCAGCTGGCCTGGACGCTCGTCTCGGTGATCCTCGCCGCCGGCCTGCTCGCCATCATGCGCGACCACCGGTCGATCTCCCGGTACGCGTACACCCTGGGCCTCGGCGGCATCGTGCTGGTGATGATCCCGGCGGTGCTGCCGAGCCGCTATTCCGAGATCAACGGCGCCAAGCTGTGGATCAAGTTCGGCGACTCGTTCTCCATCCAGCCGGGTGAGTTCGCCAAGCTGGCGCTGCTGGTCTTCTTCGCCTACTACCTCGTCCGCAAGCGCGAGGTGCTCTCGCTGGCCAGCCGGCGCTTCCTCGGCATCGACTTCCCCCGCGGCCGGGACCTCGGCCCGGTGGTCGTGGTCTGGCTGATCAGCCTCCTCGTCCTGATCTTCGAGAAGGACCTGGGCACGTCGCTGCTCTACTTCGGCATGTTCGTGGTGACGCTCTACATCGCCACCGAGCGGGTCAGCTGGCTGCTCATCGGTCTGGTGCTGTTCTTCGGCGGCGCCTACCTCGCCTACTTCCTCGGCGAGATGGTCGGTGGGCCGTTCGCGAACTTCTACCTGCGCGCGCAGATCTGGCTGGACCCGTTCGCCGACCCGACCGACAAGGGCTACCAGCTCGTTCAGGGGCTGCTCGCCCTGGGCACCGGCGGGCTCTTCGGCGCGGGGCCGGGCGGCGGGCAGCCGGACATCCTGCCCGAGGTGCAGAACGACTTCATCTTCGCCGGCGTCGGTGAGGAGATCGGCCTGTTCGGGCTCTCCGCGCTGCTGGTCGTCTACCTGCTGATCGTGGAGCGGGGCCTGCGGGCCGCGCTGGCCGTGCGGGACTCGTTCGGCAAGCTGCTCGCCGGCGGCCTCGCCTTCACCCTCGGGCTCCAGGTCTTCGTCATCGTCGGCGGGATCAGCAAGCTCATTCCGCTGACCGGTCAGACCACCCCGTTCCTCTCCGCCGGTGGCTCGTCACTGATGGCGAACTGGCTGCTCATCGCGGTGCTGCTTCGCGTCTCCGACGGCGCCCGGCGGCCGGTCAGCGGTGGCGGTGGCAAGGCCACCCGGCCGTCGGGCGGCCCGCCGGAGCAGCTGCACGGTGCCCCCACGGAGGTGATCAGGCCGTGAACGCACCACTGCGCCGCGTCGGCGTCGTCGTCATCGTCCTCTTCGGGTTGCTCTTCGCGAACCTGAACTGGATCCAGGCCTACAAGGCCGACGAGTACCGCAACAGCGACTACAACGGCCGCGTCCAGGTCGCCGAGTACGAGCGCAAGCGCGGCAACATCGAGGCCGGCGGCACCGCCCTGGCCACGAGCAAGGAGACCAGCGGCAAGCTGAAGTTCCAGCGCACCTACCCGGGCGGGGCCAAGTACGCGCACGTGCTCGGCTACAAGCCGGTCAACCTGGCCGACACCGGCATCGAGCGGGCCGAGAACGACTTCCTCGCCGGCACCAGCGACCAGCTGCTCGGCGACCGGATCAAGGACATGTTCACCGGTGACCAGACCGCCGGTGGCAACGTTCTGCTCACCCTCTCCAAGCGGGCCCAGGACGTGGCGTACGAGCAGCTGCGCACCAACCAGGTCGGTGCGAAGCGGGGCGCGGCGATCGCCATCGATCCGCGAACCGGCGCGGTGCAGGCCCTCGTCTCGATGCCCAGCTTCGACCCGAACCCGTTGGCCAGCCACGAGACCGCCGAGGCCGCGGCCGCGTACAACCAGCTCGAGCAGGACCCGAACGGGCCGCTCAAGAACCGGGCGCTCTCCGAGACCCTGCCGCCGGGCTCCACCTTCAAGATCGTGGTGGCCGCCGCCGCACTGGAGAACGGCGTCAGCAAGGACACCGAGATCCCGGCCGGGTCCAGCTACACCCCGCCGACCTCGGGCAGCCCGATCCGCAACGCCGCCGCGTCGATCTGCCCCGAGTCCGAGGTGACCCTCATGGAGGCGGTCACCGAGTCGTGCAACACCGGCTTCGCCCAGCTCGGCGTGCGGCTCGGAGCCGAAACCCTCAAGGAGAAGGCCCGGCAGTTCGGCTTCGAGCAGGAGGACCTCACCGTCGGCCAGCTCGGTGAGGACGGGCTGACCGTGGCGGCGAGCCGGACCGGGGACATGCAGAACCCGGACGGCAGCACCGACCCGGCCGCACTGGCCCAGTCGTCCATCGGCCAGAACAACGTCCGGATGACCCCGCTGGAGGGCGCCCTGATCGCCGCGTCGGTCGCCCAGAAGGACGGCAAGCAGATGCGGCCGTACCTGGTCCGGCAACTGCTCGCACCGGATCGCACCACCAGCTACTACACCGCGAACCCTCGAGAGTTGCGGCAGCCGATCAGCGGCCAGGTCGCCGCTGACCTGCGGGACATGATGGTCAGCGTGGTGGAGAACGGCACGGGCACCCGGGCCAAGATCAGCGGCTACACGGTCGGCGGCAAGACCGGCACCGCCCAGTCCGCGCCGGACCGCCCCGACCACGGCTGGTTCATCGGCTTCGCCATCGACAAGAACGGCAACGCGGTCTCCGCCGTCTGCGTCGAGCTGGAGCAGGCGGGCCCCGGCGGCAGCGCCGAGGCGGCCCGGATCGCCGGCCAGATCATGCGGGCGGCGATCGCCGACCCGGGGGGGCGCTGACATGCTGAGCCCCGGTGTCCAGCTCGGCAACCGCTACCGGCTCGACGAGCGGATCGCCAGCGGCGGCATGGGCGACGTCTGGCGCGGCACCGACCAGGTGCTCGGCCGGACGGTCGCGGTGAAGAGCCTGCTCCCGGCGCTGCTGGACGAGCCGGGCTTCGCCGAGCGGTTCCGCGGCGAGGCCCGCACCATGGCCACCATCAACCACCCGGGCGTGGTCGACGTCTACGACTTCGGCAACGACCAGCAGATCGCCTTCCTGGTGATGGAGTACGTCGAGGGCGACGCGCTGTCCGCCACGCTGAGCCGCGTCGGCCGGCTCACCCCGGCCCGCACCATGGCGCTGGTCGCCCAGGCGGCCGACGCGCTGCACGCCGCGCACGAGAAGGGCATCGTCCACCGCGACGTCAAGCCGGGCAACCTGCTCGTGCGGCCGAACGGCACGCTGGTGCTCACCGACTTCGGCATCGCCCGCTCCGACCTGGTGGGCCAGCTCACCGCCGCCGGCTCGGTGCTCGGCACCGCCTCGTACATCGCACCGGAGCAGGCCACCGGCGGGGTGGCGACGCCGGCTTCCGACGTCTACGCGCTCGGCGTGGTCGCGTACCAGTGCCTCGCCGGCCGCCGCCCGTTCGAGGGTGACAACCCGCTCGAGATCGCCATGCGGCACGTCCAGGAGACGCCCCGCCCGCTGCCGGCCGACATCCCGCCGCAGGTCCGGGCCGTGGTCGAACGGGCCATGGCCAAGGATCCGGCCGCCCGGTGGCCGAGCGCGGCGGCGCTCGCCGGGGTGGCCCGCCAGATCAAGGTGGCGCTCTCCCAGCAGGCCCGCGCCGGCGGCCAGGCCCGGCCGATCTCCGGCGCCCCGGCCTCGCCGGCCGCCCCGGGCCGCGCACAGGTGCCGTCCGCGCAGCAGTCGCACCCGCCGGCGGCCCCCTCCCGGCCGCCCGTCGCCGCGCCGGCGCGTCCTGCGGCCACGGCGCCCCGCCCCACCACGGCGGCGCCGGGCCAGCCGCCGCGGCCGACCGTGGTCGCCCCGGCCGCGGGCCAGTCCCGGCCGCCGGTGGCCCAGGCCGGCTACCCGCGCGGCGCCGCCGCGGTGCCGCCGACCCCGACCCGGCACGACCCGCCGCCGGCGTACGCCCGGCAGGCCGGCCCCGCGATGCCGGCGCCAAATGCAGGTCGGTCCCGGCCCGGAATGGTGCTCGTCGCCATCCTCCTGGCCGTACTGGTCCTGCTCTGCTCCGGCGTGATTTCCTACAACCTGCGGAAGAATGCGCTGTCCGGTGAACCCGGAGCGCCCACTCCGCGGACCGTGACGTCCGGCGCGCTGCGGCCCGACGGACGCGACGATCTGAGCCAGACGTCGTACCGTCGGGAGGAGCGGCTCCGGCAGGTAAGCGGCAAGACGACGACGAGCGAAGGACGACAGACGCGATGACAGCGCAGGCCCGCCTGCTCGGTGGCAGGTACCAGGTCGGCGAGCTGCTCGGCTATGGCGGCATGGCCGAGGTGCACCGCGGTCGCGACCTCCGGCTCGGTCGGGACGTCGCGATCAAGATGCTCCGGACCGACCTGGCCCGGGACGCGACCTTCCAGATGCGGTTCCGTCGGGAGGCGCAGAACGCCGCGTCGCTGAACCACCCGGCGATCGTGGCCGTCTACGACACCGGCGAGGAGACCGCGCCGACCGGCGAGACGCTGCCGTTCATCGTCATGGAGTTCGTGAACGGGCGGACCCTCAAGGAGGTGCTCGGCGCCGAGGGGCGGCTCCAGCCCCGGCGGGCGCTGGAGATCTGCGCCGACATGTGCGCGGCCCTGGAGTTCAGCCACCGGCACGGGATCATCCACCGGGACATCAAGCCCGGCAACGTCATGCTGACCCAGACCGGTCAGGTCAAGGTCATGGACTTCGGCATCGCCCGGGCCCTGGCGAGCGGCGCCACCACCATGACGCAGACCAGCGCGGTCATCGGCACGGCCCAGTACCTGTCGCCCGAGCAGGCCCGGGGCGAGGCCGTCGACGCCCGCTCCGACGTGTACGCGGCCGGCTGCGTGCTCTTCGAGCTGCTCTGCGGTCACCCGCCGTTCGTCGGGGACAGTCCGGTCAGTGTCGCCTACCAGCACGTACGGGAGGCGCCGCCGACGCCGAGCGACATCAACCCGGACGTCAACCCCGCAGTCGACGCGATCGTGCTCAAGGCGCTCTCCAAGAACCCGCTCAACCGCTACCAGAGCGCCGGCGAGATGCGGGCGGATCTGCTCCGCGCCGCCGCCGGCCGGCCGGTGCTGGCCACCCCGGTGATGCGCGAGCAGGAGACCATGCCGATGGCTCCGGCCGCGGGGGCGGCCGGTTACCCGGCCGGTGGCGGTGCCGCCCCGCCCACCCGGCAGATCCCGGCCCGGGTCGGTGACCCGCGCCGCCGCAAGGCGTCGTCCTGGCTGATCGCCACGTTCGCCGCGGTCGGTGTGCTGGCGGTGATCGCCCTCGTCGCCGCGCTGCTGTGGAGCCAGCAGGACGACAAGCAGGTCAGCGTCCCGACGGTGACCGGCCTGACCCAGCAGCAGGCCTTCGCCGAGATCCAGAAGGCGGGCCTCGCTGCGCAGGCCGGCGACCAGGTCTTCAACGCCACCTGCGAAAAGGGCAAGGTCGTCGCGCAGAACCCGGTCCCGAACACCCGGCTGGAGCCGAGTCGAACGGTGACCGTCCAGGTCTGCGCCGGCCCCAACGTGAAGCAGTTCCCCAATGTGGTCGGCTCTTCCTTCGAGAACGCCAAGGAGCTGCTGGAGGGGCAGGGCTACAAGGTTGCCAAGCCGGTCGAGAAGGACAGCCCGAAGGAAGCGGGCACGGTCATCGCGTCGTCACCCGAGGCCGGGAAGCAGGTAGCCGAAGGGGCCGAGGTGACCTTGACCGTCTCCAAGGGCAACGTGGGCGAGGTGCCTAGGGTGATCGGCTCCACCGAGGACGACGCGCGGGAGGAGCTCGAGGACGCCGGCTACCGGGTCTCGGTCCGCCCCGGTGACGAGGTGCCTGCGGATCAGGCCGGCCGGGTCCAGCGGCAGAACCCCGAGCCCGGCAAGGAGCTCGCCAAGGGCAAGACGGTGACGATCGAGGTCGGCATCCCCGAGCCCGAAGCGCCGCCGACCAGCGGCACGCCGACGCCGACGCCGACCACCTCGCCGACGACGCCGGGCACCGGCGGGGGCTTCCCGCTCCCCGGCAAGACACCGATCTGGTTCCCCGAGGACTGATCACCCGCCAACCCCGCTGCCGCCCTCGCGCGGCGGCGGGGCGGTCCACCGCGGTGCGGGGGACCCACCGCAGTGCGGGCGCAGTGCGGGCGGGTCCACCGCGATCTTGCAGTTTCTGCCCTCAGTTCGGGCGGTCTTGTCCCATTTTGTCGGGGCGCAAAGTGCAAGATCGCGGGTGCCGCGGGTGCCGCGGGGGTGGGTCAGGTGGTGGCGAAGGCGGCTCGGCGGCGGGCGTCCACCTCGGCGGCCAGCGCCGGTGCCCGCTCCAGCGCCTCCGGGTGGCCGCAGCCGGCGAGCCAGTTCGCGAGCATCACGTGCCCGCCCTCGGTGAGCACCGACTCCGGGTGGAACTGCACACCCTCGATCGGGAGGCTGCGGTGGCGCATCGCCATCACCACGCCCGACCCCGTCCAGCCGGTGACCTCCAGCTCGGCCGGCAGAGTGTCGGGCAGCACCGCGAGCGAGTGGTAGCGGGTCGCGGTGAACGGGTCCGGCAGGCCGGCGAGCACGCCGACCGACTGGTGCCGTACCTCCGAGGTCTTGCCGTGCAGCAGTTCCGGAGCGCGGGCCACGGTCGCGCCGAACGCCTCGCCGATCGCCTGATGGCCGAGGCAGACGCCGAAGATCGGCAGCTCGCCCGCGTAGCGCCGGACGACGTCCAGGCAGATGCCGGCCCGGTCGGGGCTGCCCGGCCCGGGCGAGAGCAGGATGCCGGCAGCTCCGACCCGCCCCACCTCGTCGACGTCGATCTCGTCGTTGCGCCGGACCTCGCAGTCCACACCGAGCTGGCCCAGGTACTGCACCAGGTTGAAGACGAACGAGTCGTAGTTGTCGATCACGAGGACGCGCATCGGCTCACCGGCTCGGAGACGCGGGCGGGGTGTTGTTCCGCTCGGTGTCGTACGGCAGGTCGTGCTCGTCGCCGGGCGGCGCGTCACCCGGCTCGTTGCCCGGGATCACGTCGCCGGCCGGATCGGTCAGGTCGGCGTCCTGGCTGACCTGCACGTCGTCGAAGGGCAGCAGCGGCTCGGCCCACGGGAAGACCACGTACCAGAGCAGGGCCACCGTGGCGGCGGCGAGCAGCACCGACCCGCCCAGCTTGCCGACCAGTCCGAACGGGAGCTTGCGCCAGATCCACAAGTACATCGCCGGTCAGCCCCCCAGCTCCGGCGGGCGACCCGCCGACTTCGGCTGGGTGCGGTCCAGTTCGGCGTGGATGATAAGCCGCTGATAGTTGTCGAACTTCGGGTTGCACGTGGTGAGGGTGAGCATCCGCTTGCTGGCCTTCTCGCCGGGCTTGCCCGGCACCGGCGCGACCACCTCGACCTGGGTCGGCTTGACGATCCGGGTCTGCGAGACCTTGTAGATGTACCAGTCGGTCTTGCTCTCGACCACGATCGCGTCGCCGTTGTCCAGCTCGTCCAGGCGCCAGAAGGTGGCCCGGTTCCGGTGTCCGGCGACGGAGAAGTTGCCCACCTGGCCCGGCAGCGCGCTCTTCGGGTAGTGACCCGGGGCGTACCGGATGTCGGCCTGCGTGACGCCCTCGACCACGACCCAGTTCTTGTCGAGCTTCGGGATGTAGAGCCCGGCGATCGGCTTGCCGTGCACCGGCGTCACCGGCTTGGCCGACGGGGTGGCGCTGGTCGAGGGGGAGACCGTCGGGTCGCCCGTCGGGCCCCACGCCTGCGCCAACTGCTCGCTCAGGTCGTTCTGGTGGGCGTCCACGATCGCCGACTTGCCCCAGACCTCGTAGCCCGCGAAGAGGAGCACCACCAGGCCGAAGGTGATCAGCACCTCGCCGGTGACCCGTACGCCGCTGCGCAGCCGGGAGGCGAGCGAGGGCCGGGTCAGCTCGGAGTAGACGCTCTTGTAGCCCTCGCCGTGCTGTTCCGGGCGCAGCTGCACCACACGCTCGCCCCGCCGGGGGCGCGGCGGCTCGGCATCCTCGGTGCCGGCCGGGTCGTCGGTCTCCGGCGCCTTCGGCACCGCGCCCATCAGCGCGGTGGAGTCGAGGGCCGGGTGTCGGGTCGGGGCGGCGGGCACGGCCGGGATCACGGCGGTCGCCGACGGATCGGCGGCCGGGGAGACCGGAGCGGCGGGACCGCCGCCGGAGGCGGTGGAGGTCCGTTCGGCCCGTCGGGCTACCTGGGGCATGAACGCCGTCGGCGCGTCCGCGGCGCTCGCCGGGACGCCGGCGGCCCGGGACGCGGACTCGTCCGTCGGGGACGCGGACCGAGGTAGGGCCGGGCCGGGCGATCCGGCGCCGGCCGCAGCGGTGGTGGGGCGGGTCGGCAGGCCGTTGTCGAACGATCCGGAACCGGCCGAAGCCGTGGTGGGGCGGGCCGGGAGGTCGCCGGGCGCGGCCGGCCGGACCGGGAGGTCGGCGGAACCCGGGTGGCGCGCCTCGCCCGGCGCGCCGGCCCACTGCCGGTGGTCACCGGGGGACGCCGCCCGCGGCGGCGCGCTGGACGGCCGGTCCGAGGGCTCGCCCGCCGGTCGGGTCGGGAAGTCGGTCGGGGCGGCCGGTCGGGTCGCGCCGGGCCACGGCGGCGGCGCGGTGGCCGGGCCGCCGGCGGGCGTGGTACGCCGGGTCGGCTCGCCGGTGGCCGGGCCGCCGGTGGGCGTGGCACGGCGGGTCGGCTCGCCGGTGGGCGCGGCGGGGCGGGCGGGACCGGCGCCAGACGGCGACGCCGTGTCGGGGGTGAACCAGCCGGGGTTCGCGGAGCGGGACGGGTCCCCGGGACCGGCGGACTGGGCCGGCGCCGCGTTCGTGCCCGAGCGGGCAGCCGGCTCCGGGCCGAACGGCGACCGGGCGGCCGACTCCGGGGCGAACGAGGGTCGGGCGGGCGACTGCGGGCTGATCGGCGGTCGGGCCGGATCGGGGCCGGTCGGCGGTTGGGCCGCCCGCTGCGGCGTGGTCGGGGACGGCGAAGGTGGCGTGCGCGGCGGCAGCACCGGGTCGGGCCAGCCGCTCCGGCCGGAACGCTGCGCGGTCGGCTCGGGGCGGTCGACCTTCGGCAGGAGGGCCGTCGGGTCGTCGCTCTGATCGCGGTGCCGGCCGTCGGGCCGGTCTTCGGTGCTCACTTAGCCACCGCCGCCGAGCGCAGGGCGGTCGAATCCCCGAACGCCGGAACGGTCACCGTGGAGGCGTTCTCCCGATAGCCGAGCTGGTAGTGGTCGACCGCGTCCTTGAACCACCGGACTCCCTCAGACTCGGCGAGCGCCTTCTGCATGGCTGCGGGATCGCCGATCGCTACGATCTTGAATGGGGGGGAGTACACCCGACCGTGCAGCAGCAGGGTGTTACCGACGCAGCGTACCGCGCTCGTGGCGAGCACGCGGACGTTCATGATTGACATGGCCTCGGCTCCGCCGGCCCAGAGCGCGTTCACCACCGCTTGGACGTCCCCCTGGTGGACCACCAGGTCGTCGTTGCTCACCCCTTCGGGCAGTTGGTCGCGCCGGGGCGCGTCGTTCAGCTCGACCGTCACGCCGGGGCCGGTCAGCGCGGTGAAGCCGGCCGACTGCCGGGTGGCCAGGGCCCGGTCCTGCTGGGCCTTGATCGGGCCGTCCTGCTCGCCCAGCGCGGTCGTCCGCTCCTCGACGTCCTGGCGGAGTGCCGCCGCGCGCTCCTCGCTCGCGGCCACCTGCTCGCGCCGTTCCTCGATCAACTGGTTGAGCTGCGGACGCCGGTCCTCACGCAGGGCGGTGCCACCCGCGGTGGTCGCGGTGGTGGTGAAGAGCAGCCCGGCCGCGGCCGCGATCAGCGGCACCCCGATCGACCAGCCCGCCCGTCGCTGCCGCGCTCGCCGCGGCAGCAGCCCGGCGACGGCGCGGCGGAGCACCTTCTGCCAGGAGGCAGCGCCGGATGTGTACTCCACCGACCGTTCCTTCCCGTCGTGTCGCGTCGGCCCGAACGGGCGCGGGGACCCGAACAGTCCCACTCTTTTCGGTCACTTAGCGCATCGGCCTGACCCCATTCGTGGCTTGGGCGGGCCTTCCGGACTACGCTAGCTGTCGAACATTATTGGCCATGGACCGTCGCCTCCGCGCCCGGTTGTCAGGCCGGACGAGGTCGTAACCCCCTCTGGAGAGCGTCGTGCCCAAGTCTCAGGTCCGCAAGAAGAAGGTGTACACCCCGCCGACGGACGTGCGCCCGACGGCCACGGCGGCGACGCGCAAGCCTAGCCCGGTCTGGCTGCCGATCACGGCGGTCGCGCTCATCGTCGGTGGCATCGGCTGGCTGGTGATCTACTACCTGTCCGAGCAGGAGTACCCGGTCATGTCGTGGGGTTACTGGAACCTCGCGGTGGGCTTCGGCGCGATGGTCACCTCTCTGATCCTGCTCTCCCGCTGGCGCTGATCCCGGCCCCGCGCCCGGTGGCCACGGCCGCCGCGCCCGGGGCCTGACCATGTCACTCGACGCCGCCCCTGCCCGGCAGTTCCGGGCAGGGCCCCCTATGGTGTGCGCAGGGCGGCGTGGCCTGGTGCGAGAAGACTCACGTTACTGCTGGGTAACCTTGCGCGTAGGCTGCACTGCATGACCGAGCGGAGCGAGGTCATCGACCGGACCGGTCGAGGGTGCGGCAGCGGCGACTCGCCGATCGTGCCCTGACCGGGCCACGGTCGCCGAGCCGCTCGACAGGCAGCAGACCGGGAGGCCAACTCGATGGGCAGCGTCCAGATCGTCGCCACGATCCTCGCGGCCGCCATCACCGCCGTGGCGGTGGGGCTTGCGGTACGCGCGGTCCTGCAGATGACGGCAGTCATCCGGCTGGGTCAGCCCGCGCCGGAGCGGTTCGCCGACAAGGGCGCCCGGACGAAGACGATGCTGGTGGAGACCGCCGGCCACACCCGGATGCTCAAGTGGAGCGTGGTGGGCGCGGCGCACTGGTTCGTGATGGTCGGGTTCATCGTGCTGTCGCTGCTGGTGCTCGAGGCGTACTTCGAGGTGGTCAGCACCCGCGGCGAGCTGCCGATCATCGGCCACTGGACGATCTTCGGTCTGGCCACCGAGGTCATCGGGGTGCTCGGCCTGGTCGGCATCCTCGTGCTGATGGCCATCCGGCTGCGAAACCGGCCCAACCGCCCGGGCGGCCGTTCCCGGTTCACCGGCTCGACCATGTGGCAGGGCTACTTCGTCGAGTGGGTCGTGCTGCTGGTCCTGATCTTCGGCTTCCTGATCCGCGGCTTCAAGGTCGCCACGGACCACTTCGACTACCCGGTCTGGGCCACCCCGGTCAGCCACGCGGTCGGCAACGTCCTGCCCGACTGGGAGGCGGGCGTGAGCGTCGCCGCGCTCATCAAGATCGCCATTTCGATGACCTGGCTCATCGTGATCTCGCTGAACGTCACCATGGGCGTCGCGTGGCACCGGTTCCTGGCGTTCCCCAACATCTTCTTCAAGCGCGAGCCGGCCAAGCCCGGCGGCTCCGGTCTCGGCCCGCTGCGGCCGATGATGAGCGACGGCAAGCCGCTCGACTTCGAGGAGGCCGACCCGGAGAAGGACCAGTTCGGTGTCGCCCAGGTGGAGCAGTTCACCTGGAAGGGCCTGCTCGACTTCAGCACCTGCACCGAGTGCGGCCGCTGCCAGTCGCAGTGCCCGGCCTGGAACACCGGCAAGCCGCTGTCTCCGAAGCTGCTCGTGCTGAGCCTGCGCGACCACGCGTACGCGAAGGCGCCGTACATGCTGGCCGGTGGCGGCAAGGACCTGACCGGTGAGGAGAAGGCGACCGCCGCGCAGCTCGCCCACGTCGACGTGCTCGCCCTGGCGGAGGCCGACAAGCCGCTGATCGGCACCGCCGAGGAGGGCGGGATCATCGACCCGGACGTGCTCTGGTCCTGCACCACCTGCGGCGCCTGCGTCGAGCAGTGCCCGGTCGACATCGAGCACGTGGACCACATCGTCGACATGCGCCGCTACCAGGTGCTGATCGAGTCGAGCTTCCCCTCGGAGGCCGGCGTCATGCTCCGCAACCTGGAGAACAAGGGCAACCCGTGGGGCGCCCCGCAGAACACCCGCGAGGACTGGACCAAGGGCCTCGACTTCGAGGTGCCCCGGGTCGGCGAGGTCGACGACTTCGAGTACCTCTTCTGGGTCGGCTGCGCCGGCGCGTTCGAGGACCGGGCGAAGAAGACCACCCGGGCCGTCGCCACGCTGCTGAACGAGGCCGGCGTCTCCTTCGCCATCCTGGGCGAGGGCGAGACCTGCTCGGGTGACCCGGCCCGCCGGATCGGCAACGAGTTCGTCTTCCAGATGCTCGCCCAGCAGAACGTGGAAACGCTCAACGAGGCGTTCGAGGGCCGGGAGAAGACCAAGCGCAAGATCGTCGCCACCTGCCCGCACTGCTTCAACACCCTCGGCAACGAGTACGGGCAGCTCGGCGGCGAGTTCGAGGTCGTACACCACACGCAGCTGCTGGCCCACCTGGTCGCCACCGGCAAGCTCACCCCGGTGCAGCCCGTCGACGGCGGCGTCACCTACCACGACCCGTGCTACCTGGGCCGGCACAACCGGGTGTTCGCCCCGCCGCGCGAGGTGCTGGGTACCGCCGTCGAGGGCGAACTCACCGAGATGCCGCGCAACAGCGAGCGCTCCTTCTGCTGCGGCGCCGGCGGCGCCCGGATGTGGATGGAGGAGAAGATCGGCAAGCGGATCAACGTGGAGCGGGTCGAGGAGGCCATGGCCACGGGGGCGAAGACCGTCGCCGTCGGCTGCCCGTTCTGCTCGACGATGCTCAGCGACGGCGTCAACGGCAAGGGCGCCGGCGAGCAGGTCGAGGTGATCGACGTGGCCAGCGTGCTGCTGCGCTCGGTGAAGCCGGAGCAGGCGCAGGGCGACAAGGAGGCCGAGCCGGTCGCCGGCTGAGCCGCGTACCGCAGATTTCACCCGCCCGATGGCGGTGGCACCGGATGCCACCGCCGTCGGCTTTTTCGTCGGCGGCGATCCCGGGCGACAGCCCTGATCCGGCAGCGGTACGCGGGCACCCGGTCGGGCGAAGTAGGCCGCGCGGGCACTCGTGCCCCTGGTGCCGCCGTGGAACAATCGCGCCCGAGGTGAGGCGATCATCGATGCCCTGCTCCTGACCACGCTGCTGCCCCTGGTCGGCTTCGCTGCGCTGACCATGGGTAACGCGTTCTTCGTCGCGGCGGAGTTCGCGCTGGTCACGGTGGACCGGGCCGAGATCGACCGGCGGGCCGAGGGCGGCGACGCCGCGGCGTCCGCCGTCCGTCGGGCGCTGCGGGAACTCTCGTTCCAGCTGTCCGGCGCACAACTCGGCATCACCATCACCGCGCTCCTCACCGGCTACCTGGCCGAGCCCGCGCTGGCCCGCCTCTTCCTGCCGCTGTTGCGGCCGGTCGCCGGGGACGCGGCCGAGCGGTTCACCCCGTTTCTCTCCCTGGCGCTGGCCACCCTGATCTCCATGCTCGTCGGCGAACTGGTCCCGAAGAACCTCGCGCTGGCCCGGCCGATGCCGACCGCGCTGGCGACCGCCGGTCCGATGCGTGGTTTCTCCCGTACGTTCGGCTGGTTGATCCGGGCGCTCAACGGGTCGGCGAACCGGCTGGTCCGGGTGCTCGGCGTGGAGCCGCAGGAGGAGTTGGCGAGTGCCCGCTCGCCGGAGGAGCTGGGTCTGCTGGCGGCCATCTCGGCCCGGGCCGGCGCCCTGCCCCCGGACACCGCGATGCTGCTGCGCCGGACCATCCGGTTCGGCGACAAGCGGGCCGCCGAGGCGATGACCCCCCGGGTCGACGTGGTCGCGCTGCGCGCGTCCGCGAGCGTGGCCGAGCTGCTGACCCTCTCCCAGGCGACCGGGCGCACCCGCTTCCCGGTCTACGAGGAGACCCTGGACCTGGTCACCGGCGTGGCCGGGGTCCCCGACGCGCTCGGCGTGCCGCCGGACCGCCGGGCCACCACCGTGGTCGGCTCGGTGGCCCGCGAGCCGGTGTACGTGCCGGAGAGCCTGGACCTCGACGGGGTGCTCGCGGCGCTCCGGGCCGCCGGCGCCGACCTGGCCATCGTGGTCGACGAGTACGGCGGCACCGACGGGGTCGTCAGCGTCGAGGACCTGGTGGAGGAGCTGGTCGGGGAGATCGCCGACGAGTTCGACCCGGCGGCGGTGGTGGACGCCGGGCCGGTCGAGCTGACCGTGCCGGGTGGCGAGCGCACGCTCCTCGTCGACGGCGTGCTGCGCTCCGACGAGCTGGCCGAGCGGACGGGGTTCCGGCTGCCCGAGGGGCCGTACGAGACGCTGGCCGGCTTCCTGATGGCCCGGCTGGGGCACATCCCGGTGGCCGGCGAGACGGTCGAGGCGGGCCGCTGGGAGTTCACCGTGGTCGAGGTCGAGCGGCACCGCGTCGAACAGGTCCGGGTGCTCCGCCCGGAGGAGCCGGACGACGATGGCTGAGCTGCTGCTGACCGTGCTGCTGCTGCTCGGCAACGGGTTCTTCGTGGGCAGCGAGTTCGCGCTGATCGCGTCGCGTCGGACGGTGCTGGAACCGCTCGCCGCCACCTCCCAGCGGGCCCGCTGGGCGCTCTCGGCGATGAACCAGATCCCGCTGATGATCGCCGGCGCGCAGCTCGGCATCACGATCTGCTCCCTGGGGCTCGGGGCGATCGCCGAGCCCGCCGTGGCCCACCTGCTGGAGTCGCCGTTCCACGCCGTCGGGCTGCCGGAGCGCGCGGTGCACCCGGTGGCCTTCGTGCTCGCCCTCGGCGTGGTGGTCTTCCTGCACACCGTGGTCGGCGAGATGGTGCCGAAGAACATCACCCTGGCCGGGCCGGAGCCGTCCGCGCTGTGGCTGGGACCGGCGATGCTCGCCTTCTGCGTGGCCACGAAGCCGCTGCTGCTCGCGATGAAGTGGGCCGCGCGCCGGGTGCTGCGCCTCTGGCGGATCGAGGCGACCGAGGCGGTGAAGACGGTCTTCACCGCCGAGGAACTGGCCGGGCTGGTCGCACAGGCCCGTACGGAGGGGCTGTTGGACGCCGAGGAGCACGCGCGGATCACCGGCGCCCTCGCCCTGCACGCCCGGACAGCGGCCGACGCCCTGCGGCCGTGGTCGACGGTGGTGACCGTCGCCGAGGACGTCTCGCCCGCCTCGCTGGAGGTGCTGGCGACCCGGACCGGCCGGTCCCGCTTCCCGGTGGTGCAGCGGGAAGCGCGCCGCGTGCTCGGGTTCGTGCACGTCAAGGACGTGCTCGGATACGCCGGACCGGCCCGGCGGGCGCCGGTGCCCCCCGAGGTCTACCGGCCGCTGGCGGTCGTACCGCCGGACCGGACGCTGGCGGATCTGCTGCTCGCCATGCGGCGCGAGCGGCGGCACATGGTGCTGGTCAGCGACGGCCGGCGACCGCTCGGCGTGGTGACGCTCGACGACGTATTGACCGCCATCGTCGGCTGAACGTTGAACACCCTTGGTACGCAAGCTGTTGCGCCAGCGTGACGGCGCGCGCGCTCGCCTTGATTCCGCTCCGGCGCTTCCCTATCGTGGGGCACCGACCGCTGTGGGTCGTCTGCCTCGCTCCTTCCCCTCGGCGAGGCGCCCGGCGGTCGGTTGCAAAGGAGTCGGTGCCGGTGGCAACCATGCCCCCCCATCGTCACGCACCGGGACGGTCTGCCCGTCCGGGTGGCCTGCGCCGGGTCGCCCACCGCCTGCTCACGCTGGTCGCCGCCGCGGCCGTCGGCGCCGGCATGCTGGCCCTGCCGGCGCACGCCGCACCCACGGTCGACGAGATCGAGGCGCAGATCGACAAGCAGTGGGAGCAGTTGGAGCCCACGATCGAGCAGTACAACAAGGTGCGGGCGCAGCTGAAGGTCAACCGTCAGAAGTCGGCGAACCTGCAGAAGAAGATCGAGCCGCTGGCGCTGCAGAGCGAGCTCGCGATGACCCGGGTCGGCGACCTCGCCTCCCGCTACTACATCGACGGCCCGTCCCAGGAGATCGGCGCGCTGCTGGTCAGCGCCAAGCCGGACACCCTGACCGAGCAGCTCACCCTCCTCGACCGCCTGGCCAGGCAGGAGCGCAAGGAGGTCGAGGGTGTGCTCAAGGTCCGCGCGAAGTACGACGGGGAGAAGCAGAAGCTGGACGCGCTGATCGCCACCCAGGTGAAGCAGCAGAACGAGCTGGCGGCGAAGAAGAAGAAGATCGACGCCGAGATCAAGCGGCTCGAGAAGTTGCTGCCGGTCACCACCGTCAAGACGGCGGCGTGCCCGACCGTCAACGGCGTGGTCAGCACGGCGGCCCGAACCGCCATCAAGACCGCCTGCGGCAAGGTCGGCAAGCCGTACGTCTGGGGGGCAACCGGCCCGAACTCGTTCGACTGCTCCGGCCTGACCCAGTACGCCTACAAGGCCGCGGGCATCTCCCTGACGCACTTCACCGGCGCCCAGTGGAACGAGGGCAAGGCGATCCCCCGCTCCGAGGCGCGCCCCGGTGACCTGGTCTTCTTCTTCAGCGACCTGCACCATGTGGGCCTCTACCTCGGCAACGACCAGATGGTGCACGCACCACGGGCCGGTAAACCGGTTCAGGTGGCGAGCATCAACAACATGCCGGTCGCCGGCTTCCGACGACCTGGCTGATCCACCGCGTACGACGAGGGCCCCCGGTCGACTGACCGGGGGCCCTCGCGTGTGTTATCGGGGTGCGCCCAGCGGGCTCGGGAGGACCAGGACGTCGTCCAGGTTGACGTACATGATCCGGTGGCCGAACTGGATCTGGGCGTACCGCAGCTCACCCCGGACGACGGTCCAGTCGCCCGGCGACGACCCGTCGAAGGTGACCGCCCGGTAGTACTCGCTCGGCACGATCCCACCCAGCGCGTACCGCTGCCCGGCGGCGAAGGTGTACTGCAACGGCGAGATCGTCTGGTACGGCACCCCGGCCGGGTAGGCGGCCTGCTCCGGGTAGGCCCGCCCGTAGACGGGGATGGTGGCCCTCCCCGGCCTCGGCGTCACGACGAACCCGGTGGCCCACTTCGCGGTCCGCGCGGAGGCGGGGTTGTGGAACCACGCCTTCTGGCCGAGGTACCAGATCGCCGTCCAGTCGCCACTTACCTCAGCCACCGCGTACGTCTGCCCGGCCGAGGCGCGGGCACCGTGGTCGGAGATGTACATCGTGTCCGGCGAGCCGTCCGGTCGCTTGCCGAGGTCGTTGACCAGCGGCGCGTCGTGGCTCGGCGCGCTGTGCAGGACAACCGCGGACGAGCCGCGCAGCGGGCAGGGCTCGGCCGGCGGCGGCGGGGTCGGCACGCCGGGCGGCTGCTGGTTGCAGCCCTGGAACGCGGGCCGGTGGGTGGCGAAGTCCGGATCGATGGTGACCAGGCCGGTACGCGCCGTGCCGGTGCTGCGGAAGGGCGCCCGGAGCAGGTCGAAGTAGTGCGACCAGTCCCAGTACGGACCGGGGTCCCAGTGCATCCCGGCGACCGTGGAGGCCACGGTGCCGGGGACGTTGTCGTGCCCGATGATGTGCTGCCGGTCCAGCGGGATGTTGAACCGCAGCGCCAGGTACCGCACCAGCTTGGCCGAGGTGCGGTACATCGCCTCGGTGTACCAGGTGCCGTGGCCGGCGAAGCCCTCGTGCTCGATGCCGATGGACTTGGCGTTGACGTACCAGTTGCCGGCCTGCCAGCCGACGTCCTTGGCCTTGACGTGCTGGGCCACGTGCCCGTCCACCGAGCGCAACGTGTAGTGCCAGCCGAGGTAGTCGGCCCGCTGCACCAGGCCGACGCTCGGACCGTAGTAGCCCTCGGTGTCGTGGATGACGATGTACTCGATCTTCTGCTGCGCTGGGCGGTTGCCCAGGTCGTGGTTTCCGTAGTCGCCGGCGCCGGGGCCGTACTTCTCGTACGGCGCCGGGATCCACTCGCAGCCGAGGCCGATCGGGCACTCCAGTCCGTCCGGCCGCTCGGCGCGGCGCAGGTCGAGCCGGTGCAGTCCGCTCGCGTCCGGGTTGACCGCCCGGGCGGCGAGGGTCACCTGGTGTCCGTCGTCGGTGCGCCGGCTCGCGCCGGAGCGGATCTGGTCGTACACCTCGTCGGCGAAGGCCGTCGCGGTCTCCTCCGTGTCGGCGCCGGAGTAGCGGGCGACCGCCCCGTACCAGGCCGCCGGGTCGCTCGCCGCGCCGACCGGGCCGCCCAGGTCCCTCTGGTACGCGGCGAGCAGCGCGGCGCCACCCCGGATGTTGGCGGCCGGATCGGAGCGGAGTTCGTCGGCGCTGGCGCCGGTGAGCGTGGCGGCGGCCGGGAGGGTCCGCGTCGCTGCGGCCGGCGGGGCGTCGGACGCCGGCCGGACGGCCGGCGGGGCGACCGCGAGCGGGCGGGACTCGTCGCCGCGCGGGTCCTCGTGCTCGTCGACGTGGAATCCGGCGGGTCCGGACGCGACGTGCGCGGCGTCGGTGAGGTGCAACGGACCGTAGCCGCCGCTGGTACTCGGTGTGCCGGCGTGGGTGTCCCAGCGGGACTCCAGGTAGGAGACGCCGAGCAGGACGGCCTCCGGCACGCCATACTCGGCCGCCGCCTCGGCGTACTGCCGCTGGCGCTCGTCGGGCGGCGCGGCGGTGGCCGGGCCGCCGCCGAGTGGTGCGGCGGTGGCGGCGACCACCGCGGCGGCGAGCAGGGCGCGTCTGCTCCTCGTCAGGGCTGAAACAGGCATCGAACCCCCCAGGTCGGACGGGTGAAGGTGGGGTCACCTTCGCCCCGCCGCGAGCGCCGCGTCAATACCTTTCCATTTATCGACATGTTCGGTAGAAAACCTTCGACACGCGCACCGGGTGTGCGTCCCCGGCCCTGGGTACGGAGTGTCACGGCCCGACGGGTTGCGGATCTATAACGAGCGTCTCTACTCTGGTCATTCGTCGGCCCGGCAGCAGGTCCGTCCAACCCGGGCGGTAACGGTCCGACACCGCCGAGTCGCTCGCTGAGCGAGCCGGGGACCCAGGTTCCTCGGGGTGAATCCGCAGCCACTGCGGTAGGGCGCCCACTTCCCGCCCGAACCCGTCAGCTAACCCGGTAGGCGGTCAGGAAGAAGGAGTACGGAGCCCGGTGGCCCACCACGCCCCGCGGCGTCCGTCCGAACGGTCGGCGACAGCCGACCCGACGACGGTTGCGTCGCGTCCACGCTGGTCCCGCTTCACCACCGCCCTCGCCGCCCTGATCGGCGTCGCCGTCGTCCTGACCGGCAGCGCCACGGCGGCGCACGCCGACCCGTCGGTCGCGGAGATCGAGCGCCAGATCGACGAGGACTGGAACAAGCTCGAACCCGTCATCGAGAAGCACAACGCCACCCGCATCGAACTGGCCGCCAAGCGCAGGCAGGCCGACGCGCTTGCCGCTCGGATCAAGCCCCTGCAGCTCCAGGTCGACCAGGCCATGGACAAGGTCAGCGCCCTCGCGGTCCGGGCGTACAAGGGCGAGAACGTCTCCACCATCAACGCCGTGCTCGGCAGCCGGACCCCCGGCGAGATGGTCGGTCAGCTGGAGATGCTCGACCGGTTCGCCCACAACCAGCAGCAGGACGTGCAGCAGGTGGCCGACCTGCGCGACGAGCTGGCCCGGCAGAAGGCGCCACTGGACGAGATGGTCGCCCAGCTCACCCGCACCGAGGCCCAGCTGGCGGCGAAGAAGAAGCAGATCAACGCCGAGATCGACCGGCTGCAGAAGCTGCGGATCAAGGTGTACGGCAACGGCGGCGGCGGCTCCCTGCGGCCCGCGCCCTGCCCGGCCACCTACCCGGGCGGCGCGGCGGGGGTGGCGGTCAAGTTCGCCTGCGCCCAGATCGGCAAGCCCTACGTCTGGGGCGCCGAGGGCCCGAACTCGTACGACTGCTCGGGTCTGATGCTCGCCGCCTGGGCCAAGGCCGGGGTCTCCCTGCCCCACAACGCGGCGCAGCAGAGCCGGGTGACGAAGGACGTCAGCCGCGCCGATCTGCGCCCCGGTGACCTGGTCTTCTACTACAGCGACATCCACCACGTCGGCATGTACGTCGGCGGCGGCTGGGTGGTGCACGCCTCGCAGGCCGGCGTGCCGATCAAGATGAAGAAGGTCGACGACGGTCCGATCCACAGCTACGGCCGGCCCGGCTGACCCGTACCGCGCCAAGGGGCCCGCTCCGGAGTCGGAGCGGGCCCCTTCGTCGTCGACGCGTCAGCGGGTCGGCCAGGTGCGCCAACTCTGCCAGGACCGGCTCGGGGTCGGGCCGCGCTGGCCCTGGTAGCGCGAGCCGTAGACGGCCGAGCCGTACGGGTGCTCGGCCGGCGACGAGAGCCGGAAGATGCAGAGCTGGCCGATCTTCATGCCCGGCCAGAGCGTGATCGGCAGGTTCGCCACGTTCGACAGCTCCAGCGTCACGTGGCCGGAGAAGCCCGGGTCAATGAAGCCGGCGGTCGAGTGGGTGAGCAGACCGAGTCGGCCGAGACTCGACTTGCCCTCGAGCCGGCCGGCGAGCTGGTCACCGAGCGAGATCACCTCGAGCGTCGAGGCGAGCACGAACTCCCCGGGGTGCAGCACGAACGGCTCCCCGTCCGGCACCTCGACCACCGAGGTCAGGTCGTCCTGCTGTACGGCCGGGTCGATGTGCGTGTAGAGGTGGTTGTTGAACACCCGGAAGAGCCGGTCCAGACGTACGTCGATGCTCGACGGCTGCACCAGGGTGGGCTCGAACGGATCCAGCCCGAGCGTGCCGGCCTTGATCTCGGAGACCAGGTCGCGGTCGGAGAGCAGCATCGGACCACCATAGCGAGGCCGGCCCGGTGGCCCGGATCCGGTGCCGGTGACCAGCGCGTCGCGATCGCCTTTCGTACATTTGTTCGATAGAATGCCGGCATGGCTTCCTGGTCCGAATTCGCCGCTGACGAGCCCCGGCTCGCCGACGGGATCCGCGTTCTCCTGCAGCAGTACGGGCCGGGCTTCGGCTACCTGGCCACGGTCCGCGCCGACGGCGGGCCCCGGGTGCACCCGGTGTCGCCGGTGATCACCGATGAGGGGCTCTTTTGCTTCATCATCGACTCCCCGAAGCGGCGCGACCTGGAGCGCGACGGCCGCTACGCGCTGCACTCGTTCCCCCCGGAGGAGAGCGACGACGAGGCCTACGTGGCGGGGCACGCCCGGCCGGTGACCGACCAGGCCCGGGTGGCCCGCCTCGCGGCCAACGCCGGAGCCGCGCCGCAGGTCGACTGGCGGCTCTTCGAGTTCACCGTCGACGTGGCGATGCTGGCGCGCCGCGACTCGGGCAGCGCCGGCGGGCCGGGCGAGGGGCGCGGCCGCCCCGCCGTCCAGGTCTGGCTCGACCCGCACGCCGCCGACCTGCCGGGTCCGACGCCGGTGGTGCCGCAGACCCGTCCCGCCCGCCGTGACCGGCAACCGGCCCGCGAGGCCCACCGCTCGGCCGCCTGACGACGTCCTGGGGAGGAACACCTCGGCGCCGGCCCCCTCGTGACGGGGCCGGCGCCGGTGGTACGCGCGGCGGCGAGTGCGGCGGCGAGCCGAGGGGGTACCTGGGTGCACCCGGCTGGTGACTCAGGTACAGTGGTGCCGCTTGCGGGTGTAGTTCAATGGCAGAACATCAGCTTCCCAAGCTGACAGTGCGGGTTCGATTCCCGTCACCCGCTCCAACCGAAAGGCCCTGGCCAGGACGTCAGTCCCGCCAGGGCCTTCGATATTTCAAGGCCAGGGATCATACGGCGTGCCATTGGCGTGCCATTAGCCCTGGGCATCCCCCCGGCTCCGTCCGGGTTCGCTGCCATCCAGTCGGGGCGGATTACCTCGCCGGGCACCACAAGGGCTACCAGCCTCCCCGGACGGGAACGCTGGACGGTCTACGACTGCCCGACGAGGAGATCCGCCAGCATGTTGAGTTGCGCGTGTGACTAG
This sequence comes from Micromonospora sp. WMMD812, assembly GCF_027497215.1. Taxonomy (NCBI): domain Bacteria; kingdom Bacillati; phylum Actinomycetota; class Actinomycetes; order Micromonosporales; family Micromonosporaceae; genus Micromonospora; species Micromonospora sp. WMMD812. The sequence continues at coordinate 4,568,977 of NZ_CP114904.1, read as the reverse complement.
TCGCGCGTGAGTCCTGGCGGAAGGGCGTCTTTGTCGGTCCCGACCCGGCGAGCGCTGACCAGCGGATTGTCGTGCAGGGCGGTGATCAGTGCGGCGGCCCCGCCGATGTCGGTCCAGAGGTCGTCCCAGAGGGCGGAGACGAGCCAGGAGCGAGCTGCAGGGAAGAACAGATCGGGCAACGATCCTTGTCCGGCGCGCATGTGACCGGTCCGCCAGGTGAGGGCTTGTTCGGGACCTGCTTCGACCAGCACATAGGGCCAGTTCCAGTAGAGGGACACCTTCGGAGCGAGGGGAAAGACGATGTCGTGGGCGCCGGTGTCGAGATAGCCCAGCCACCAGGGCTGGTCAGGGGTGTGCTGGGTGAGTACGTCGATCACAGCGCGTTCATGGGCTTGGACACTCACGCCGTCGGGCGGGTAGAAGGTGGCGTAGGCGTCGAACACCGGCGGTATCGCTGTGGTGATCGAGAAGCCTTCCGTGGTTTTGCCAGCGATCCAGGCGATGTCGCCGGCCGTACCGATCCGCCAGCTTCGCCCGTCCTTGGTGACCTCCATGCCTGCTCCTTTCCTCGGCCACCTGCGGGCGCGCCGTGGTCGGTACTCACGCGGCCGGGTCTGTGGGCCACCACCTCCGCTACGCGCACATAGGTCGAGGGAAGCAGCCCGGCGTGCCATCAGCGTCCCATTGGGCGAGGACAACAGGGGCCGGCCGAGGCCACGAGAGACTGTCGAGACCAGGCCGCCAAGCCAGTGGCCTGTCGAAATCGACAATTCCCAAGCTGACAGCGGGCTCGATTCCCGTCACCCGCTCCAACCGAAAGGCCCTGGCCAGGACGACAGTCCCAGCCAGGGCCTTCGACGTTGCTGCGGCCAACAGCGCCGTCCACGGGCCGCCAGCCACGCTTTCTCCGGCCGGCATGGGCGGGGCCGGCCGGCCCCGGATGGGGACGACCAGGCTATGCCACGAAGCGGGAACGGCGCCGGCGTCCGATCAGGTAGCCCGCGCCACCGAGGAGCAGAAGCACACCGCCAATGCCGGCCACGGTCGCGGTGCCGGCGCCGGTCACGGGCAGCCCACCGCCCTCGCCGCCGGGAGCGCCCGGGCTGGCGGAGGAAACAGGGGTCGGTGCAGCGGTCGTCGTGGCGCTGGGCGTGGCGCTCGGCGTCGGTGTGGGCTGAGACGCGCAGTCAAGCGCACGCGCGTCGTACAGGCCGTTGTTCAGGTAAGCCAGGTAGGTATCGATGGCCCCGTCGTCGAGCACCTTTTGCGCGGCCGCCTTCACGTTGGCGCCAGCGTCCGTCAACGTCCGGACCACCGTGATTCGCAGATCCGTTGACCAGGCCTTCTGCGCATCCGCCTTGAGGAATGCGCGCAGATCATCCGCGGTGCCGTCCAATCGCTCCTGTAGCACGCGAGGCAGAACGGGCAACGAGTCGGCGTTTGCCGCAGCCAGGATCTGGGCGGCCAACACGCGCACTTCTACATCCGTGGCGGTATCCAGGTCGATGGTGACAAGCTCGCGGATATCCTTGTACACCTTGCGCTCGACCGTTTGGCAGGCCTCATTGAGCCCGGGCGACTCGGTTTGAGCCACCGCCGGTGCCGCCGGAATCAAAAAGGCCAGCGCCATGAGGACGCCGGCCGGAATCTTCCATCGCATATGGGTATTCCTCCCCGCTGCAGGCCAAAACATGGAGATATTACCGTCAGGGGGCGGAAGAGCAAGAACGAATCGATGTCGTCCCAGGGTGCCCAGGTGGACGTCCGTCTGGTCCAGGTGGGCGGGGTAGGCATCCTTGACCTCGTCATGCGTCGGTCGCCACCGGTCCCGCCTCGCCCGCTACCACGTCGCTCCCCACCACACGGCTAGCAGCGCCACAACGCCTACGAGAGCGACGCAGCCCACCACGGCGCGGACCATCATGGCGGCGGCCGTAGGCCCAAGCCGGGTCACGCGAGAGCGTGCCGAACAGGTCAGGATGCACTAGCAGCGATTTTGTGCGATTCCCAAGCTGGCCGTGCGGTTCGATTCCCAAGCTGGCCGTGCGGTTCGATTCCCAAGCTGGCCGTGCGGTTCGATTCCCATTATCTCGGGTTGAGGCCCAGGTCGGGATATGTCCTGACCTGGACCCCAGTTGTGCCGATCACTTCACCGGCTTGGCGTGCCAGATCGCGGCCCCTTGTGCTGCGGGCGTCGCCGACGACTCACGTGCAGGTTGGGTACCGCCGACGTGCCGCTATGTCGCCGAGCCGCTGTAGGGATTCCGCGTTTCGGGGTCTCAGCAGCAGGGACTGAATCTTCTGCGGGAGGAGCCGGCCGATGCCGGCGGTCAGGCTGTGGGTACCTGGTGGTGAATTCGGGGCCCGGTGGCGGGCCAGGCGTCGTCGACGTCGCGGATATGAGACGCGCCGACGACCCAACTGGCGTAGCTCCAGCCGTCGGCGAGCACGGCGAAGATGCGATCCGGTGAGGTGCGGATGACCTCAGAAACCCCTACCACCGTTGCCCCCGTCCGGCCCGATCGTCCACGCCTTTCCCTGCCGCCCCTGGGACAAACACGGTGCGGCCCTATGGGCAGCCCGAGCGGCCGAGCGATGTTCCCGCGCCAACTGTCAGCAACACCGGACTCAGTAGCTGAGCAGGGCGATGGCCATGGAGGTCACGGCGGCCGCGAGCAGCACGGTGCCGGTGCCGAGGCCGGTGACCGCGCTGACCGGCAGGGAGAGTTTCCGGGCCAGCGGGACGGCGGCTAGCGCGATCAGCGTGATCAGCGCGCCCACGACGTGGATGAGCGGGTAGCCGATCAATGCGGCGACGGGGAACAGATGCACACCGACGATCAACGCGATCCAGGCAGGGATAACGGCGCGGCGGCGGAGCGCGGCGAGGATGCCGGCGCCGAGCGCGGCGAGCCCGAACTCGATGCCGACCACGATGCCGAAGTTGCGGCTGGTCTCCGCGGTGAACGCCGTTCCGTCCGACCAGTGACGCCAGGTCAGGAGCCCACCGGCGAGCACTGCGACCAGGGCGGCGATCGAACCGGCGACGAGTGGTTTCCGCCAGGTACGCGGGGGTGCCTCCTGTGCCCATCCGTACCAACTGGACGCGAAGAATCCGAATACCACCGCGGTCGCGGCCGCGTCGCGGATGTGCTCGGGGATCATCTCAGCTCCACAGCTGCCGGCCGACGTTGCCGCAGGAACGTAGCAGGCGTGCGGACGTGGACCGGCGCTGGCCGACCGGCCGCGGGTCGTGCGGCACGGATCGTTGTCGGTGGGCCCTGTCACGATGCGCGGATGGAACCCAAGAGGGTCGCTCAGGAGTTGTGGGATCGCGTGCAGGCTCGCGACTGGGTTGGGCTCGGCGAGTTGCTGGCCGATGACGTGGTGGTGGATTGGCCGGTCAGCGGCGAACGAATCGTGGGCCGGGAGAACTACGTGGCCGTCAACGCCGAGTATCCGGAGGGGTGGGCGATCAACGTGCTGCGGATCGTCGCGGACGGCGAGGTCGTGGCCTCCGAGGTGGAGGTCCCGCACGAGACGATGGGGGAGATCTTCCGGGTGGCGTCGTTCTGGACCGTGCGCGGCGGGAAGGTCGTGGAGGGGCGGGAGTACTGGACGAGTCTGGGATCGGATCCGTCGCCGGAGTGGCGGGCCGCCTTTGTGCAGCGGGTCAGGCCAGGCCGAGCTGCTTCATGAACGTGGTGAGGTCGTAGAAGAGGTTCTCTTCGGCGATCTTCCCGTCGACCCATCGGGCCACCGTGCAGAAGTCGACGTCGAACGACTTGCCGGTGGGCGGGATCTTGCTACCGTCCGGGCCGGTCATCGGGCCGGTCATGGTGCCGGTGAAGCGTGCGATCGAGCATGTCCAGTCACCCGAGGCGAACAGGACCTTGTACGGCCGGTTGTCCAGGCGCTGATCCGGAAACGCCGTGAAGAAGTCCTTCGCCTCGGCCTCATGGTCGTGCTGACCATGCGTGTCCGGTCTACCGGGCCACCGCACGACGACGTCCTCATGGTGTCGGCTGTTGAACGTGTCGATGTCACGGGCGTTCCACGCGTCGTCGAGGGTCTGCATCAGTTCCAGGTTTTGCTGCTCGGTGCCCACCGCCGTGACCTCCTGCTTCTCACCTCCGGTCCACGGTCCGAGCCTAGGGCGGCGTGCTGACCCCTCGGGCGCGTTTGCTCAATGGCGGTCTCGCCCGCGCGGGGCGACGGGCCAACCGGATCAAGCCGCGGCGTACCCGGTGTCGTTCCTGCTCGTCCAGCGGACCGGACGGCATCGTCGGTAATCATCCGGGCCGCGGTGACACAGACCAGGGTGGAGTCTCCGACAGTCGGGAGTGTGAATGGGGCCACCGGGAGTCCGCGACGAGGGCTGGTTCACCAGCCTCTACGCCGCGGAGTACGCGCACATCGTGAAGTACGGCCAGCGGCGGCTCGCCGACGCGGACGCGGCGGCCGAACTCGCCCAGGAGGTGTTCGTCATCGCCTGGCGGCGTCGCCGGGACGTGCCGGACCGCAGCCTGCCCTGGCTGTACGGGGTGGCCCGGCGCCTGCTGGCGAACCAGTGGCGGGCTGAGCGGAGCGCGCCGGACGTCCGGCCGATCGCCGACGCGGAATTTCTGCGGGAGGCGGGTTCGCCCGGTCCTGACGCCACCGTCGGCGTCGCCGACCTCCAGGCGGCGCTGGCCACCCTCACCGATCTCGACCAGGAGATCCTCCGGCTGGTCGGCTGGGAGGAGCTGACGGTCTCCGAAGCGGCTGGGGTCCTGGGGTGCTCCCGCGCCACCGCTGCGGTGCGGCTGCACCGTGCCCGCAGGCGCCTCACCACAGCGATGTCCGGCCGGACTGCACCACTGAAGCAGCACCCGGTGCTGGCGAGCCCTCGAAAGGTTGTGTGATGTTCGGAGAACAGCGAACCCGTACGCTTCTCGGTCCGACCGACCCGGCCCGGGGCACGGTCGTCGCACCGCCCCGACTGTCCGCGCGGGAGCTGATCGACCGCGCCGAGGCCACCCCCGATCCCGCCACCGCCCATCCGGTCGCCGGTCGTCGCCACCGCCGCCCGAGCCGCCGACTGGTCCTGGCGGCCGGCGCGTTGGCCGTCGCGGCCGGTGCCTCGGCGGTCGTTCGCGGGCTCGACCCGTCGACCCCCGACGCCCCGCCGACCGCCGTTCCGCCGGGCGGCGAGTCGGGGGTGGTGCTCGTGCCGGTCGCGTACCAGTTCGACTCGGACGCGCCGGCCGGAGCGCAGTTGCGCGCGTTGGCCGGCCGGATCGCCGACGCGGAGCACGACCAGCGACGCGGGCGCTACATGTACCACCGCACGAGGGTGTGGGGCGATCCGGTGATGACGTCGGAGGACGGCCGACACCACATGGCCTTCGCCGACGAGACCAGGGTCTGGCAGACCCCCGACGGGAAGTCCGGTGAAGAGGTCACCGTGCAGCTCGAGCCGCAGTACCCGGACCAGGCGTCCCGGGACTACTGGCAGCGCAGTCTGAGGAACACGGGTACGCCGGCCCCCGCCCGGGTGCCGCTGCCACCGATGGACATCGAGCCGTTGCCGTCGACCCGGGCGCAGGTGGGTGAACTGCTCAAGGTCGAGTACGGCGCGGGCGTGGTGAGCAAGGAGGTCAGCACGGTCTTCGGGCGGTACGTCGTGCCACGCCGAACCCGCGCGGAGATCCTGCGCGTCCTCGCGGACGTGCCCGGGTTCGTCTGGCGGGGCGAGGTGACCGACCGGGCCGGCCGGAAGGGCGTCGCGATCACCTTCGACGACCGTGCGCACGACGCGCAGTCCCTACTGATCTTCGACCCGAGAACGGGCGAGCTGCTCGCCCACGAGCGGTTGTCGCTCGCGCCGATGCGGATCAGCGCGTACCTGTCGATCCTCGACACCGCCTGGACCGACCAACCCGGCTGATTCCCGGGATCGACAGGCGTCCCTATGCTCGGCCCCATGAGGAAGTTCATCGTTGGGCTCGGCGTCGTCCTGGCCGTGTACCTGGTGGTCCGTGCGGTGGCCGAGCCCTTCGTGATCGACATGAGCGACCCGGCGACGTACCGCGATGACTGGGGCGGGCCGAGTCTGGCGGGCGTGCTCGCCGTCCACTGCGGACCGGGCATCATCGCCGCGGCGCTCCTCGTCTGGGCAGTGGCCCGACGGCGGCGGTCCCGCCAGTCGACCGGTGCCGGCCGCGGCTAGGGCGCCAGCAGATCCAGGACGTGGCGCAGCCCGGGGCGGCCGTTCAGCACGACGTCGCCGACCGGTGTGAAACCGGTGCGCCGGAGCACCCCGAGCGAGCCGGCGTTGTCCAGCGCGGCCGACGCGACCAGTCGGCGCAGCCCGTACTCGTCGCGGGCCAGTGCGCACACCCGGCGGACGCCGTCGGTGGCGACGCCCCGCCGGGCCGCCCGCTCGGCCACCCGGAAGCCCAGCTCGGCGCCGCCGTCGGCGACGTCGACCAGGTTGAACCGGCCCAACACGGTCCCGTCGTCGTCCAGCAGGACGTGGAAGTGGATCAGGCCGGCGGCCTGCTCCGCCAGCAGGTCCGCGTGGCGGGCGGCGAACCCGGTGAAGTAGTCGTCGCCGCGGTCCGGCACCGACCGCGCGAAGAACGCCCGGTTCTCCCGCTCGAAGCGGAGCAGCGCCGGGGCGTGGTGGACGTCGAGCCGCTGGATTTCCGGCATCGGGCCACGGTAGCAACGGGCGTCCGACGAGCGCCGATCAGCCGAGGGCCGTGGTGTGCTGCGGGCCGGGATCGCGCCGGGGCAGGCCGGCGAGGGCCAGCCCGGCGAGCGCGCAGCCCGCGCCGACCACGAAGAAGAGCGAGAGCGCGGGCTGGCCGAGCCACTCCCACATCGGGTGCCACGAGGGGTGTGGTTCGCCGAGCTGGTGCTCGATCAGCTGCGGCGTGGCCAGCACCACCGGTGCCCACCAGAGCACCAGGGTGATGCCGTGGAGCACGGTGACCGGGCGCGCGGCCGGGTGCGGTCGCTCGGTCCGGCGGCTCGCCCAGCCGAACACCAGCCACCCCGCTGCGGCGCCGAGCAGACCGGCGGCGACAGCCGCCGGCAGCACGGCGGGTGGGGTGGCCCGGAGCAGGCCCACCGACCCCGTCGCCTGGTTGCTCGGCAGCCACAGGGTGAGGATGGTGTCGCCGCGGCTCGCCAGAAGGGTGGTGTCGGTGGGCAGCGTGCTCGGGTCGCAGCGCGGGTCGGCGCAGTCGACCGCGTTGGTGACGTGAGGCGGGTACACCCGCCAGCCGGTCTCGGTGAGGCGGCGCTGCGCGAGCGCGAGCGTCTCCTGCGGCGGAGCCCCGGCCGGTGCGGTCAGTGCGCCGGCTACGCCGGACTGCTGGTACTCGCCGCCGTCGCCGAGCAGCAGTTCCTTGGCATTGGCCGGGCGCAGCGGCTGGCTGTAGAAGGTGAAGAGCGCGGCGGCGGGCTCGACGTCGGTGAACCCGTAGCCGGGCAGGACCTCGGCGAACAGCGCGGTCGACGCGCCCGGGTCGGGCAGCGGCCGGGCGGTCTGCCAGGCGGCCCAGCTGGCGAGCGCCGCGGTGAACAGGCCGCAGATGAGGGCCGTGAGCACGGCCCAGGCGACGACGGTGTAGCTGGCCGGCCGGCCGAGTCGGCTGCGCAGGCCGTGCCGGATCAGGTCGACCGCCTCGCGCGGGGCCGGCCGGGTGCGACCCGGTGGCGCCGCCTCCAGCAGCACGGCGACCATCTCGTCGCCCCGCGCCCGGCGCCACTCGGGGGGATAGCCGAGCAGCAGCCGCCGGTAGCGGCGGGCGAGCGGGTCGCCGGTCGAGGGCATGGCCGTCCCTTCGTCTGGGTGGCGCGGGTCAGGCGGTGCGAGGCCGGAGGGCGCGTAGTCGGGCCTCGGCGGCGGCGGTGAGCTGGCGGAGCCGGGCGGTCTCGGCCTGGAGGGCCGCCAACCCGTCGGAGGTGAGCCGGTAGTAGCGGCGCAGCCGCCCCTCGACGTTCTCGTCCCGGTCGTGCGCGACGAGGCCCTGCGCGGTCAGCCGGTCCAGCGCCGTGTAGAGCGTCCCGGGAAGCAGACTGACGCGTGCCTCGGAGAGCGCGGTGACCTCCTGGATGATGCCGTAGCCGTGCCGTGGCTCACCGGCGAGCGCGGTGAGGATGAGGAACGTCGGCTCACGCATCGGTGCCACGCCGGGGACGATATATAAGTGATCGATACATGGTCAACAGTCGGCGTCGGCGGGGAGGTCTAGGCTGCGATCATGCGGATTGGCATCGTGATCCTCCCCGACCAGCGCTGGTCCGAGTCGCAGCGGCGCTGGCGGCAGGCGGACGAGTGGGACTTCGACCACGCCTGGACGTACGACCACCTCGGCTGGCGTGACCTGGTCGACGGTCCCTGGTTCGACTCGATGACCACCCTGACCGCCGCCGCGACGGTCACCTCCCGGGTCCGCCTCGGCACCCTGGTCGCCTCGCCCAACTTCCGGCACCCGGCGGCCTTCGCCCGGCAGGTCACCGCCGTCGACGACGTCTCCGACGGTCGGCTGCTGCTCGGCATCGGCGCCGGCGGCATCGGCTTCGACGCCACCGTGCTCGGCGGCGAGACGCTGCCCCCGCGCCAGCGGGTCGACCGGTTCGCCGAGTTCACCGAGCTGCTCGATCTGGTGCTGCGGCAGGACGGCACGACCTGGCGGGGCGAGTGGTTCGCCGCGGTCGACGCCCGGAACAACCCGGGCTGTGTGCAGACCCCACGGGTGCCGTTCGTGGTCGCCGCGAACGGGCCACGCTCGATGCGCCTGGTGGCCCGCTTCGGGCAGGGGTGGGTCACCACGGGCACGGGCGGCGACGACCTGGAGAGCTGGTGGGCCGGGGTCGCCGAGCTGTCGTCCCGGCTGGACCGGACGCTGGACGAGGCCGGCCGTGACCCGGCCACCCTCGACCGCTACCTCTCCCTCGACGCGGCCCCGGTCTTCTCACTGAGCAGCGCCGAGTTCTTCGCCGACCAGGTCCGGCGGGCCGCCGCCCTGGGCTTCACCGACGTGGTCACTCACTGGCCGCGGGCCAGCAGCTGGTACGCCGGGAGCGAGGAGACGCTGGTCGACGTGGCGACCCGGCTCCTGCCGGAGTTGCGCGGCTGAGGAGTTGCCGCGCCTCAGCTGCTGAGCACGCCGTCGTCGGTGGGAAGCAGGCGGAAGCGCAGGCAGACGATCTCCGTGTCGTCGGTGACCGGGGTGCCGACGCGCGCCCAGTAGGAGGAGTGCCCGGCGCGCCAGTCCTCGATCGACCGGTCCCCCTCGCCCTCGGACCGGGCGAAGTCCCAGGTAACGTCGGCGAAACGGACCACCTCGACGCCGGTGATCAGCACGACGCCGGTCAGCCGGTCGTCGTCGTCGACCAGGACCAGCCGCTCGCCGACCCGTTCCAGCTCCTCGCCCTCCTCGGCGTACTCGGTGAGCAGCCCCGCGGTCGCCGTCTTCGCCCCGGCGAGCACCAGGGCGTTGAGGTTGGCCCGCAGCTCACCGCGGGTGCCGAGGGCGAGGGTGCGCAGTCCGCCGATCCGTGGCCACATCCTGCCGAGGCTAGGCGAGAGCCACCGCCCCCGCCGCCGCTTTTCGTCCGTACCCACGCCGCCCTCCGCGGGCGTTACGGTGGCGGTGGCCACAGCGGCAGTCGGGCGGGATCGGGAGGCGACCATGGCGAGGCGGCGGGCGGTGCTGATTCCCGGCCAGTTCTACGACACGCGGGCCCCGCTCTTCGCGTACACCGGCGAGACCCTGCGCCGCGCGGGCTTCGACCTGCACGAGATCTCCTGGCAGGTGCCGGCCGGGCTCGACGAGGACCGGAGCGCGGCGTGGGTGGCGGAGCAGGTGGCGCCGGCCCTGACCGAGCCGACCGACCTGCTGGTCGGTAAGTCGCTCGGCAGCCTCGCCGCGCCGCTCGCCGTCGACCGACGGTTGCCGGCGGTCTGGCTCACGCCGCTGCTGCACCTGCCGGAGGTGATGACGGCGCTGGAGCGGGCCACCGCGCCGTTCCTGCTGATCGGTGGCCTTGCCGACCCGACCTGGGACGCTGCCGAGGCCCGCCGGCTCACCTCGCACATGCTGGAGATCCCGGACGCCGACCACTCGTTGATGGTGCCCGGTCCTCTGGTTCGCTCGGCCGATGCGCTGGGTCGGGTCTGCCTCGCGGTCGACGCGTTCGTTCAGATCAACCGGACGCTGTAGCCGGCGGCGTCGAGCACCCGCTCGTCGCCCGTCGCCGCGTGGACGTCCAGCACCGCGTCGGCGAGCTTCACCACGTGCGCGTCGCCGTGCCGGGCCGCGCGGGCGAAGACCTCCGCCGGGGTGCCGGCCGTCACGGCTGGCGGCGTGGCCGGGTCCGGTGGGGCGTACACCGCCGTCAGGGCCGCCGTTGCGGACCAGGCCGCGGCGAGGCTCGGCGCCCAGAGCGCCGGATCGAGGGCCGGCAGCGTACGGCGCACCGCGGTCGGCGCGGTGACGGCGTGTACCAGCATGACCGGTGCGGCGTGCGCGAAGCGCAGGTAGTCCAGCCCGGCCCGGTGCGTCAGCGCGGTCAGCCCCCGCTCCGCCTCGGCCGGGGTCCGTGCCGGCCGCAGGGCGGTGAGCGCGACCGTCCATTCCGGTACGTCGGGCAGCCGGCTCAGCCGCTCGCGGATGCCGCCGGAGCGGTCGGCGATCCGGGGCAGCCCGCCCAGCGCCGCGTCCACGTCCGGCCCGTGGCCGGAGCCCGGCCCGTCGCCGGAGCCCGGCTCGGGAACCCCGCCGACCGCGGCCCGGTGCGCCGGCTCGTCGTCGGAGCGCAGGGCGGCGGCCGCGATCAGCCGGGCGGCGCCCGGCACCGGTTGCCAGCGCGCCGCCCAGTAGCCGAGGGCCTGGCCGAGTTCGGCACGTCGCTGCGGGCTCGTCTCGTCGGCGCGGAGTGCGCGTACGGCGTGCCCGACCCGGATGACGCCGTGGGTGGCGCCGGCCGCGATGCCGGGCAGCAGCCGCGGCCACCAGGTGCCGAGCACGTCGCGCCAGGGCCGCTCGCGCAGTTCCCGGTCGAAATGCGCGAGCCAGTCACCGGCCCGCTTCGGGTCGCCGAGCGCGGCCCGCCAGTCGTCGATCGGGCGCAGGCCGCGCGGCAGCTCGTCGAGGCGGGCGAGGTACTCGTCCAACCAGCGGTGCACGCCACGGTCATGCCCGTGTCGCACCAGCGCCTCCACCGCCATCGGGCCGTGGTTGGACAGCCAGCCGTCGTACTCGGGGCCGGTGCGGTGCAGCCGCTGGTACGCCTCGTCGAGGATTCCGTCGCTCATGCCCCGATCCTCGGACCTGAAGCATGGTTGAGGTCAACCGTTCAGGTCGGTGGCCGCCACCAGTCCGCGTACCCGCAGCTCGGCGGCTAACTCGGGCGGGCACTCGACGGCGACGGCCGCCGTGCCGACCGGTTCGGCGCCGCGCGTCGCGCAGATGTCGTACAGGGCGCGCACCTGGGCGCCGGTGGCCACCCAGTCGTCCACCACCAGCACCCGGTCCCCGGGCCCGAGGAGCCGGTCCCGGACGGCCAGGTCGACCCGGCGACCGCGGAAGTCCGGCGGGCTCTGCGCCCAGGTCAGCGGACCGGCCGGCAGTCGACCGTCGCCCGGCTTGTGCGCGGGCACGAACCCGACCCCGAGCGCGGTGGCGGCCAGCGGGCCCACCAGCAGCCCGGTGACCGCCGGGGAGACCACCACGGTCGGCCGGGCGGCGCGGAACGGCGCCACGAGAGCCGGGCCCAGTTCGGCGAGCACCTCTGGATCCCGCCACCAGCCGGAGACGTCGCTGACCAGGTGGCTGGAGCCGGGGCCGGGGTCGATCCAGCGGAACAGCCGGACCAGGCGTTCGCTCAGCTCAGGGGCCATCCGCCCATCCTCGGGCACCGGGCCGGCGCGGGCGCGGACGGGGGCCGCCCGGCCGACCGCGGATCGGATGATCGGCTACACGTATCCCTGCAAATGCGGGCATACCACAATGATCACGTTGACTTCGGAAGTACTTCTCTCGTTACGGTCCGACCCGGTTTGTTGGGAAGATGAAAGGACCGGGCCGGTGGCAGGTAGGCACTCCCGTACCCGCAGGATCTCCTCGCCGGCCGGCCTCGCGGCCACCGCGGCGGTCGCCGTCGCCCTCGCCATCGGCGGCACCGTCGGCACGGTGCAGCTGACGTCGGGTGCGTCCTCCCGGCCGGTCGCCGTCGAACTCACGCCCACCACCGCGGCGAGCACCCTCGCGCCCAGTTCGCCGGCCGTGTCGCCGAGCGCGAGCGCGACGGCCAGCCCGACCCCCAGCCGCTCCGCGCAGGCGGCCTCGCGCGGCAAGACGCGTACGGCAGCCCCGAAGCCCTCGCCGACCGCGAAGAAGACCACGCCGGCGCCCAGCGTCGTGGAGAGCGGATCCTGCGGCGCCTCCTTCTACTCCGACGGCCAGCTGACCGCGAACGGGGAGACGTTCAACCCGGACGACCTGACCGCGGCCCACAAGACCCTGCCGTTCAACACCCGGGTCCGGGTGACCAACCCGGCCAACGGCAAGTCGGTCACCGTACGGATCAACGACCGCGGCCCGTTCATCGACGGTCGCTGCATCGACCTGTCCCGGGCCGCCTTCGCCTCCATCGCCTCCCTGGACGTGGGTGCGATGACCGTGCGGTACGAGGTGCTCGGCTGAACGGATGCCCGACGGCGATCGGACCGGCTTCGGGATCCGGCCGGGTAGAACCTACTCGGACGACGGGCCAGGTTCATTCACCCCTTCACGTCCATCAGGCATGCTGTCCCTCGTACGCACGCATCCCTTTCAGTCGGGCCGTCGCCCGCTGAGCCCCGGATCCCGCGCCGGTCTCGGCGCGGCCGTCGTCCTGCTCGCGATCGTCTCCGCGGTCGAGTTGGCGGACGGGCGTCCCGCGCACTACATCGCGCTGATGGTCGGCGCCCCCTTCCTGGCCGCCGCGCTGGCGTCCTGGCGGGTGGTGCTCGGCGTGGGCGTCGCGGCCACCGCGATCGGGGCCGCCTTCGCGCTCTGCGACTGGTCGATCTCCCTGGTCAACGGGGTGAACGTGGCGGGCATCGCGCTGGCCAGCGGGATCGCGGTGGTGGTCGCGTCGATGCGGCAGCGGCAGGCCGAGCAGATCGCCGAGCTGTCCAAGCTCGCGGCGGTGGCCCAGCAGGCGGTGCTGCGTCCGCTCGGGCCACAGGTCGGCACGCTCTCGGTCGCCGGGCGGTACATCTCGTCCACGGCGACCGCCGAGATCGGCGGCGACCTCTACGAGGCGGTCGACACCCCGTACGGCGTACGCATGATCATCGGTGACGTCCGCGGGAAGGGCCTGGACGCGGTCCGGCTGGCCAGCATCGTGCTCGGCTCGTATCGGCACGTGGCGTACGAGCGGGCCGACCTGCGCGCCATCGTCGCCGACCTGGACCGCGCGGTGGCCCGCAGCGTGGGCGACGAGGACTTCGTCACCGCCGCACTGGTCGAGGAGCGGGGCGGGACGCTGACCATCGTCAACTGTGGACACCCGGCACCGCTGCTGCTGCGACGCGGCGCGGTGATCCCGCTCGAGCCGCCCGCGCCGGCGCCCCCGCTCGGCTTCATGCCGGTCGTGCGGCCCCGGGTCGAGCGGCTGGAGCCGGGTGACCGGCTGCTGCTCTTCACCGACGGGCTGGGCGAGGCGCGTCGCGACGGGGAGTTCTTCCCCACCGCCGACCGGGCCTGGCGGCTGCTCGGTCACGGCACGGTCGGCGACGGTCTTGCCTCGCTCGAGACCGCGCTGGTGGAGTGGGTGCACGGCCGGCTCGACGACGACATCGCGCTGGTCCTGATGGAGTACGCCGGCCCGGGTGCCGGCGCGACGGCGGCCGTGCCGAGCTGGGAGGTCGGCGCGGCCGAGAGCTGAGGCGCCGGCCCGACCATCGCTGATCGCCCCGGGCGTAGGCGGCGTTCGCCCTGGTCAGCGATGCTTGCGGAGCTGCTGTGCCCGGTGTGGCCGGTGGGGTGATCGGAACCTGAACCGAAAGTGTGTAATGGCCGTCACTTCGGCGATCGTCTTGTCGGTTCCTACCCGCCGGTAATACAGTCGGGGTTACTGATCGGTAACCTGTCCGGAAGCGGGGCCAGCGAGCATGACCCACTACAAGAGCAATCTTCGGGACCTCGAGTTCAACCTCTTCGAGGTCTTCGGGGCGGACCGGGCGTTCGGCCAGGAGCCGTACTCCGACCTCGACGTCGACACCGCCCGTAGCTTCCTCGCCGAGGTCGACCGCCTCGCCCGCGAGGACCTGGCCGCCAGCTACACGGACAGCGACCGCAACCCGCCGGTCTTCGACCCGGCCACGCACACCGCGCCGCTGCCGGAGTCGTTCAAGAAGTCGTACCGGGCGTTCATGGAGTCCGAGTTCTGGCGGCTGGACCTCCCGCCGGAGCTGGACGGCACCAACGCGCCGCGCGCCCTCTGGTGGGCGCTCGCCGAGCTGGTGCTCGGCTCGAACGCCCCGGTGTGGATGTACGCCTCCGGCCCGTCCTTCGCGCACGTGCTGCACGTCGAGGGCACCGATCGGCAGAAGAAGTGGGCCAAGCTCTTCATCGACAAGCAGTGGGGCTCCACGATGGTGCTCACCGAGCCGGACGCCGGCTCGGACGTCGGCGCCGGGCGCACCCGCGCCATCCCGCAGCCGGACGGCTCGTGGCACATCGAGGGTGTCAAGCGCTTCATCACCTCGGGGGAGCACGACCTCACCGACAACATCGTCCACTACGTGCTGGCCCGCCCGGTGGGTGTCGAGGGCGCCGGTGGCGCGGGCACCAAGGGCCTCTCGCTCTTCGTGGTGCCGAAGTACCACTTCGACGAGGAGACCGGCGAGCTGGGCGAGCGCAACGGCGTCTTCGCCACCAACGTCGAGCACAAGATGGGTCTGAAGGTCTCGAACACCTGCGAGATGACCTTTGGGGAGCACGGCGTGCCGGCCAAGGGCTGGCTGCTGGGCGACAAGCACGACGGCATCCGGCAGATGTTCATGATCATCGAGTACGCCCGGATGATGGTCGGCACCAAGGCGATCGCCACCCTCTCCACCGGCTACCTGAACGCCCTCGAGTACGCCAAGAACCGGGTCCAGGGCGCCGACCTGATCCAGCAGGCCGACAAGACCGCGCCGCGGGTGACCATCACCCACCACCCGGACGTGCGGCGCTCGCTGCTGCTGCAGAAGTCGTACGCCGAGGGTCTGCGCGCGCTGGTGCTCTACACCGCCTCGTGGCAGGACAAGGTCGCCATCGCCGAGGCGGCCGCTGACGAGAAGGCCACGAAGCTCGCCAAGCGCGTGAACGACCTGCTCCTGCCCCTGGTGAAGGGCGTCGGCTCGGAGCGGGCCTACGAACTGCTGGGCCACGAGGCGCTGCAGACGTTCGGCGGCTCCGGTTTCCTCCAGGACTACCCGCTGGAGCAGTACGTCCGGGACGCCAAGATCGACACCCTGTACGAGGGCACCACCGCGATCCAGAGCCTCGACCTGGTCTTCCGGAAGATCGTCCGGGACAACGGCCGGGCACTGATGGCGGTCGCCGGCGAGATCCAGGAGTTCATCACCACCGAGGCCGGCAACGGCCAGCTCAAGGAGGAGCGGCAGGCGCTCGGCAAGGCGCTCGCCGAGGTCCAGAACATTCTGGGCGTGCTGACCGGCTGGCTGGGCGAGGCGCAGGCCGGCGACGCCCGGGCCCTCTACAAGGTCGGCCTGAGCAGCCGGCGCTTCCTGCTGGCGATCGGCGACCTGGTCGTCGGCTGGCTGCTCCAGAAGCAGGCCGACGTGGCCCTGCGCGCGCTGGCCGGCGAGGTCTCCACCGCGGACAAGGCGTTCTACACCGGCAAGGTCGCCGCCGCCCGGTTCTTCGCCCGCGAGGTGCTGCCCCGTATCGGCGCCGACCGGCGGATCATCGAGGGCGTCGACCTGGAGATCATGGACCTCCCGGAGGAGGCCTTCTGATCGAGGAGGCACTGACTTCCTCCGGCGACGACCGGCACGACGGCCGGCGGGTGACCACCCGCCGGCCGTCCCCTTTCCCCGCGATCTTGCACTTTCTGCCCAGTCATACCCGCATCAACCGGGCAAAACAGGGGGCCGGAACTGCAAGATCGCGGGGTGGCAGGGCTGCATCCCGGCCGGTCGTGCCGGGTAGGTGGCCGCCGTGGCGGGTAACCGTCGCGGGACCACGTCGGAACACGCCCGGAGCCACGCACGGGGGAGTTCAGCGCACATGGGCATTGGTAGTGGGATCTTCCTGATCGCGATCGGCGCGATCCTGACCTTCGCCATCAGAGCCAACGTCTGGTGGGTCGACCTGCGCGCGGTCGGCTGGGTGTTCATCCTCGCCGGGTTGGCTGTCCTGCTCACGACGCTGTGGTTCTGGCAGGACCGGCGGAAGCGCGCCCGCACCCTGATCGTGGAGGAGAACCGGCTGTCCCATCCGACCGCGATGATGCCGCCGCCTCCCGACCCGCCGCCGCCGACCGCGCCACCCTCCTGAGCCGCGTACCGCTGGGCCACCCGCCGACCGGTGGGTGGCTCAGTGGCGTGCGGTGTGTCGACGGGTCAGCTCGGCGTCGCCCCGGCCCAGGTCGGCCCACGGGAGCGAGGGGCGGTGGAGGGCCAGCCCGCTGGTCCGCAGCCCCTCCTCATCCGCCCGGTCCGGGTCGAGCAGGGCGGAGAGCAGCGAGATCCCGGGGTTGTGCGCGATCAGCAGCACGACCCGGGCGGTCGGATCCACCCGGTGGACCAGGGCGAGCAGGTCCTCCGGCTGCGCCTCGTACGCGTCCGCCTCGTACCGGACGTCCGGTCGCGGACCGGCCGAACCTCCCTCCGGGGGCGAACCGGTCATCCCCATCGCCACCTGGTGCCAGGTCTGCCGGGTCCGCCGGGCGGTCGAGCAGAGCACCACGTCGGGCAGGATCTTGTGCTTCGCCAGCCAGGCGCCGGCAGCGGCCGCGTCGGCCTCGCCCCGGCTGGTCAGCGACCGGTCCGCGTCCGGCAGTTCCTCGGACTGCTCGGCCTTCGCGTGCCGCAGCAGCACCAGTGTCCGTCCCTCGGCGTGCGCGTCCGTCATGCCCCCAGCTTGCCCGATTGGCGATCACGCTGCCGGGGTAAGTCGATGGATGCCGCAACCTCACCGATGGCCGCGGCGGGACGTTACGCCAGCTGACAGCCGAGGAGTCGACGATGGGCATTGGTGGCAGCATTTTCCTGATCGCGTTGGGCGCGATCTTCGCGTTCGCCGTGGAGGCCGACCTGGGTTGGCTCAACCTGGCCGTGGTCGGCTGGGTGCTCATGCTCGCCGGCGTGGCCGGCCTGCTGGTCACCCTCTACTTCTGGAACAACCGTCGGCGCACCGTGGTGACCACCGCCCCCGTCCGCGAGGACCGCGTGGTGGCCGACCGGGTCGTGCCGGTGCAGGACGACCGGGTCGTGCAGGAGTACCGCGAGGTGCGCCGGCCGGGCCGTACCGTCTGACCCCCGCCCACCGCTCCCCGAGGGCCCCGCGGCGTCGCGGGGCCCTCGGCGCGTCCGCTGCCCACCTGCGGTGCGCAGCCGCCCGCGCCTCAGGCGAAGAGCGCGAAGTAGATCGCGATGTGGTGGCAGATCGCGGCCACCAGGGTGCAGGCGTGGAAGAACTCGTGGTGGCCGAAGACCGTCGGCCACGGGTTCGGCCGGCGCAGCGCGTAGAAGACCGCGCCCACGCTGTAGATCGCGCCGCCGACCAGCAGCAGCACCAGCGCGGTCACCCCGCCCTGGTGCAGGATCTGCGGCAGCATCGCCACCGCCACCCAGCCGAGCGCCAGGTAGAGCGGGGCCGAGATCCAGCGCGGCGCGTGCGGCCAGATCATCTTCAGCGCCACACCGGCCAGCGCGCCGCCCCAGACCAGGGCCAGCATGACGGTCGCCGGTCGCCGCTCCAGCAGCAGGACGCAGAACGGCGTGTAGGTGCCGGCGATGAACACGAAGATCATCGAGTGGTCCATGCGGCGCATGATCTGGTAGCCCCGCTCCGACCACACTCGACGGTGGTAGAGCGCGCTGGTGCCGAAGAGCCCGCACACGGTCAGGCTGTAGACGACGCAGCTCACCAGCGGCGCCCAGCCGGGCCGGCTCGCGGCGATCGCGCAGAGCACGATCCCGCAGACCAGGGCGGCGAAGAACGCGTACGTGTGCAGCCAGCCGCGCATCCGGGGTTTACCGATGTCGACCGGCTTGAGCCGAAGCGGTGCGGAGGTGGTCACGACAACAGGTTACGGCACCGTAGGTTACTTGGAAGTAGTGCGACTCGTCACTCCGATCCACGGGCGACGGTGGGACCCCGCGCCGCGGCCGCGTCGGCGAAGATGGCGGGATGCGGATCCGACCCGTCGGGGCGCACGCCCTGCTGCTCGACTGCACGGAGGCCGGCACACCGGCCGGGGTGGACGTCGCCGGCCGGGTGGAGGCGTGGCGGGCGGAGCTGTCCCGGCGCCGCGACCTCGGCGAGCTGACCGCCGTGGAGATCGTTCCGGCGGCCGCCACCGTCCTGCTCGACGGCGTGCCGGACCCGGCGGGGACCGCCCGCCTCGTCGCCGCCTGGACCCCGCGCCCAACCGCCGTCGACGCCCACGCCGAGGTCGTGGTCGAGGTTCCGGTGACGTACGACGGCGCCGACCTGCCGGTCGTCGCGGAGCACTGGGCCACCACCGTACCGGCCGTGGTCGAGCGACTGACCGGCACCGAGTTCCGGGTGGCCTTCTGCGGCTTCGCGCCCGGCTTCCCGTACCTGACCGGGTTGCCCGCCGCGCTGGCGTTGCCCCGGCTGCCCACCCCCCGCCCCCGGGTGCCGGCCGGGTCGGTCGCCCTCGCCGGCCCGTACGCCGGGATCTACCCGAGCGCGTCACCCGGCGGCTGGCTGCTGGTCGGCCGAACCGGGATGCCGCTCTTCGACGTGGCCGCCGACCCGCCGACCCGGCTCACCCCGGGCACCCGGCTCCGGCTGGTGCCGGCGTGAGCCCGACGGCGGGCGAGCTCGAGGTGCTGCGCGCCGGGGCGCTCACCACCGTGCAGGACCTGGGCCGGCCGGGTCTCGCCCACCTCGGGGTGCCCCGTTCCGGCGCGCTCGACCCGAACGCGCTGCGACTGGCCAACCGGCTGGTCGGCAACCCGGAGACCGTCGGCGGCCTGGAGATCACGCTGACCGGCTGCACGCTGCGCCTTTCCCACGCGGCCGCCGTCGCGGTCACCGGCGCCGAGGCGGAGGTGCGGGTGGACGAGCGCCCGGGAGACGTCGGGCGGCCGCTCTCCGTACCGGCCGGTGCGGTGCTGCGGATCGGTCCCGCCCGGCGCGGCGTTCGCAACTGGCTGGCCGTGTCCGGCGGGATCGACGTGCCGCCGGTGCTGGGCAGCAGGGCCACCGACACCCTCTCCGGGCTGGGGCCGTCCCCGCTGAACGACGGTGACCGGCTGCCCCTCGGCGTGCCGGTCGGCCCGCCCGCGCCGGTCGACCTGACCGTCGCCCCGCCGCCCGGCGAGGAGCTGCGGCTCACGGTCCGGCTCGGCCCGCGCGACGACTGGTTCACCCCGACGGCGCTCGACCGGCTCCTCGGCACGGCGTACACGGTGAGCCCGGTGAGCAACCGGGTCGGCGCGCGACTGGCCGGCGCGGCGCTGCCCCGCGCGATCACCGGCGAGCTGCCCAGCGAGGGTATCGTGCTCGGCGCGGTGCAGGTGCCCGCCGACGGCCAGCCGTTGATCTTCCTGGCCGACCACCCGACCACCGGCGGGTATCCGATCATCGGGGTGGTGGCCGACGTGACCCCGCTCGCGCAGGCCCGGCCAGGTACTACCGTCAGGTTCCATGGACCTCAACGCTGACCTGGGCGAAGGATTCGGCATCTGGCGGCTGGGCGACGACGAGGCGCTGCTGGACCTGGTCACCTCCGCGAACGTCGCCTGCGGCTTCCACGGCGGCGACCCGTCCACCATGCGCCGGGTCAGCGAGGCCGCGGTGCGTCGCGGCGTCGCGGTGGGCGCCCAGGTCGGCTACCGCGACCTGGCCGGGTTCGGCCGGCGGCACATCGCGTACGACTTCGCGGAGCTGCGCGACGAGGTCACCTACCAGCTCGGCGCCCTGGACGCATTCTGCCGGCTCTTCCGCGCCCGGGTGCGCTACCTGAAGCCGCACGGCGCGCTGTACCACGCGGCGGCGTCCGAGGAGTCGCAGGCGGCAGCGCTGGTCGCGGCCGTCAACGAGTACGACGACCAGCTCCCCGTCCTCTGCTCGCCCGGGTCGATGCTCGCGCAGCTCGCGGTCGGCGCCGGGCTGCGGGTGGTCGCCGAGGGCTTCGCCGACCGCGGCTACCTGCCCACCGGCATGCTGGTGCCCCGGAGCGCCCCGGGCGCTCTGGTCACCGACCCGGAGCAGGTCGCCGAGCGGGCGGTCCGGATGGCCACCGAGCGCACCGTGGTGGCGGTGGACGGCACCGTGATCCCCTGCCCGGTCGAGTCGATCTGCCTGCACGGGGACAGCCCGGGCGCGGTCGCCTCGGCCGAGATGGTCCGGGCCGCGCTGATTGACGCGGGCGTCCCGCTCAGCCCCTTCGCGGGGTGAGCGGGACCCGTGGACGACGGTCAGGCGTCCAGGCCGCGCAGCACCAGCGGCAGACGGGCCGCGCCGCCGTCGACCACCCGGACCGGGACGCCCCAGTCCTGGCGCGTGAGGTGGCAGGCCGCGTGCTCGACGTCCGCGTCGCAGGTCGCCGCCTGGGCGGTCACCTGGAGCACCCCACCGGTCACGTCGGGGTTAACCACCAACCGGCGGGACAGCTCGGTGCCGGTGCCGGCCCCCTCGACCAGCAGCTCCGGCGGCGAGGCGGAGACCACCACCCGGGTGGACGGCCCGTACGTCTCGTCCAGCTTCTGCCCGGGCGCCGGAGTGAAGACGATGTCCAGGGTCAGCTCACCGGCCGCCACATCGGTCGGCTTCCGTTCGGCGCGGTGCCGAGGCCCGTCCACCGTGCTCGCGCCGGCCGCGGTGAGCGCGCCCGGGGCCAGCCGGGTGAGCCGGTGCGCGGCGGACTCCACCACCAGCACCTCACCGTCCGGGGTGAGCACCAGGTCGCTCGGCTCGGCCAGGCCGTCGGCGACCGTGGAGACC